>CAYQRX010000529.1:0-1500 GCA_964419865.1 uncultured Hyphomonas sp. | reverse complement strand
ACCAGGGCGGCATCAGGGCATCGGCAATCTGGCGGCTCAGGGGCGAGTTGTCCTCATCAACGATGGCGATCGAGGCATTGTGAACGGTATCGCCCGCGCCGCGGGCCTCCATCATCACCGCGAAAAAGAATGACCACAGGATCAGCACCAGCATGACGGGATCGCCGAGAGTGCTTTTGATCTCCTTGCCGATCAGCCAGAAGGTGTTGAGGATGGCGCGCATTTCACCGCTCCTGCTTGCGCAGCAAAAGGATGGCGATGGCGGTAAATGCCGGCCCGAACAGCGCCAGCCGCCACAGCGCGTCGCCAAGATCGGCAAGGCCCATTCCCTTGGTGAAGCTGCCGACGCTCACCATCATGTACCATGTGGTCGGCCACAGATATCCGATGGTCTGTGCCGGCCCTTCAAGCGAGGAGACCGGCACCATCATGCCCGAGAACTGCATCGTCGGCATCACCGACAGCACGGCGGCTGCAAAGGCCGCCGTCACCTGTGTGCCCGCTATCATCGAGATCAGCAGCCCCCAGCCCGTCGCCGCCAGCGCATAGACCAGTGTGGCCAATACCAGCACCATTGGACTGCCTTTCAGGGGCACCCCCAGCACCAGCACCACAAGCGCGGTCAGGATGGCGAAGTTCATCAGCGTAATGGCGACATAGACCAGTTGCTTGCCGATCAGGAACTCGGCTCTGCCGGTCGGCGTGACATAGAAATTGGTGATCGTGCCGATTTCCTTTTCCCGTGCCACGCTGACCGCCATCAGGATTGCCGGAAACAGCAACAGCAGCATCGGCGGGATGGTCGGGCCGATGGCCGGCAGACTTTCCATCGCCGGGTTGTAGCGGAAGCGCGGCTCCATCTGCACGGTTGGCGTCCCCGATGCGGTATCCGTCGGCAATGCCGCTGCTGCCATCTGGTTGGCGCCGGTCACATAGCTTTCCACGGTGCCCGCGCGGCTGGTGTCGGTGCCGTCGATCGTGGCGGCAATGCTCGCCCCATGACCCGCGCGCAGGTCAGCGCCGAAGTCGGGCGGGATCTCGACCGCCAGTGTCAGTTCGCCGCTGGCAAGGCGCTCGCGCAGCGCGTCAACGTCCTGCAGATCGGCATGGCGGACGAACCAGCCCGAGTCCTCGAACGCGGATATCCATGCGCGACTCTCCGGGCTGCGGTCATGGTCCAGTACCGCGAAGGGGATGTCGCGCACGTCCTGCGAAATGCCGAAGGACATGATCAGCAGCAGCACCGCGCTGCCCAGAAAGGCAAAGACCAGCCGCACAGGGTCGCGGCGCACCTGCATCGCCTCGCGCGCGGCATAGGCCAGCATCCGGCCGAGGCTGAAGCCTGTGGCATCGACAGGTGGGGCCGGCTCGCTTGCCAGCCCCTCGGCCACCGGCGCTTCGGGCGGGATAGCGGTGGAAATATAGTGGATGAAGGCCTGCTCCAGATCCTCGGCGCCGCTTTGCGCGACGATACCCTGCGGCGTGTCGGTAATCAGGACG
>CAYQRX010000528.1:0-1502 GCA_964419865.1 uncultured Hyphomonas sp. | reverse complement strand
ATGGTCCAGGTGCGCGATGCGGCCCAGTCGCCGCCCGGCTCCCGGCTCGGCGACTGGGCCGCATCGCGCACCTGGACCATGGCGTCGATGCCGGGCGTCAGGCTGGCCGTCTCGGCCCGCGGCACGCCGCCGCCTTCGGCAATGGTCATGGCGGTGCGGGCGACGTCGGCGCGCGCCTCGATCCGTGCAGCGATATTGCGGGCTTCGGCGCCGAGCTGGGCCAGGCGGTTCTGCTCGGCGCTCTGGCGTTCGTCCCACCCTTTCAGGGCCAGCGCGAAGGCGAGAAGGCCCAGTATGGCAGGCAGCAACAGTCGCAGACGGCGCGCTTCGGTTGTCGCCGCATTCTCTGATGCCGCTGCGGAGCGGCTCAGCTGGGAACGGGTCTCCGAACGTGCCAAATCAAGCCTGATGCCATGCTGCTTCCGGGAAAAGCGCAACTTACCTTTTCCGGTGGAAACATTGACCCTTCGTTAACGAAGTTAGCGGCCGGGTTAACCTTTGGTGTCCCCGTCCAGCGACCTGGCGGCAATATCCGCGGCATTCTTCGACAGGCCGCCCGCAATCAGACGGCGCAGGCTCGCCTCGGCCTCGGCGCGGGCTTTCGGCTCCAGCAGGCGCCACTGCTCGAACGCGGTCAGCAGGCGCGCGCCGAGGGCGGGGTTGGCCTTGTCGGCGGCGAGGATGGTGTCCTCGACGGCGCGGTAGCCCGAACCGTCCGGGGCATGGAAGGCGGCGAGGTTCTGCATGGCGAAGGCGCCGACGACCGAGCGGACACGGTTCGGATTGCGCAGGTCGAAATCCGGATGCGCGATCAGACGGGCGACGTCTTGCGCTGTGCCGAGCGCGGACTGGACGGAGAACCATTTGTCCATGACGAGGGGATTGGCCTTCCATCTCGCCTCGAAATCGGCGAGCGCCTCGGCCCGCCCCGGCCCCGCCGTCACGGTGAGGGCTCTTAAGGCTGCGAGCTGTTCGGTCATGTTCGGCGCGCTCCGGTAAAGCGCGAGGAGCGCGTCATCCGCATCGCCCCTGCCCCCGAGCAGCATGACAAAGGCCGAACGCAGGGCCCGGACCGAAGCCTGCTCCGCTCCCGGATCATAGGGAGCCGGCGAAGGCCGTGCGAGGGTTGCCGAAATCGCCGGTGCGAGGTCTGCGGCGAGCGCGGCCTGCAGCTTGCGGCGCGCCGCGGCAAGGGCGACGGGGTCTGCCGGCGCGCGTTCAAGGAACAACTCGCCGACATCCGGCAGGCGGGTCAGGAGGGCGGCAAAGGCCGGGTCATCCATCGCGCCGCGCACAGCCGCGCCGAGCGCCGAGACGAGGCTGGTATCGGGCGCGGCCTGGCTGCCTTCGGCAAGGGCGAGGATTTCTTCCTTGATGAGCGTCTGCAGCCCGTCCCAGGTGTTGAAGGGATCAGTCTCGGCGCGGACATGGGCGAGGCGGTCCTCGCGGCTGAGGGCGCGCTTCAGGCGCACGGGGGCGGAGAAATCGCGGTTGAGCGACAG
>CAYQRX010000527.1:0-1517 GCA_964419865.1 uncultured Hyphomonas sp. | reverse complement strand
CGGCGAGAGCGACCGGATGACGCTGAAATTCCGCAAGCCGGAATAAGGCACCCTTCCCCCTTTTCGAGAAAGCCCGCCCGGACCCCCGCGGCGGGCTTTTTCTTTGGGGCGCGAAAAACTCCAACGATTCCTCCAACGAGCGGGGGTTTTCCTCCAACGGGGCTCCAAGCCCGAACGCCCGTTGACACAATACCAACTGGTTGGTATGTAATGGCTTAAGGAGCAAGAAGCGATGGCCCGGACCGCCAATCCGAAGACACGCGAGAGCCTGATGGAGGCGGCCTTTCAGCTGGTGCGGCGGCAGGGGCTGGCGGCGACGAGTGTGGACGAGATCTGCGCGGCCGCCGGCGTTTCGAAAGGCGCGTTCTTTCATTACTTCAAAAGCAAGGACGAGCTGGCCGCGGCAGCCGCAGACCATTGGTCTGCAGTGACGGGCGCGTTCTTCGAGGTGGCGCCCTATCATCAGCCGGACGATCCGCTGGAGCGGCTGCTGGCCTATATCGAGCTGCGCCGGGACATGATGGCGGGCGATATTGCGGAGTTTACCTGTTTTGCCGGCACAATGGCACAGGAAGCCTGGGCGACGAGCCCGGCCGTGCGCGCGGCCACCTGGGACAGTATGGCGGGCCATGCCGAGGCGCTGGTGGCCGACATAGAGGCAGCCATGCAGGCGCGCGGGATTTCCGGGGAGTGGAGCGCGCGGAGCCTGGCGCTGCATATCGTGGCGGTGACGCAGGGCGCGTTCATCCTGGCGAAAGCGAGCGGCGAGCCTGCGATTGCGCAGGACAGCCTCGACCATCTGAGACGCTATGTTGAAACCCTGTTCGTCCGGCCCCGGACGAGCTGAACCGGAGGGCGCGATGCGAAAGATCACCCTGCTCGAATACATCTCGCTCGACGGTGTCATTCAGGCGCCGGGCGGGCCGGGTGAGGACAGCGATGCAGGGTTTGCGCATGGCGGATGGTCGGCGCCGTTTGACGATCCGATCCTCGATGAGGCGGTGGAGACCGCACATGCGGCAGAGTTCGACCTGCTGCTGGGGCGGCGGACCTATGATATCTGGGCGGGCTACTGGCCGCAGGCCGGGCAGAGCCCGATCGCCGACAAGTTCAACAGCGCGGTGAAATATGTGGCGACCCACCGGCCGGAGAGCCTGGGCTGGGGGCCGGCGGAAAGTCTGGGGACGGACATTGCGGCAGGCTTGCGGCACCTGAAGGCGCAGGACGGCCCGGACCTGGTTGTCTGGGGAAGTTCGAGCGTTGCGGCGGCGCTGCTGGAGCACGGCCTGGCCGATGAGGTGGTGCTGATCGTCGTGCCGGTGATCCTCGGGACGGGCAAGCGCATCTTTCCAGAGGGCGCGCCGCCGCGAGAGCTGAAACTGATCCGGACGCAGGCAGGGAAGACCGGCCTGATGATCCACACTTTTGAACCAGCCGGCCCGCTGCGGACCGGAAGCTTTGTCTAGCAGGCTGCTGAAAAATCCTGTTCGTGCGTTGTGATATATAGGTTTT
The DNA here is from genome assembly GCA_964419865.1 of uncultured Hyphomonas sp. Classification (GTDB taxonomy): domain Bacteria; phylum Pseudomonadota; class Alphaproteobacteria; order Caulobacterales; family Hyphomonadaceae; genus Hyphomonas. The sequence continues at coordinate 5 of CAYQRX010000527.1, read as the reverse complement.
TTGGA
>CAYQRX010000526.1:0-1518 GCA_964419865.1 uncultured Hyphomonas sp. | reverse complement strand
TGTCAAAAGAAGAACTGATTGAATTTGAAGGCACGGTCGTCGAACTCCTGCCCAACGCCACGTTCCGGGTGAAGCTCGAGAACGACCATGAGATCATCGCCCACACCGCCGGCAAGATGCGCAAGAACCGCATCCGCGTGCTCACCGGTGACAAGGTGATGGTGGAAATGACCCCCTACGACCTGACCAAGGGCCGTATCACTTACCGCTTCAAGTAAGCCGCCATGCCGGGCAGCGCGCCGCTCATTCTCGCCAGCGCGAGCCCGCGGCGTCTCGAACTCCTCGCCCAGATCGGTATCGTGCCGGATCGGGTCTCCCCCACTGACATCGACGAGACGCGCCGCAAGGACGAATCTCCGCGCGAACTGGCCCTGCGCCTGGCGCGCGAGAAGGCGTCGGCCTGTGCGGGCGAGGGCGCCTATGTGCTCGCCGCCGATACGGTCGTCGCCCTTGGCCGGCGTAATCTGGAAAAAGCCGCAGACGAGGCAGAGGCCGCCACCTTCCTGCGCCTTCTGTCTGGCCGCGCGCATCAGTGCATCACCGGCGTTGCCGTCCGCGCGCCCGATGGCCGGATGGCCTCTCGAGCCGTGCTCGCCCGTGTAAAGATGAAACGACTTACTGAGCAGGAGATTGCTGCCTATCTCGCCAGCGGCGAGTGGAAGGGCAAGGCCGGGGGCTATGGCATACAGGGCGCAGCCGGCGCCTTCGTGACCGCGATCAATGGCAGCTACACCGCGATCGTTGGCCTGCCGCTTTATGAAACGGCGTCGATGCTGGAAGGCCTCGGCTATCGCAGATAGCACTAGGTTGCCTCTTTTGCGCCACAAGCCTGTCTGCGGATTAACCTGCGCGTGCGGGAACCAAGTCCTGCCCTGCGGATTGGATATCTGAGCAATCCTGCTCTTTGAGAAGGAGCCAGACATGAAAAAGCTGTTTGCAAGCTGCGCCGCCATGGCCCTGATGGCCGGCCCTGTCCTCGCGCAGGGGACTTATGATCCGACAAATCGCGACCAGGTTCCTGTTGATCCTGCGGCGACCGGGGAAATCGACCCTGCAATCACCGACGGGCAGGACATGCCCCCACCCGTTACAGATGAGCTTCCGCAGGAGCCCGGCGCTACCGCCAGCACCGACACGATGAGCGAAGATGAAGACCCGGTTCTTCAGGCAGACACTGATGATGGTGGTCAGACCATGGCCGAGGCCGAACCGTCTCCGTTCGATGCCGGCGCTGGGATGGATGTGCTTGAGGCTTCGATCAATGTCGACGAATTGCCTGACGACTATTCGACCGATGATCTCAATGCTCTCATGATGGCTGAGGTCAATAATGTCGGGACCGAAATTTCCGGCATGAACATCGACGCTAACGATGACGGCTTTGTTCCGGAAGGTCAGGGCGACATCGACACTCCCGCAGAAGGCATGACACCCGCTCCGGAGCAAGAAGGGTTCACAACCCCCGACACCGATGCCGGCACAGATGATCATATTATGCCCGGGAATGAAGCGCCCGAG
>CAYQRX010000525.1:0-1520 GCA_964419865.1 uncultured Hyphomonas sp. | reverse complement strand
GGCGAGCGCGGCCATGTGATCGGGCCTGGCCGCAACGCCGATCCGCGTCGCCGGATCGGCGGAAAATTTTGGAACCCTGAAAGCCTGAAAAGCGGAAAGCCGCGCAACCGGGTTTCCGGCTGCGCGGCTCTGCTGATTAGGCGGCCTTCTCCAGCAAGGTCTTAGCCTTCGCCTCCAGTTCAAGGCGACTGTCCTGATGGACCTTGCTGCGGGCATGGGCCGTCATGCCCTGCACGAAATCGAAGATGCTCTCGGGCGGGCGGCCTTCCTCCTGCAACACGGTCTCGATGATCTTGCCGGTCTCGGCCTTGCTGAACCCGCGCTTGCGCAGGAAGCTCTCGCGGTCCTCATCGGTACGGGCGACGATCCGCTCGCGCGCCGCCCTGATCCCGGCCACGAATGGCGCGGGCGAGGAATTGGCGAAGCTGGTCAAAGCCGGAGCCGCTTCATGGGCGAAACGCTGCGCGGCAAACTTGCTGTGCCGGATGCTGATTTCCTCGAACCCTTCCACGCCCCAAAGGTTGCGGTTCATGCAAACCGCCCGGAGATAGAAAGAGGCGATGCCGAGGGTCTTCGATCCGACTTCGCTGTTCCAGCAATAAAATCCCCGGAAATAAAGATCGGGGTCGCCGTTCGGCAGGCGTCCGGCTTCGATGGGGTGCGTATCGTCCACCAGAAACAGGAACACGTCACGGTCGCTGGCATAAAGCGTGGTCGTGTCCTTGGTCACGTCCACGAACGGATTGTGCGTCATGGTCGCCCAATCCAGAACGCCCGGCACCTTCCACATGGTATCGCCGACGCCATCGCCCGCGATCTTCATGACGGCGGCGACAAGTTCATGGTCCCAGATGCGCCCGTAGTCCGGGCCGGTCACGGCGCGAAGCTCAACGCGCCCATCCTCGGTTTCCAGTGTCTTCACCAATTCGCCGCGATGACTGACAAGGCCATGTTGCAGATTGATGCCCGCCAGCGGTGCGGGAAGATCACGCAGGTAGCGGGCCGGTGCGCCGACAAGGCTGCAAAGCTGGCCGAAACTCCAATGCGTCGGGGCGACGGGCTGCTCCTGTCCGGGCACGATCAGCGAAAGCCACTCGGCATCGTCGCGGCTGGCTTCCACACGCACGGTGCGACTCTCCACGGTGCGGGCCTTGGCGCGATCCGCGCGGGACTTCACGGCTTCATAAAGCTCGGTCAGCGACAGATAGCGTTCGTCATCCGGGCGCGAGAACCATTCCGACGAAACGCGGCCGATATTTTCGCCGCGCGAAATGTCCACGCGGAAGCCCTTGGAAACGGGCTGCTGGTGATGGTTCAGGGTCATGGTGTTCATGGTCTTTCCTTTCATGGGCTTGGGTTGGAGCGCAGCGCTGCGCTCCAACCCTGCCCGTCGGCGAGACCGGGGGGTGCAAGGTGCAAGGGCGGCCGGGCGGTGGGGCATCACCCGGCCTGCACAAGCGGATCGACGTGATGACGAAAATGCGCAGCATGTATCCGCGCGGAAGGCTGGGGATACCGCC
>CAYQRX010000524.1:0-1526 GCA_964419865.1 uncultured Hyphomonas sp. | reverse complement strand
CGGCGCAGGTGCAACTCGGTCGGGAAAAGGCCAAGCTGATTCATGCTGCTCCTCCTTGGGCGATCATTGCTCGCGTGGCCGATCAGTCCTGCGGCATGTCATCGGGCCAAGGCTGTGCCCCATGTAGCACGCGGAGAATGTGTAAGGTGTCGTCCCGGATGCGCTAGGCGGCAATATAGGGCGTGCGGCTGATGACCAGCTCCCGCATCCCCTCGACCCGACCGCGCCGACCGCCTTCGGGGAAGCTCACCAAACGCTCGACCTGGTCACGGATGCGATCATCGACGGCAACGGCGGCGCGCGGGTTGTCCTGCTAGATGTAGTCAAAGATTGCGTCCCGGTCTTCGAGTGCGAGCGGGGACCATTCGAGCCTCATGCCTCATCCTTGCGGCCGCGCCGCAAGGCAGCTGCCCGCCGTTTGACAAAATGGGCTTCCACCTGGTCATGCGGGACCGCCGGCCGCGTGTCGCCCAGGGCCTCCTGAACCTTGGCCCGGAACCAGGCGTCATGGGCTGCCGGATCGATCGCCAAGCCGGCTGGCAACGCGCCTTCATTGGCGACCCTGGTCAACAGGATCCGCACCACGTCCGAGATGGTCAGGCCCATATTGTCGAGTACGGCGGTCGCCCGCTCTTTCACGGCGGCGTCGATGCGCGCTTGAATCAGGGCATTCGCAGCCACTGGGATCCTCCTACGCGGATTGAGACTGCCATCCATGTAATGCAATTGCATGACAATTTCACCGACCTGCCCAGCGGGCCTTTTCCTATCCAGGGCGCGCGCTATCGCGCGCCTTGTTCGTTCCTCCCCGACAGCGTGCACGCCTGATCGTGCGCCCGTGTGTTGTTCTGGGAGATCGCACGGTCAGGACCGCCTCTTTCGCCTGTCGTGCCAAGCAACGGATAAGAAAGGCAATGACCTGTTAGCGCGCGGCAATATCTAAATAATTCTGACCCGGCGCTCTTAGCCGCGAAGTCGGCATATCGTACCGTTGGAAGGTCAGCAGCCCCCAGCGAGCGGACCTTCCTGATGGACCTTGAAGCCGACAACACGCGGCGCAGCGAGCGCGAGCTGGTCCGTGATGCACTCGCCGCGATCGAGACCTTAAGGACGAGCGAGCGGCACGGCAACGTCCCGACGGCCGACGAGCGCGCCACCCTTCTGCGCTTTCCCGGCTTCGGGCCGATCGCCAGGATCTTTCCCGATCCCGGCACCGGCGCCCACAGCACGCAAGCCTGGGCCGACGATCACACGACGCTGCGCGGCCTGCTGTCGGCCGAGGCCTATGACGAGGCCAGGCGGGCGACCTTCTCGGCCTTCTACACGCCCGCGACCATCGCGACAGCGATGATCCGGGCATTGGTCCGGGCCGGCGTGCCCGAGGATGCCCGCGTGCTGGAGCCGGGCTGTGGCGTTGGCACGCTCATGGCGCAGGCCCCGGCAGGCTGGCGGTTCACCGGGATCGAGGCCGAGGCGGTGTCGGCCCGCATTGCCCGCGTGCTGTTCCCAAAGGCCGACATCCGCCA
>CAYQRX010000523.1:0-1530 GCA_964419865.1 uncultured Hyphomonas sp. | reverse complement strand
AACTGCTAGCCCACATATCCCCGCTGGGCTGGGCGCACATCCTGCTGACTGGCGAGTATCTGTGGCCCAAGAAGTAGAATGCTTAGGGTGTCATTTCGCCCTCAGCCGGAACCGACCCCAATGAGGAAATGTCATGGTGGATATCGCACACAGGGTCGGGATCAGGTCCACGCCGGATGCGGTCTACAATGCCCTGGCCACGCGCAACGGCGTGGCCAGGTGGTGGACCGAGGACACGATCGGGGAGAGCGAGGTGGGCAGTGCTCTCCGGGTCCGGTTCATGTCCGGCGGCGTCGAGATCGGCGACATGGAGATGAAGGTCTTGCAGCTTCGTCCCGCTGAACTCGTTCTCTGGGAGGTTGTTGCCGGCCCGGCCGAATGGATCGGCACGACGATCCGCTTCGATCTCAAGCAGGAAGGCGAGCATTGCATCGTCCTTTTCAGCCATGAGGGCTGGGAGGAGCGTGTCGAGTTCATGCACCATTGCAGCACCAAATGGGCGATCTTCATGATGAGCCTGAAGGCGCTGGTGGAAACCGGCAAGGGCCTGCCGAGCCCGCATGACGTCAAGATCGACAACTGGAACTGAAGCGTCGTATCCGGCTGCCGGCGAGGGGAAGAGAATCTGGATGGATGCGGACAAGGTGTTCAAGGCGCTGGGCGACCCCACCCGCAGGAAGCTGCTCGATCTGCTTTGCGAGAGGAACGGCCAGACGCTCGGACAGCTATGCGAAAACCTCGACATGGCCCGCCAGTCCGCCACCCAGCACCTCGGGCTACTGGAGGAGGCCAATCTGGTCAGCACCGTCCGGCGCGGCCGGGAGAAGCTGCATTTCATCAACCCCGTGCCGCTGCACGACGTCTACGAGCGATGGGTGCGCAAGTTCGAACGTCAGCGGCTGAGCCTGCTGCACGACCTGAAGAAGGAACTCGAAGGAGAATGGCGTCACGACACGAAAGTGGTGAATCTGTCCGACATTTGAGAACGCATGAAGAACTCACGCCGGTTTGACGGTGGGTGCGGCTCATTTTTCGGCTTTGAGGGCTTCGTAGAGCGCGGTCTTGCCGATTTTCACACGCGCGGCGGCTTCGCGAACATTGAGGCCGGCAGCCAGATGCTGGCGGGCCTTAGCGAGCTTCTCCGGCGTGACGACAGCTTGCCGGCCTCCGCGCTGTCAATCGGCGCGCAAAGTTGACCCCGGATGTGCGCAGCCTCGATCGAGGCGGATTTCAGGGCCCGCAATGCATCGGACGCCTCGATGCCGAGCGAGCCGCCGTAGAATACTTGGATTTCGAGGCGGCCGCCCGAATTGGCGCTCACGCGATCGGCGAACGCCTTGAAGGCCAGGGATTCAGGCCGGGACTCGACTGTGAAGACGTTCAGCCGCCATTCCACTTCGGCGGCTTTGGCCATGGCTGGGTATCCAAGCGCCATTGCCATAGCGACGGCGGTCTTTGCTAGGTAGTTCATCGCAATTCCCCTTTTTGCTTGTACGGGTTTCAATGTTCCGACCGGAAACGGCGTCGGAC
>CAYQRX010000522.1:0-1535 GCA_964419865.1 uncultured Hyphomonas sp. | reverse complement strand
AATCGCGGAGAAGCGCCGGCAATTCAAGGCGCTCGCCACCCGACCGGAGGAAGACAGTGAGTAGGGCGCTTGCGCTGACACAGCGACAGGTGAAAGCCCTGTGCGAGGGCGCGAAGAAGGCTGGCTACGCACCAATCGTTCAGTTTGGCAACGTGCTGGTGCGACTTGTCCCCGAAGATCGCGCTATTCCCATGCAGGATCAGCGACGGGTTGATGAGGAAGAGGATTTCCGCCTTTGATGGAGGGGATGCCTCGAAAACTCCCACAGTACGTCTATCGCGAGGTCTCTCGCCACGGGAAGACCGTCTATTACTTCCGCCGAGGAAAGGGGAAGCGGGTGCGACTGCCCGACATCAGCGACCCGGACTTTGACGAGAAGTACCACGATGCGCTTGTCGCCAACGCGACGCCCAAGAAGGCCGTGGCCGGCGTCGGCTCGCTGAAATGGCTGATCGACCGCTACCGGGAGACAGGAGCCTACAGGGGCCTGTCAGCGGCCACGAGGAAGCAGCGCGACAACATCTTCAAGCATGTGGTCGAGAAGGCCGGCCATGCCCCCTACAGGGCCGTGACGCGCCGTAAGATCGTGCAGGGACGTGAGGACCGCGCCGCCACGCCAGCGCAGGCCAGGAACTTCCTCGACGCCATGCGCGGGCTGTTCCGTTGGGCTTTCGAGGCTGAGCTTGTATCCGATGATCCTACGGCCGGCGTGAAGAACCCGTCGCGGCCGAAGTCGGCAGGCTTTGAGGCTTGGACGGAAGAGGAGGTCGTCGCCTACGAGGAGACATGGCCGGAGGGCACCAAGGAGCGGGTTTGGCTCCATGTCCTGCTCTACACCGGCCTAAGGCGCGGCGATGCCGTCAGGATCGGCCGCCAGCACGTCAGGGACGGCGTTGCCACGATCAGGACGGAGAAGACGGGGACGGAGGTCAGCATCCCCATACTGCCCGCGCTGGCCGATACGCTCGCCATCGGGCCTACGGGCGATCTCGCCTTCATCGTCGGGGAGACCGGCAAGCCGCTGACGAAGGAGTCATTCGGCAACATGTTCCGTGCTGCCTGCAATGCGGCGGGAGTGAAGAAGTCGGCTCATGGCGTCCGCAAGATCGGTGCAACGAGGGCGGCTGAGGCCGGCGCCACCGTAGCCGAGCTTGAAGCCCTGTTCGGGTGGACAGGCGGGACAATGGCGAGCCACTACACCAAGACCGCAGACAGAAGGAGATTGGCGCAGCAGGCGGCCGAAAAGGTGCGGGAAGCGTCGAAAATTCGCAAGCAAAATCAAGGGGCCTGATTTCCCCGCACCTTGCGCCAACATATTGATGTATATCCGATTTGGCACAATTCTCGACCGCACCATCTCGATTTTCAGCGATCATAACTGCTTGAATTTACTGTGCCTTTTTCAAGGTGCGGGGCGTTTGCTCCTCAGGGTGCGGGCGCTGAATGTTCAGCCCCCGTTCTCCCGACATCCCTCAGCACAAGGCAATATGCAGAAACTGCATAGAGGTCAGAAGACCGCATTCTTTGCAGAAAGC
>CAYQRX010000521.1:0-1546 GCA_964419865.1 uncultured Hyphomonas sp. | reverse complement strand
CGAGGCGCCCTCCCGGCTTGCCGCCGCGCAGGTTCCAGGCGAAGGCGGCTTCGGCGGCGCTGGGATAACCCTGCTCAGCATCGCCGCGCTCAAGCCATTCGGTGCCGTGAACTTCCGCGCCGCAGCCATGGCAACCGACGGCATGCGTGCTGCGCGGCGGATTGGTGAACTCGAAGACGATATGGTGCGCCTTGCCCCCGCAGAACGGGCAGGGCAGCAGGTTTCCGGGCGGAGCACTCATGCCTCACCCTCCCCGGCGGAATCGGCCTCAGCCCGATCCAGCCGCTCGGCTTCGGCGATCAGCAGCGCGGCCGCGCGCACCAGATCCTCGCGGCGGGACTTGGGCTTCCACCAGGCGGGCGACCAGGGCCAGCGCACCGGCACATCGACGATGTTGCCCTGCCCGTCGCCCATCCGGTGCATTTCCAGCCAGGCCGCGCCCATCGCATAGCAGGCCGCCGCGCGGGCAAGCTCGCCATTGTCATGCGCGTCATCGTGATCCGGCGTGAAGCCCTCTTCCAGCACCTGCCGGCGCCGCTCATTCAAAACATCAAGCTCGGCCGCCGACGGGCCAAAGGTGACTATTGCAGCCAGATCGACTTCATCCATGGCGGCCTCCCCTGCGGAAATAATCGACGACGCCGCCCATCAGGAAGGGTAGCGAGGCGAGCGCGGCGAGCGCCGCATAGATCTTCAATGCGGTGATCATTCCTCTCCGATCGCCTCCATGTAGAGATCGAGGAGCAGCTGCGCTTCCTCGCGTTCGGCCTTTTCTATTCTCCGCAGGCGGATCGCGGCGCGCACGGCCTTGGTGTCGAAACCGAGCGCCTTGGCTTCGGCCATCACCTCCTTGATGTCGTCGGCGATACCCTTCTTTTCCTCTTCGAGCCGCTCGACCTTGGCGACGATCTGGCGGAGCTTCCCGCGCGTCGTTTCATCGATACTGTTCGAGCCGATCGCGGCCCGGTTTTTCTCGCGGTATTTCTTGTTCTCGCTCATACCTCACCTCCAAACAGCCCCGGCGCCTTGGGGTTTCCCCGCGCCGCTTTCTCTTCGACCAGCCGCTCCAGGAAGGCGGCTGCCTGCAGCGCCGAAATGCCCCGCGCCGCCATCACCAGGCCGGCCATGTCATAGCCCTTGCCGCAGCCTTCCATCGTGCAGCGCCCGCCGAGATGATCGCTGCGCTCGCGCACGCTGAATTCGGACCCGCAGGCCGGACAGTCCCAGCCGCGGCGCGACGAGCCCGCCAGCGCGCAGGCCACCGCCACCTCGCCGAAGACGAGCTCGGCCTTGACGGCATCAAGGCGAGACCTGAGATCCCGAACGGGCCGGATATGTTCCTGAGATCGCTGCATTAATTTTCTCCCTGAAACGGAACGCCGGCACTCTTGGCCCGGTGCCGGTCGCAATAGACGCCCTTGGCCGGCGCGCCGCAGGGCACGGCCCGGCCGCCCTCCACCACCATGTATTGACAGAGGCCGGACGGATTGACCGGCCGCCTCTGGAAGGGCGATGGCCGCTCGATGCCATGCGTCTGCGGCGCCGG
>CAYQRX010000520.1:0-1551 GCA_964419865.1 uncultured Hyphomonas sp. | reverse complement strand
AACCGGTCGACAGTCTCGACGAAGCCATCGCATTGGCCAATGACAGCGAATATGGCCTGACCTCGTCCATCTATACCCGCGATCTGAATGCCGCGATGAACGCGGCGCGCGAGTTGAAGTTTGGCGAGACTTATATCAACCGTGAGAATTTCGAGGCAATGCAGGGCTTCCACGCCGGCCGTCGCAAATCCGGCATCGGCGGGGCGGACGGCAAGCATGGATTGTATGAGTTGGCGTTGTTGCAGAACTCCGTTTTCTGAGGGATTCACACTGCGAATCCAGTGGGCTAAGGGGCGAGTATGAGCAAGCCTGAGCCCACCCGCTACCGCACGATGAACTGGAAGTCCTACAACGATGCCTTGAAGCGGCGCGGGTCCCTTCTGATCTGGCTGGACAAGGACATGGTTTGGCGCGCACCCAAATCCGGATGCAATGGTCGGCCGCCGGTCTTCTCTGATGCCGCGATCCAGTTCTGCTTGATGGTGAAGGTTCTGTTCGGCCTGCCTCTCCGGCAAACGACAGGGATGGTGGCGAGCATCCTTTCGATGGCCGGGCTCGACTGGCGGGTGCCCGATTTCTCGACCCTGAGCCGCAGGCAGAAGCGCATCACGGTTCAGATCACGCGCCGCCGTGCGCCGGGGCCGCTGAACCTGCTGGTGGACAGCACCGGGATCAAGTTTCTTGGTGATGGGGAATGGCTTGCCCGCAAGCATGGCCCGCATCGCCGACGCCAATATCGTAAGGTTCATCTGGCGATGGACACGGCTACAGGTGACATCCGCGCCGTCGAATTCACCTCAAGCCGTGAAGGCGACAGCCCTGTTCTGCCCGACCTGCTCAACCAGATCCCAGAGGATGAACAGATCGGCACCGTCACCGGCGACGGTGCCTTTGACACCCGACGCTGCCACACCGCGATCCTGGATCGAGGCGGCACCGCCATCATCCCGATCCGGAGGAATGGCCGCCTCTGGAAGGAGGATTGCCCCGCAGCCAGGGCGCGCAACGAGATCCTCCGGGCAACCCAGCGCTTGGGCAGGGCCATATGGAAGCGCTGGTCAGGTTATCACGTCCGAAGCAGGATCGAGGCAAGGATGCGCTGCCTCAAGGCCTTCGGTGAACGCATCTCATCACAAGACCCGGACCGCCAGACCGCCGAAATCCATATCCGCATCGCCCTCATGAACCGCTTCAATGCCCTCGGATCTGCCGAAATCAAACGCGTGGCATGAACTCAACGCGGAAAGGGGAAACTGCGCTCACACACTGACTTCTGCAACAACGCCGTATGAGTTTACCGTGACCCATACCGTCTATATCAAAGGATAAGCCGGCTCGCTTGCTGCCGTGGCCGAGACGCTCGCCGATGTGCCGGATGTTCATCCGAATATCGGCGGGCAACTGCAGCCATGATATCGTGCGCTTCGCCAAGGCGCTATGCACCCCCATCGGTGAGGTGGACGTCGCGTCCGGCGAGAAATGCGGGGAGGTTTATGCGGAGCTAAGCGGCGTGTCGATCGGCATCCTCGGTGTTGCGATGGAACAGGGGAG
>CAYQRX010000519.1:0-1579 GCA_964419865.1 uncultured Hyphomonas sp. | reverse complement strand
TCGAGACGAGCTATTTCATCAACACCCAGCAGCGCCCCGAGGCGAAGGCGATGATCCGCTCGCTCTTCCTCTCCACCCAGGCGCTGTCGAAAGGCGCAAACCGTCCGGCTGGCTTCGAGAAGGCCGAGATCAAGAAGGTCGGCATCATCGGTGCCGGCCTGATGGGCGCCGGCATCGCCTATGAACAGGCGCGCGCCGGCATCCGCACGGTGCTGGTGGATGTGAAGCAGGAAGCGGCCGAGAAGGGCAAGCAGTACTCGGCGCGCCTCGTGGAAAAGGCCGTTTCGCGCGGCAAGAGCACCAAGGAGAAGGGCGACGAGCTCCTCTCCCTCATCACGCCGACCACGGACTATAAGCTGCTGGAAGACTGCGACCTCGTGATCGAGGCCGTGTATGAGGATATGGATCTGAAGCACAAGGTGCTGAGCGATGCCGAAGCCGCTGTTGGCGAGAACGCCATCGTCGGCTCGAACACCTCGACCCTGCCGATCACCCAGCTTGCAACACCGCTGAAGCGTCAGGACAAGTTCATCGGCATCCACTTCTTCTCGCCGGTCGAGCGGATGGGCCTTGTCGAGATCATCATGGGCAAGGAGACGAGCCAGGAGACGCTGACCAAAACCATCGACTATGTCCTGAAGATCCGGAAGACGCCGATTGTCGTCAATGACAGCCGCGGTTTCTACACCTCGCGCTGTTTCGGCACCTATACGCAGGAAGGCCTCGAAATGCTGGCCGAAGGCATCAAGCCGGCGATCATCGAGAATGTCGGCCGCCAGGCCGGCATGCCGATGGGCCCGCTGGAAGTGTCCGATTCGGTCGGGCTCGACACCGCGCTGAAAGTCGGCCGGGCAACGGCCAAGGCGGTCGGCTTCGATTATAATGAAGCGCCGCTCGGCCGGATGATGGCCTGGATCGTGGAAGACAAGGGCCGTGTCGGGCGCAAGGCCGGCAAGGGCTTCTATGACTATAACGAACAGGGCAAGCCCGACCGGATCTGGCCGGACCTAAGCGAGCAGGTCGATGTGAAGATCGACGAATGCCCGCCGGCGCTGAAGAAGGAGCTGACCAATCGCCTCCTGATCCGTCAGGCTATCGAGGTGGCCCGCTGTTTCGAGGAAGGCGTTATCACCGATGCGCGCGACGGCGATATCGGCTCGATCCTCGCCTGGGGCTTTGCGCCCTATAGCGGCGGGTGCGTCAGCTATATGGACCTGATCTGGGGCGTGCCGGCCTTCGTTGCCGAGGCCGACCGCCTTGCCGACAAATATGGTGAGCGTTTCCGCCCGGGTAAACTCCTGCGTGAAATGGCGGAGAAGGGCCAGAGCTTCTATGAGCGCTTCCCGCCTGCCGGGGAGAAGAAGGCGGCTGCCTGATTTCTCGATCAGCACACAAACAAAAGGCCGGGGCGATGCTCCGGCCTTTTTCTTACCTTCAGTCCGGCATTGCCGGCGCGAGGTGCCGCCACATCTCCTGCGTGAAATCACCGTCCTCGGCAGCGCTCCCGGTGCGGACGATGACGACGCCGCGAGAGGGGATGATGAAGAGCTGCCGGTTGAGGGCGCCGAGGCCGGCGATG
>CAYQRX010000518.1:0-1580 GCA_964419865.1 uncultured Hyphomonas sp. | reverse complement strand
ACAAGCTTCGCAAGGGATTGGCCCATGGTCTGGCCCCCCTCCACTTGTCCCACCCCTGCAGGGTGGAGATGATGGTTGTGGGCGCCTACCCAGGGCGATGCCCCATAAGCGCTAACCAAAAAGAACATCCTTCATCTCTGCTGACTGGAGTCTTCGCCGGCGAGGCCGTTCCTTCAGCCGCTCTACCACCGCGGGCCAGGCGGCGAGGCAGACGTGCAGTGAGAGTCGCGGCATGATGCAGCCGCGGATGGCCTCGAACATGAACTCGAACTCCCGCCAGCGGGAGCGGCACCCGGGCGAGTCGGATTCATCCTGATCGTCGGAAGTCGCTGCGCAGGGGATATCCCCAGGGGGAAAGGGCTTCGGCGGTCCGAAGCATGGCGTGGTTCAGAACGGCGACAAACACCTTGCCGCATAGCCAGCCGCGCATTCCGTCGGGAGATCGCTTGTGCAGCGGCGCGGCTCCGATGAGTGACTTCAGGCGCTTGAAGAGCAGTTCGATCTGCCAGCGATAGCGGTAGACCGCCATCACCTTCTCGGCATCAACATCCGCGGGCAGAGTTGTGAACACCAGGACATAACCGGCATACTCAAGCGTGTTCGGCCTGATGCTCTTGTAGCTGTTCTTCTGGGCGCGCCGCCGGATCCTTGCCCTGGCCCTTTCGGCTTCCTCGTCGCCGATGCGGATGGCGCACACGCGGCCGCGCACGACCTGCTCGCCGCGATGGAGGCAGACCGCATAGTCGCCAACCTGTCCGTACGACAGGTGCCGCAGGTGTCTCAGCAAGGCAAACGGCCTGCCCGCCTCGTCGTGAAGCGGCAGGTTGCCAGGCGCGAGGCGGGTCATGACGTAGCCGCCCCGGTCATGCACGTGGGCGATCCCGTTGCGCGTGCAGTAGGCACGGTCGGCAATGAACACGTCCCCGGGCTGTACGCTGAAGTTCGACAGCTTCTCGCCCACCTTCACGTCGGAGACATGGATCTCATCGGGGGCAAAGGTGCTGGCATCCAGAGAGTAATGCAGTCGCCATGTGGAGCCGGTCGCCCCCGGCTCCTCGACCACAGTGCCGTCGACGAATCGCCATCGGTACTCACAGGGCAGGCGGCTGTCCGCAGGCAGGTCCACCTGCGCCATCAGCATCTGGGCGGCCCAGGCAAACCAGCCGTCGGCCTTCTTCAATCGCATCAGCAGCGCCACATCGCTTACGTCACAGATGCCCGCCTGGCTGGCCATGGCGCAGGCGGTGCGCAGGGAAACGTTGCCGGCAAGGTGGATCAGCAGAACGCGCAGCAACGCAGAGGCGCCGTCTCTGCCGGCAAACTTCCGGCCGAACCTCAGCAGCCTCAGCTCCTGGAGCTTCTCATACCAGCCTTCGGGGAGAAAGCAGGCCAGCTCATCCCAACCCGAGATCGACATTTCCTTGACGTCCATCTGCAAACCTCCTGGATGGTCACAGATAGTGTAGCCGCAATGACTGGGACTGTCAAGGTATTTGGTTAGCGCTTATGGGGCGTCGCCCTGGGCTGATGAATGATGCCCTTTCAGGGCGGCCGGAACGGAGGCCCGCGGGGAAGCGGCG
>CAYQRX010000517.1:0-1588 GCA_964419865.1 uncultured Hyphomonas sp. | reverse complement strand
GTGTTTTTCGAGCGTCCGGGCCGAGAGGCTGAGAAAGGTCGCGGCCTCTTTGGTCCGTAGAAAACGCGGCGGCAGGACGACGGGTTCATGTGGCATGATCGTAAGCGGGAAGCTGATGCCGTTCAGGGCGTGTAGTTCCAGGGCATGAGGGCGTCGATTTCGGCGCTTGGCCATTGGTTGGCGATGCGCTCGAGGGTCTGTGTCAGCCAGGCTGCGGGGTCCACGTTGTTCATTTTGCAGGTCTGCAGGAGGGTGGCGATGGTGGCCCATGTGCGGCCGCCGCCGTCCGATCCGGCGAAGAGGCTGTTCTTGCGGGTGATGGTCTGGGGCCGGATGGCGCGCTCGACGATGTTGGAGTCGAGTTCGATCAGGCCGTCGGTCAGGAAGCGCTCGAAAATGTCGCGCCGGGCGCTGGCGTAGCGGATGGCTTCGGCCAGCTTCGATTTGCCCGAGATGCGCGGCAGGGTCTGTTGCCAGAGGGCGAACAGCTCGGCGACGATGGGCGCGGAGATGGCCTGTCGCGCGGCGGCGCGGGCCTCGGGGCTCTGGCCGCGCACCTCGGCTTCGAGTTTCCACAGATCGGCCATGCGCTCGACCGTGGTGGTGGCGACCTGGCTGTCCCCCGCGGTGTGGAGCTCAAAGAAGCGCCGCCGGCTATGGGCCCAACATCCAGCGAGGCGCGGGCCATCATTGCCCCCGTCCTTGCGGACGAGCTGATTGTAGGCGGCATAGCCGTCGACCTGAAGAATGCCGCCATACCCGCCGAGATGCCGACGAACGCATTCTCCGGATCGGCTGTCCTCGAAGCGATAGGCCACCATGGGCGGCCCGCTGCCGCCGAAGGTGCTGTCGTCGCGGGCATAGGCCCAGAGCCAGGCCTTCTTCACAGCGCCGGTGCCGGGCGCGAGGGTCGGCAGGCTGGTCTCATCGGCGAAGACGCGCGGTCCCTTCAGGATCTCGCCCAGCACATGCGCGGCGAGGATCTCCAACTCGAAGCCGACCCGGCCCATCCATTGCGCCATCAGCCGCCGGTCGATTTCTACGCCGTCACGGGCATAAATCCCCTCCTGCCGGAACAGCGGCAGGCCGTCGGCATATTTGGAGACCGCGATCTGGGCCAGCAGCGCCTCGGTCGGCAGGCCGCTTTCGATGATGTGGGCCGGCGCAAGCGCCTGGATGACACCGTCCCAGCCCTTGAGCGCGTATTTCGGGCGGCGGGTCACGATGACACGGAACTTCGCCGGGATGACGTCCAGCCGCTCGGAGATGTCTTCCCCGATCAGCACCTTCTGCTTGCCCGCGTGTTCCGGCAGGTCCTCGGGCTCGATCACCACCTCGACCCGCTCGAGATGGGGCGGGAAGCCCTTGCGCGGCCGCGGAGCCCGCTTCTCGCCCGGGGCCCGGCCTTGGCCTGTCTGCGCCTTCAGCGCCGCGATGCCGGTCTCGATCTCCTCGAAGACGAAGGCCTGCTGCGCCTCTTCGTCAGCACCAGCCCCAGCGGTGCCAAGTTTCTCGGAGCGCCGCCCGAACCGAGCCCGGTCATAGGCCTTCAGGATCTGCATCAGCCGCTTGATCCGCGCGTCGGCAT
>CAYQRX010000516.1:0-1593 GCA_964419865.1 uncultured Hyphomonas sp. | reverse complement strand
GCCGGCCATCCAGAGGCTGCCGACATAGGCGCCCGAGGCGTCGGTGACGTAGAGCGCGAGGTAGGCCCCGTCGCCTCCGTAGTTGTTGAGGGTCGTGGTGAGCGTCACCGGCCGCGCCATGGCGAGACCGGGAAGTGTCAGCGCCGTGGTCAGCGCAAGCGTTGCGAGAAGCGATTTCATCGGATGGATCCTTGTTCGGAGAGGGGCTGCGGAGCGGTTCAGTTCACCTGAACCTGCGGAGGTGCGCCGTTCCCGAAGAGGCCGTTCTGCGGAGGGGCGACCGTGCCCGCGGGCGCGGGATTGCGAGCGCCACCGCGGCATTCGTCGTCGTCATCATCGTCGTCGCAGTCTTCGTCATCGTCGTCATCGTCGTCATCGTCGTCATCGTCATCGTCGTGGCCGCGACGCGAGCCGTCCCGCCAGCGATTGTCGTCGTCATCATCGTCGCTTGCGAGAACGAGCGGCATGGCTTGCGCGGCGTCATCGAAGAGCGCGGCGACCGGCCGAAGGACGCCGTCGGACGGGGCCTGCATCGCGCTCCAGGCGGGGACGCCGATCGCGACGGTCAGCGCCGTGGACGCGGCGAGAAATGTCAGGGTCTTCTTCATGGCAGGGTCTCCTTTCGTCTGCTGAAGACAATCTGGAGAACCGACCTGAGGGCTTGCTGACGGCGCAGCGATTTCCGCTTCAGGTTGCCGTCAGGAAGAAATGGCCCCGCCGGTGAGAGCGGGGCCAAAAGGCGCAGGCGAGAGCCACACGGCTGGCGTGGCGATGTGACAGGCCCTTTCTCAGGCGAATTCGAACTGCTCGAAGCGGACCCGCCGCGGCATCTGGTTCTGTGCCTTCAGGCCCTTGAGGATCCCGTCCTTCAGGCCGGTCGGGCCGCAGAACCACAGATCTGCATCCTTGACCGCGAACGGCGCCGCGCTGATCAGGCGCTCGGCCGTGAGTCGGCCATCGCGCGTCGTGACGACCACCTCGAAACTGAACCTCGGGTTGCGGGCGGCCGCAGCGCGCAGCGTCTCCACCCCGATCGCTTCCTCCTGTGTCCGGACGCAATGGACGAGGTGAATGTCGCGCCTCTCCGCCTCGGTCAGGCTTTCCGCCCAGGCGAGGAAGGGCGTGATGCCGATGCCGCCGGCGAGCCAGATCTGGCGCGCACCACCCTTGCGGAAGTCGAACCGCCCATAGGGGCCCTCGAGCTGCACGCGCGTCCCGGTCCGCAAGGTTGCGGGAAGACTCCGTGTCCAGCCGCCCAGCGCCCGGATGGAGAGCGTCAGGGTGCCGTCAGGACGCGGGGCACTGGCGATAGTGAATGGGTGCGGCTCGGACAGTCCTGCCTCAGGCGCGCGGACGAAGGCGAATTGCCCTGGACGCCACCGCATCGCCCGACCTTTAGGGCTGAGCGTCAGCGTGGTGGTTTCACCGGTCTGGCTGATCTCGCTCACGGTGAACTCCCGACGCCGCAGCTGCGGGGCAACCAACTCGGTGAAGATCCACGCAGCCACTCCGGCAATGCCAAAGGTGTTCAGAAGTACCGAGAGCGATGGATCTACCCCCGTCGGCATGTCGACGAAGAACTGGTGAAAGACC
>CAYQRX010000515.1:0-1602 GCA_964419865.1 uncultured Hyphomonas sp. | reverse complement strand
CAGTTCCGGCCGGGTTGCCAGCGGCCGTTCATTGCCGTCAACTGTCCTGAACTGTGCCCATCTGTCCCGGATTGTCCGCTGCGGGCCGGGAGAGCGTAAACGAGGTGTGAAGGATTTGCCTCCAATTGAGGAGGCTTGCCCGGTGCGGGCATGAAATAGAAACGTAGTCAGAAGGCGCCCCGAAATGGCCGGCAAGGTTCCGTCATCCTCTTCCCCAACTCCCGTTCCGGTCGCCCGGCTGATCGCCGATGAACTCGGCATCGCCGAGCGCCAGGCGGCGGCGGCCATCGCGCTCCTGGAAGAGGGGGCGACCGTGCCCTTCATCGCGCGTTACCGGAAGGAACGAACCGAAGGGCTCGACGACATCCAGCTGCGCGCCCTGTCGGAACGGCTGATCTATCTGACCGAGCTGAATGAGCGCCGCGAGGCCGTCCTCGCCGCCATCCGCGAGCAGGGCAAGCTGACACCGGCACTGGAGCGCGAGATCATGGCGGTGGTCACCAAAGTCGCCCTCGAAGACCTCTACGCTCCCTTCAAGCAGAAGCGCCGCACCAAGGCGACCATCGCCAGGGAAGCTGGCCTGGAGCCGCTGGCCGAACGCCTGCTCGCAAACCCCTCGCTCTCGCCCTTCGATGAGGCCAAGGCCTTCATTTCCGCCCAGAAGGGCATCCGGGACCGCAAGGCAGCGCTCGAAGGCGCGCGCGAAATCCTGGTCGAGCGGATCGCCGAGACACCCCGCCTTGTCGGCAAGGTCCGCGAGACCGTCTGGGCCGAGGGCAAGCTCGGCTCCAGCGTCGTGAAAGGCAAGGCGCGCGAAGGCGCGAAATTCGCAGACTATTTCGAATTCGACCAGAAGGCCGCCGAAATGCCGTCCCACCGTGCGCTCGCCATGCTGCGCGGGCAGAAGGAAGGCGTGTTGAAAGTGAAGCTCGCCGTGCCGGTCGAGCCGAGCCGGGAACACCCGGCCATCCGGGAAATCCGCAATGAATTCGGCATCGCGAAAAAGGGCCGCCCGGCCGATGACTGGCTGATGGAGACCGCGGAAGCCGCCTGGAAAAGCCGGCTGGAGCCGTCCTCCTCCCGCGATGTCATCAGCCGCGTGAAGGAAGGCGCCGACCGCGAGGCCATCCGCATTTTCTCGCGCAACATGCATGACCTGCTGATGGCCGCGCCCGCCGGCCCGAAGGTCGTCATGGGCATCGATCCCGGCATCCGCACCGGCTGCAAGGTCGCGGTGGTGGACGCGACCGGCAAGCTCCTGGAGACCGCCACCATCTACCCGCATGAGCCGAAATGCGACTGGACCGGCGCGCTGACAACGCTCGCCGCCCTCTGCAAGCGCCACAAGGTCGAACTCGTCAGCGTCGGCAATGGCACGGCAGGGCGCGAGACGGAAAAACTGGTCGCAGACCTCAGCACGAAACTTCCCGATCTGAATCTCACAAAGATCATGGTCTCCGAGGCCGGCGCCTCGGTCTATTCGGCCTCGGAGCTCGCCTCGAAAGAGTTTCCCCAGCTCGATGTCAGCCTGCGCGGCGCGGTCTCCATCGCCCGGCGTCTGCAGGACCCGCTGGCGGAACTGGTGAAGATCGAGCCCAAGGC
>CAYQRX010000514.1:0-1618 GCA_964419865.1 uncultured Hyphomonas sp. | reverse complement strand
ACCCACATCCGCCCCGCCCGAGAAGGCCCGCTTCGACCCCGTCAGGATAATGCACAGGATGGCATCATCGGCCTCGAACCGGTCAAAGGCGGCGGTCAGCTCGCCCATCATCTCCTCCGACAGCGCGTTCAGGCTGTCCGGCCGGTTCATCTGGATAAGGGCAAAGCCATCCTCGGCGTTCACTTCGGTGAGCAGGGTATTGTAGGCCATGGCGGGTCCTTGAGGGGTGGGTGGGGCGCAAAGCGGCCGGAATGTGGTTCGGTGGGTACGGTATGGTGGCGCTGCGGGCTGGCTTCGGTCCGGTCAGGATGACGGGCGGCAATGGTGCAGGGCTGGAGCCTCGGCAATTGTGGCAAACTCGGGGCGGCCTATACGCCAGCAGGAACAGGTTGTCACCCCGGCGGTGCTTTGCCTGTCCAACCGTGTGCATCGCCTCTATATCCGAAGGCATGAGCCCGCCCCCGTCCGATACGTCAGATCCCGAACGCAACCGCCTGTCCGGCCGCATCGCCCGCACGGCGAAGGTCGGCGCCAACCTTTCCGGCGCCGGTCTCACCTTTGCGGCCCAGTCGATCTTCGGCGGCGACAAGGGCGACGAGAAAGTTGCCAGGGCCATGGCGGCCGCGCTCGGCAAGTCCAAAGGCCCGCTGATGAAGGTGGCGCAGCTGGTCTCGACCGTGCCGGACCTGCTGCCGCCCGAATATGCCGCCGAATTCGCCAAGCTGCAGGCCGAAGCCCCGGCGATGGGCTGGCCGTTCGTGAAACGGCGGATGCGGGCCGAACTCGGGACGGATTGGGAAGCCCAATTCGCCAGCTTCGGCCGCGAAGCGTCTCACGCCGCCTCGCTCGGACAGGTCCATGCGGCCACCCTGCACGATGGCCGCAAGGTCGCCTGCAAGCTGCAATATCCGGACATGGCGAGCGCGGTGGAGTCCGATATCGGTCAATTGCGGACACTTCTGGCCATCTTCAAACGCATGGATGGCTCCATCGACGCCGACGAGATGGTCGAGGAGATCACCGACCGGCTGCGCGAGGAGCTCGATTATGAGCGCGAGGCGAAGCACATGACCCTCTACCGGGACATGCTGTCGGACCGCCCGTTCGTCACCTGCCCGGAGCCGGTCGCGGAACTTTCGACCGGGCGCCTCATCACGATGACCTGGCTGGAGGGCGAGCGCCTCATCGCCTTCGAAACCGCGCCGCAGGAGACCCGCAACCGTATCGCCGAGATGCTGTTCTGGACCTGGTGGGCGCCGATGAACTCCTACGCCGTGATCCATGGCGACCCGCATCTCGGCAATTACCAGCTGACCGGCGGCGGCGAGGGCATCAACCTGCTCGATTTCGGCTGCGTGCGCATCTTCTCGCCGGCCTTTGTCGCGGGCGTGGTCGACCTATACCGCGCCATGCTGCACGATGATTTCGACGCGGCCTATGCCGCCTATGAGGCGTGGGGGTTCCAGAACCTCTCGCGCGATCTCGTCGAGGTGCTGAATGTCTGGGCGCGCTTCATCTATGGCCCGATCATAGACGACCGCGTGCGCAGCGTTGCCGACGGGGTGAAGGCGGCCGAATATGGGCGCCGTGAGGCCTTCCGTGTCCGCCAGCTGCTCAA
>CAYQRX010000513.1:0-1640 GCA_964419865.1 uncultured Hyphomonas sp. | reverse complement strand
CTGGGGATTACGGTTCTGCTGATTGAGCATGACATGAAGGTCGTCATGTCGATCTCGGATCGGGTGACTGTGCTGGACTATGGCAGAAAAATCGCCGAAGGGCGCCCTGCGGAGGTGCGCACCGATCCGAACGTGATTGCTGCCTACCTTGGGTCGGGCGCCCACGCAGATCACGCCGCGGATTGATCTGCCTTGCTTGATTGAACCACCTTGCTTGGCGGGCTGCGCCGGCAGCGGCCGGCGATCACCGCCAAGATATGACTTGAAGGAGAGTGCGCCCCATGCTGGTGCTCGACCAGGTTCACACCTATTATGACCGCATCCATGCCCTGAAGGGCGTTTCGATGACGGTGCAGGAGGGCGAGATCGTCACCCTGATCGGCTCGAATGGCGCCGGTAAATCGACGACCCTGCGTACCATCAGCGGCCTGCTCAACCCACGCCTGGGATCAGTCCTACTTGAGGGAAAGCCAATCGATCACCTGCCCGCCCATGAGATTACGCGGCTTGGCATCTCGCAATCTCCCGAAGGGCGGCGCATTTTTGCGCGCCTCACCGTCGAGGAAAATTTGGAACTTGGCGCCTTTGCGCGCAAGGACAAGCCAGGCATCCGCGAAGATATGAACCGCGTCATGGATCTCTTCCCGCGGCTGCGCGAACGCCTGCACCAGCGTGGCGGCACCCTCTCCGGCGGTGAGCAGCAAATGCTGGCCATCGGGCGCGCACTGATGAGTCGCCCGCGCATCCTCCTGCTCGATGAGCCGTCGATGGGATTGGCGCCGCTGCTGGTCGAACAGATTTTTCAGATTATCGAAAATATCAATGAGCAGGGTACGACCATTCTGCTGGTCGAACAGAACGCACATGTTGCGCTTTCGATTGCCCATCGCGCTTACGTCATGGAAACCGGCGTCATCGTCTTGGAAGGCCCGGCCAAGGAGGTGCTCGCCAGCCCGCAGGTGCGCGAGGCTTATCTGGGTGGATGAACAGCAGCGGTCATTACTCTCTTCCAATTTGAAGGAGAAACGTCATGCCACGGCCTAACCTCGATTCACCCTACATCTTTGGATTCCATGATCCCGGCGGCGAAGCGATCATGGCGGAGGCCGGACGCCGCGGCTGGGTTCTCTTCACGGAGGCAGTTGGGAGCGACCCCGCCGATCTCAGCGGCGCCGATTATCGCCCCTACAGCGACCAGGAATTCGGCGTCATCGTGCGCATCAACAACGGCTATGGTAGCGTCGGCACAATTCCGACTCCCGACCGCTACGCCGAGTTTGCGCAGCGCGTAGCGAATTTTGTTGCCGCAAGCCCTGGCTGTCGAACGTGGATCATCGGCAACGAGATGAACCACAGCCAGGAATGGCCGGAAGGCGCCATCGGTCGTTCCACCGGCGTCTATGCCTCGGATATCCTGCCCGCGGCCAGCGAACCAGGGCTGATCATCCTAGCGATTCTCTATGACGACGGCGATGCCCAGGTCAGCAGCTATTATCTGAACGGCGAGCCGCCCATTGTCGAGATCGGCTCTTGGGAAGGCACGGGCGAAGCTTCGGTAGTCATCACCGCTACCGGCACCCTCGACCGTGAATATGAGACGCCCACCTCGGCGACTTTTGAAATCACCGATGCCGGGTTGG
>CAYQRX010000512.1:0-1646 GCA_964419865.1 uncultured Hyphomonas sp. | reverse complement strand
CTTCGTAGGCGCGCTCGATGATGGCGAACTCGATGCTCTTGATCGTCACCGGCGGATCGCTAATGCCCAGCGTGCAGGCCGCCTCACAGGGCGCGGGGCAGACCAGCCCGGTGAACTCGGGGAAGTTGTTGGTCTTGCGCAGCCGGTCATAGGCTTGCCGCCATAACCCGCGGTAGATCAGGTCGTTCCATTCGGGAATCAGGTTGTTGATCGGGCAGCCGGTGGTCATGCCGTTCAGCAGCTGCCCCTTGTGGCAGAAGGGGATGCCGCAATCCATGCAGCGCGCGGCCTGAGTTTGCAGGCGCTCTTCGGGCAGGTGAAGATGTATCGGCCGCCAATCGCTCACGCGCTCGTCGATCGGCCGCTCACCCGGCGCTTCGCGGGCAAAGGTCATAAATCCAGTGATCTTGCTCATGTCACAATCCTGAAAAAGAATCCACAGATTACACAGATCTCAGAGATTAAACTCAGCGGAAATCGATTATGTCAACAATGACGCGAATCCTTAGAAGGCTTTCTTAAATCTGCGTAATCTGCGTAATCTGTGGATTTCCCTATTCTTAGTTCCCGCCGACGCGGGCCAGGTCGCGGCGATTGGCCTCGAAGGCGGCCATGATCGCCTCGTCGCCCGTGAGACCTTGTGCTTTTGCTTCTTCCAGAGCGACCATCACGCGCCCGTAGTCCTTCGGCAACACTTTGACGAACCGCGGCCAGGTCTCATCCCAATGACCGAGCATGTGCCAGGCTGTCGCGCTGCCGGTATGGAGCGCGTGCTGCCAGATCATCTCGTTCAGTTCGCGAGCGTCAGCTTCGTCCGCGGGTAACAAGTCAACCATCTCCAGGTTGCAGCGCCCCTTGAAGCTTTCGTCGGGGTCATAGACGTAAGCGATGCCGCCCGACATGCCCGCGGCGAAGTTGCGGCCGGAAGAGCCGAGCACGGCCACGCGACCACCGGTCATGTATTCGCAGCCGTGGTCGCCGACGGCTTCCACGACAATGGACGCACCGCTGTTGCGCACGGCAAAACGTTCGCCCGCGACCCCGTGGATGTAGGCCGCACCAGCCGTCGCGCCATAGAAGGCGACGTTGCCGATGATGACATTGCGCTCAGGGGCGAATGTGCTCTCCTGCGGGGGCTTGACCGAGAGGATGCCCCCGCAAAGACCTTTGCCAACGTAGTCGTTGGCATCCCCCTCCAGCGTGAAGGTGATGCCCGGGGCCAGAAACGCGCCGAAGCTCTGACCGGCCGAGCCTTGAAAGGTCAGGTGAATAGTGCTTTCCGGCAATCCGCCCGCGCCGTATTTTCGGGTCACGGCGCTGCTCAGAATAGTACCGACGGTGCGGTGGACATTGCGGATGGACAGGATGGCCGATACCGATGCGCCCTGCTCAAGCGCCGGCGCCGCCAAGCTGAGCAATCGGGTATGGTCCAGGCTGCTCGCCAGACCGTGATCCTGGGCGGTCGTGCAGCGCCGCTCTACATCCGGCCCGACGTCCGGCTGGTAGAGCAGGGGCGATAGGTCGAGCAACCCAGCTTTCGGGTCGGCCTGCGTCTGGCGGACGGCTAACAGATCGGTGCGACCAACCAGTTCATCCAATGTCCGCACCCCTAGCGCTGACATCTGCTCGAGCACGTCCTGGGCCAC
>CAYQRX010000511.1:0-1666 GCA_964419865.1 uncultured Hyphomonas sp. | reverse complement strand
GTCAGAAGGAAGCGTTTTGTGTATCGGTCAGCGATCAATTCACCAAGAGAGTCAGCCTTTACCTCCGCCATCGCCCGGTCGAGCGCACTAGCGCCGCTGGCGATCTTGCCTTCCTCTCCAGGCTTTTCGTTCCGTGCAGCCTTACGGTTGGACTTGAAACCACGCCGCTGGTTGAGATGAAACAGGACGCGTCCGATATCATGGGGTGCGAGGCGTTCGGAGAGAGCCCGTTTACGCAGGGGATAGGGGTCGCGCTCGGCAACGAGGCGTGCTTCGTCAGTTTCGACTGGCATCAGCCCGAATGTGACCAACGCTTTCAGAAACGCTGATCTCCTCCCCAGATAGCGATCGCGTCGCTTTCGTGATCCACGGGCGGCGCGCCGATCCACCGCCAGCGATGAACCAGACTTGGGATCACGGCCGTCGCTGAAAATAAGCGCCCCTATGTCGACAATTCGTCTGTCGTCTTCAATCAGGCACCAACCGATACTGTTGGTGCCGATGTCCAGCCCAAGTCTCCGCATGATCGCATGCCCTCCCGAGGGTATTCTGACAACCAGAACCGCAGGGGGCAATTGACTTCTTTGTCGGCCTCAGCAAACATACAGGTGTTCAGAAATCGCGGACCAGCTGTTAACAAGCAGCTTGACTGCACCAAATAAGGGCGGGGCTACGGCCTCGCCTTTTCATTTTGAGCGCGGAAGCCTCGATAATTGCGAAAGGGACGGTTCAACGTCCGCGCCGCATTTGCATCTGCATCCAGAGTGCGAAGGCTCTCGGAGGTTGAGACAAGAGAATAGCTATCCTTCGCGCTAACGAAGGTGACCTCGCCATCTACATCCCCATCCGCAGCTTCCTGCTTCTCCTCCGCCGGTCGCTATGGTCGACGGTGATCGCCTGACCCTGTTCCTGTACCCTGGCCGTCCGGCTGATCTCGCGATGGAGGCGGGCAAGTTCGCGCACATGCAGCCGGCGCTCCTCGTCGATCTCCTTCTGGAGAGCGAGGCGTTCCTGTCGCTGGCGGTCGATAAGGGCCTGCCGCTCGGCGGCGTCGCGTAGCGCGCAGGCATCGGCCTCGCGCTCGATTTCGTCCTTGAGCTTGCTGTGCTTGCCGGTGAGCCGATCCCAGAGGCCAAGCACCCCCTTGCGGAAGCGTGAGGCGCGTTGGCGGGCCTCGTCGTCCGCGCGCCGCCGCTGTGCTTTGTCAAAGGCGCTACGGTCCCTCCTGTGGCGTTCGACCATCGCCAGTCGCTGCCCCTCCAGCTGTGCGGCGGCGCGGGAGAAGTCTTCCGTGACGCTGCCGACAAAGCCGGACAGCCTGTCGCGGACAAGGCTGGCGACCTTGCGCCTCGCATCCTCCACGGAGGGGAGGGTGTCGGGATCGCCGATACGCTGGCGCACGTCCTTTGTCTTCAGCCCGATCCACCGTGCAAGGGCATAGACCTCGCCTTGCGTGCCGACAGCGACAATGCGGCCGCGATCGCCCCGGGCCAGGTAGTAACCGCGCGCTTCGAGCGCATGGGAGAGGGCTTTGCCGGAATCCGACGCCGCCCAGCATTGCTGGAGCGCCGCCTTGATGTCGCGCGGTTCCTTGCCCGCCCGCTGTGCCTGGAACCACTCCTTGCGGTCGAAGTTGAGTGGATTGCGCAAGGCCGGATCGATCAGG
>CAYQRX010000510.1:1354-1669 GCA_964419865.1 uncultured Hyphomonas sp. | reverse complement strand
GGGTCGGGGCGACCGGCTCCTGCGCACCGGGCAGCATCAGCGCCAGGCGGTCGGGATTGTCGCGAGAGGCCTCGACGCGGATGGCCTCGCTCTCGACGATGCGGGTCTTGCTGCGTTCGGACCGCCGCTTCACGGAATTGTGGAGATCCGTCAACGAGAGATAGCGTTCGTCGGCCGGTCGGTTGAACCACTCGGACGACACGCGGCCGATGCGCTGGCCGCGGCTGACATCGACCTTGTAGCCATTGCGCGCGATGCGTGTCGGCGCCTGAATTTCCATCTGGGTCATGGTCTTGCTCCGCGCGGGCGCCGGAA
>CAYQRX010000510.1:0-1344 GCA_964419865.1 uncultured Hyphomonas sp. | reverse complement strand
CCGGCCTGCCCTCTGCCTCTGCATGCGCCGGCCGTTGCCGGATAAACACCGCCGCCGCGGCAGCGCGCCCCTGTCAGGGATAGGCGCCCGTAGCGGGAAGACCGGCCGCAGGCCGGGCTTCAGCGAAGCCCGCGGCCCGGTCCCGGAGGGAGACGCCCGTCCACCAGCGATTTTCCCTGGACCGTGCCTATGCCGGCTGGCTGAAACGGCATTTCGGCAGGGTCATCAATCGGAAGAAGCTGAAATACTGCTGCATGAAGCCTTGATCGTTCAGCATAATCTGGAGTGCGGATGAAAACGACCTGCACCATTATTGTCGTTGAATTCTTTGTCGACGATCCAAACTGTTTGCCGATGGGTTGCGCCGGCGGAAAAACCGTGAATCAATATCGATCAGAATGCGGCGGCGTCGGGAGCGATGGAGGCGATGCGACGTTTCAGGCTGGCTGACCGGGTCATAGAGGACACCGCTGAGGATCTGCAGGACGGGCTTGCGGACGCCTACAGGAATTGTGTCAGGCCGTTGTGCCTGTGCAAGGAACCGGGTCTGCCGATGTATATTGCCCAGATCGGCAACCAATACATCGTCAAGCGCATGCCGTTGACGGGCGGCGCCCATGACGCGGCTTGCCCCTCGTATGATCCTCCTGACGAATTATCGGGCCTCGGCGTGCTCATAGGCAGCGCCATCCAGGTCGATCCAGAGAGTGGCTGGTCTGCACTGAAGGTCGATTTCAGCCTGACCAAGGTGGGAGCGCGCGCAGTGCCCATTGCTGCTACCGGAGAGACGGACAGTGTTGTCGGCGACACGAAGAAGCTCTCGCTGCGCAGCTTGCTGCATTATCTCTGGCACCAGGCCGAGTTGACATCCTGGACGTCGCGCTGGACGGGCAAGCGCCATTGGTGGAACAGTCGCTGGCACTTGTTGGAAGCTGCCGAGCAGATGAGGATCAAGGGAGGCACGCTCAAGGACGTGCTGTTCGTGCCTGAATCGTTCCGGGCGACCGACAAGGCGGCGATCGAGCAGCGGCGGGCAGTTGCGATGACGGCCGCATTGCCACCGCGGAGCGGACCGCGAAAGCTGATGATCCTTGTCGGCGAGATCAAGGATGTCGTGCCGGCTCGCAACGGGTATCGCCTGATCGTCAAGCATATGCCCGACTTCCCTTTCATGCTGGATGAGGTCTTGCATCGCCGACTGCGGGCTCGTTTCGAGAAAGAACTCGCGCTTTGGGATGCCGATCAGCAGTCCCACCTGATGGCGATCGCGACATTTGGTTTGTCTCTTGCCGGCCTCGCCGTGATCGAGGAAGAGACGGGGATCTTCCTCCGCGAACTGGTCTC
>CAYQRX010000509.1:0-1675 GCA_964419865.1 uncultured Hyphomonas sp. | reverse complement strand
GAAAAGCCGGGAAGATGTGAACTATGCCAAAGTCGTCAACGCGCACGACTCCGCTCTGGGCTAGGGCTGGGCGCGGTCCAGAAGGTCGTCGGTGACTTCCATTGTGAACAGCGGGTCAGGACTGTCGGGCGTCTCGCATACGGCGTCGAGAAAGGCCTTGCGCGTTTCCGGCTCGTCATAGTCCATCTTGTTGTCGAAGGCCCGGCGCCAGGTCGCCTCGTCCGGCCATTCGGCATAGCCGACAAAGCGGCCATCGGCGTCGCGGTGCAGGCGCGAGCCATAGCTGCCATAGCGCTGGCGGATAAGCTCGGTGCCGCGCCGCCAGGCAGCCCGAAACTGGTCCTCCTTACCCGGATGAACCCGCCACCAATAGACCGCGATGAACATGGCCTGCCTCCTTCGTCAGCTGTCCCTTTCAGGTCCAACGCATGAAGGCAGAAAGCGATCCGGCCCGGCGGGCGTTGCGAGTTCAGGCTTTCTCGGCGACGAGATGGGGCTGGGTCACGCCTTTGCCGGTCACGATGCGGCAGTTGGTGAAGCCGGCTTCCTCTGCCATCCGGAAAAGGTCCGCCTCGGTATAGGCGACAGCCGCTTCCGGGCTTTCCAGGCTTTCGACATGGGCGAGGCCCATCCGGTGCTTGAAAGTGTGGCGAGTGCCATAGGTCGGCGGCGGATAGTCGATGCAGAAGACCGAATGCGAGATGACGCCGCCCGTGCGCAGTATACGCCCGCTTTCCTTCAGATAGTTGCGCGCTTCCGGCTCCAGCAGGTGGGTGAACAGGGAGGTCGAGAAGATGAAGTCCTGCGTGCCGTCTTCGATCGGCAGGCGATAGGGCGCTTCGGCTGCCGGGATATCGGCCTTGCCGTAGGTGTGGCTCTTGTCACTGGAGTCTAGCCAGGTGAAGCGCTCGTCGAAATTTCGGCGGCACCAGGCCAGCGCCTCACCGTCGATATCGACGCCGGTATAGTGGCCGGTATAGCTCTGGCCGAGCGTGTTGATGTCGCGCAGGTGATGCGCATAGCGCCCGCAGCCGCAGCCAAGGTCCACGATATTGCTGTCGAAGCGCACCCAGCGCTCGGCAAAGGCAAAGATCCAGAAATGGCCGGAGTAGAAGAACTGAAGCTGGTTGGAGAGGATTTCATCGCCGACCCCGACGCGCATCCGCAGATGCGCGGGCGGCAGGCGGCGGAAGCCCTTGACCACGGCGCGGGGCAGGAGATCGGCCGTGTTGAGAGCAAATTTGAACAGCGGGTTGAACGTCAGGAGCGCGCCAGATGGCACAAACCTGCGCACGAACCGGTGCAGGGGCGAGCCCCGCATTGAGGTGTTCTTGTGCTCCCGTGCCGGAGTGGTGGCAGCGGCGGTTTGCTCGGCGTTCATGTTGACCTCACCGACGGCGGCGCCGGAGGGTCCGGACGCATGCAGCCCATCAATGCAATATCGGGGCCAGCGCCCCTACCCAAGCGATATTTAGCTCTTCGCCCCGGATTTGGGGGTCTGAAGGTCTATTTGCTGGCTGAAACGGGCCGTCAGCCTGCCGGGCCTCGGCGACCACCGCCGCCTTCGCTGCGGCGGGAGAGGAAGGCGAGGCGTTCGAACAGGGCCACATCCTGCTCGTTCTTGAGCAGCGCCCCGTGCAGGGGCGGGGTGAGCCGCTCGGGGTCTTTCTCGCGC
>CAYQRX010000508.1:0-1677 GCA_964419865.1 uncultured Hyphomonas sp. | reverse complement strand
CCATCGGCTCGGAGAACCAGCTCGAAGGTCACATTGACCTCATCACCATGAAAGAATGGGTCTGGGCGGGTGAGGATCTCGGTGCAAGCTGGGAAGTGCGCGAAATCCGCGATGACATGAAGGCGCTGGCCGAGGAATGGCGCGCGAAACTGATCGAAGTCGCCGTTGAAATGGACGATGCGGCCATGGAGGCCTATCTGGAGGGCAACGAGCCTGACCAGAAAACCCTGTATCAGCTGATCCGCAAGGGCACCCTGTCTCTGTCCTTCGTGCCGGTCCTGTGTGGATCGGCCTTCAAGAACAAGGGCGTCCAGCCGATGCTGAACGCGGTGATCGACTTCCTGCCGGGTCCGCTGGATGTGCCGCCCTATATGGGCTTTGCGCCGGGCGACGAGACCGAAACCCGCAACATCGAGCGTAAGGCAGACGATGCCCAGCCCTTCTCGGGCCTGGCGTTCAAGATCATGAACGACCCCTATATGGGCACGCTGACCTTCACCCGGATCTATTCGGGTACGCTGTCGAAGGGTGATTCCTTCCTCAACTCGACCAAGGGCAAGCGTGAGCGCGTCGGCCGGATGGTCATGATGCACGCCAACAAGCAGGATGAGATCACCGAAGCCTTCGCAGGCGACATCGTGGCGCTCGCCGGCCTCAAGGAAACGACGACCGGCGATACGGTCTGCGATCCGAACAAGCCGGTCGTGCTCGAAACGATGACCTTCCCGGAGCCGGTGATCGAGATTGCGGTCGAGCCGAAGTCGAAGGCAGACCAGGAAAAGATGTCGGTCGGCCTGCAGCGCCTGGCTGCCGAAGACCCGTCCTTCCGCGTCGAGACCAACTTCGAATCCGGCCAGACGATCATGAAGGGCATGGGCGAGCTTCACCTCGACATCCTGATCGACCGTCTGAAGCGCGAGTTCAAGGTGGAGGCCAATATCGGCCAGCCGCAGGTGGCTTACCGCGAGAAGATCGGCCGTGCGGCCGAGATCGACTATACGCACAAGAAACAGTCAGGCGGCACCGGACAGTTCGCCCGCGTCAAGCTGCAGTTCGAGCCGCTCGAAGCCGGTTCTGGCTTCCAGTTCGAAAGCGCGATCGTTGGCGGCGCGGTTCCGAAGGAATACGTTCCGGGCGTCCAGAAGGGCCTCGAAATGGCGAAGGAAAACGGCTTGCTGGCCGGTTATCCGGTCACCGACTTCAAGGCCACGCTGGTTGACGGCGCCTTCCACGATGTCGACTCCAGCGTGCTGGCGTTCGAGATCGCAGCCCGCGGCGCGTTCCGCGAGCTGAAAGGCAAGGGCGATCCGCGCCTGATGGAGCCGATCATGAAGGTCGAGGTTGTCACGCCTGAAGACTATATGGGCGACGTCATCGGTGACCTGAACTCCCGCCGCGGCCAGATCCAGGGCTCTGAAGCCCGGGGCAACGCAACGGCGATCTCGGCGATGGTCCCGCTGGTGAACATGTTCGGTTATGTTTCGACGCTGCGGGGTATGTCGCAGGGCCGCGCCCAGTTCACGATGCTCTTCGATCACTATGATGAAGTGCCGCGTGCTGAAGCACAGAAGATCATTCAGGAAGTCTCGGGCTCCTAATCGGGCCCTCTTGTTAAGAACTAAAGGAGAGGCCCGATGGGCAAGGCAAAGTTTGAGCGTACGAAGCCGCACGTGAACA
>CAYQRX010000507.1:0-1699 GCA_964419865.1 uncultured Hyphomonas sp. | reverse complement strand
GGCCGGCTTGCGAGCGGGTGAGGGGGGCCACTTCCTTGTCGGTGGCGAAGCGGGCCGAGCCGTGGGTGTCGATGTCCATATCCCCGAAATGCAGGATCATGGGATTGGTGAGCGCCCGGAACAGCAGCACCAGGGCGATGACGCCAACCACAATGTCGCCGACGAGGGAAACGACCGTGCCGGGCGGATAGCCGGCATATTGGGGCAGGTATCGCAGGCAGAAGCCGAGGACCAGGACGATGATGCCAAGCCCGGCGATGATCTTGGCAAGATAGATGCCGCCCTTGATCGGTGAGACGATGATTTGCACGAGCGCCCACAGCGGATCACGCGCGGCCTGCCGCATCATGTTCTTGAACGCAGCCCATGCAAGTGTCGCCTGACTCATGAGACGGTCACCTTATCTGGCGGCGCTGCAAGCAGATCGGCAAACAGTTCCTTGTCGCCGTCGCGTGTGAGGAAGCCGGGCAGCTCGCGGCGCAGCCAGTCGGGCAGGGCGCGCGAGATTTCATCGCGGCCGTGTTCGAGGCGATGCAGGACGAGCGCGCCGAGCAGCACCTTGCGGCGCGTGTCCCTGGCGCGTTCCTGCTTTGACAGTCTGGCCTTGAGGGTGGCGCGTTGCACATCCAGTTCGGCCAGCCGTTGTTCGATCGTCTTGCGCGCCATCGCGTCGTCTCCCTCTTTCCGGTTGCAGCCGAGCTTATCACTTTCCGGCCGGGCAGGGCATCACGATCAGGCCGAACCTTGAAATCTTGGCCGTTCGGAGTCACAATCGCGACCTCAATCATTTCGCGATGAGCTTGCCGCTCCGCCACACCGGAGGCATGAGAGAGCGTAGCGAGCGAATTATGAAGGGCGCACTTACGACTTGCTTCGTAAGTCAGTTGCGCCAATCATGGATCGGAAAGGCAGAAACGCGCGTTGGCAATCTATCATGTAAGCATGAAGCCAGTTTCGCGGTCGAGCGGCAGAAGCGCCGTTGCTTCCGCCGCCTATCGCGCTGGCGAACGCCTGACCAATGAGCGCGACGGCATCACACATGATTTCAGCCGCAAGCAGGGCGTCGAACATGCCGAAATCGTCTTACCCGAGGGTTCAGATGCCGATTGGGCGCGCGACCGTTCGACGCTTTGGAACGCCGCCGAGGCGGCCGAGAACCGGAAGGACGCGCGCGTTGCGCGGGAGTTCGAGATTGCCTTGCCGCATGAGTTGTCGGCCGAGCAGCGGATAGAGCTGACGTGGGATTTCGCGCAGGAGCTGGCGAACCGCTACGGGGGGGCGATAGATTTCGCCATTCACCAGCCCCACGATGCGACTGGTGCGACCAGCCCGGGCGACGCTCGGAACCATCATGCGCACCTATTGATGACGACGCGCAGGGTCGAGGCCGAGGGGCTTGGCGACAAGACCTATATCGAATGGAAGAATGTGCGGCTGCTAGGCGAGGGGTTGCCGACCACGCAAATGCAGCTCCGGGACATTCGCCAGTCCTGGGAGCATGTCGCCAACGAGCATCTGGCGCGGGCCGGGCTTGATATTCGGATCGACCATCGTTCGCACATGGAGCGCGGCCTTGAGATCGAGCCGACCGAGCATATGGGCGTCCATGCCACGCAGATGCAGCGTAAGGGCATGGAGGTTGACCGGGCGCGGCTGGACGAGGATGCGGCCCGGCGCAATGCCGAGCTGATCCGGGAGA
>CAYQRX010000506.1:0-1717 GCA_964419865.1 uncultured Hyphomonas sp. | reverse complement strand
ACAAGCTGTCTGAAGAACTGCTCTTCTATGTCCGCCAGCGCGGCATCGGCGAGGAGCAGGCGGTCGCCCTGCTGGTCAACGGCTTCGTGCGCGATGTGTTGCAGGAACTGCCGATGGAGTTTGCCGTCGAGGCCCAGAAGCTCTTGGAAGTGAGCCTGGAAGGCAGCGTTGGCTGAAGCCGCCGCGGGCGAAGGTTAAAGGCACGCTTCTTGCTCCAGAGCATCCCGAAAAGGGGCCGGGCTGGCCCCTCAAGGGAGCGTCCAATGCCCAGCATTCTCAAGGAAATCGCCGGCTATGTCCTGCTGGCAATTGCCATTTTTGTGGCGCCGCTGATGGCCGCCGCCTTCGGCTGAAGCGGCTGATGCCCGCTGCGGCATGCCTGCCATATGCGGGCGGGAGCGGCATTTGCGCGCTTTGTGCTTCCAAAACCGTGCGGGGAGCCCTAAATCCCCGCCATGCTGAAGATCGAAAATCTGCGCGCCACAGTCGGCGAAGGTGAAGCGGCCAAGGCCATTATCAATGGCCTCTCGCTGGAAGTGCCTGCGGGCGAAGTCCACGCCATCATGGGGCCAAACGGGGCGGGCAAGTCCACCCTTTCCTATATCCTGACCGGCCGGGAGGGCTATGAGGTCACCGGCGGCAGCGCCACGCTGGACGGCGAGGACATCCTCGCCATAGAGCCCGAAGAGCGGGCGGCCCGCGGTCTGTTCCTGTCCTTCCAGTATCCGGTCGAGATTCCCGGCGTTCCGGTGATGACCTTCGTGCGCAACGCGATGAACGCCCAGCGCAAGGCCCGCGGCGAGGCCGAGATCTCCGCGCCGGACTTCATCAAGAAATCGCGCGAGATTGCCAAGGCGCTGAACCTCGACGCTGAAATGCTGAAGCGCCCGGTGAATGTCGGCTTTTCCGGCGGGGAAAAGAAGCGGCTCGAAATCTACCAGATGATGATGCTGGAGCCGCGCTTTATGGTGCTGGACGAGACCGATTCCGGCCTCGATATCGACGCGCTGCGCACCGTTGCCGAAGGCGTCAATGCCCTGCGGGCGCCGGAGCGCGGCCTGCTGGTCATCACCCATTACCAGCGCCTGCTGGACCATATCAAGCCGGACAAGGTGCATGTCATGTCGAAAGGCCGGATCGTGAAGACCGGCGGGCCGGAGCTTGCCCACCGGCTTGAGAAAGAGGGCTATGACGGCGTGCTGGCGGAGGCTGTGTGAGCACTGCGCTTAAAGATATGATCCGCAATCCGACGGTTGCGGAGCTTGAACTGGTCGCACGTTACGGCGCCCTGAAGGCAGACCCGCGCCGCGAGCGCCTGTTTGAAGCCTTCGCGCTGACCGGCCTGCCGCACCGGCGGATCGAAGACTGGCGCTGGAGCGACTTCAAGGCGGGGGTCGGCGCGCTCGACACCGCCGGCGAAGCGCCGGCGGGTGATCCTCTGGCGTCCGATGATGTCCCGGTGCTGCGCTTTACCCCTCAGGGCTATGAGGCGCCGGCATCTTTGCCGGCAGGCCTGCGCCTGATGCCGAAGGACGAGGTCCAGGCGATGGGCGGGGCCGAAGATGCCCCGCTCGGGGCGCTGGCGGCGGCGCTGTCTGGCGGAAAAAACGCGCCGGCGACACTGATGGCGGAAGTGACCGGCGAAGCGCCGGTGCGGCTGCATCTCGTTTTCTCCGGTCCCGGCGCGCTCAATGCGGCGCGGGTTGTTTTCCTGCTC
>CAYQRX010000505.1:0-1732 GCA_964419865.1 uncultured Hyphomonas sp. | reverse complement strand
CCATGAACTTCTGGCAGATCGCGTTGTAGATGGGGTCGACCTTCATCGCCATGTCAGCGTCAGTCATCATCGGCATGACGCGCTTGGCCGGATCCGACGGATCGACCGGCATGTCTTCTTCCTTGATGTTGATCGGACGCCACTGGTTGGCGCCAGCCGGGCTCTTGGTCAGCTCCCACTCATAACCGAACAGCAGCTTGAAGTAGCCCATGTCCCATTTGGTCGGTTCCGTCGTCCACGCGCCTTCCAGGCCCGACGTGATGGCATTGCTGGCCTTGCCGCCCAGGTTGGGGTTCATCCAGCCGAAGCCTTGTGTCTCGATTTCGGCGCCCTCCGGCGACGGGCCAAGCGTGCCGGCATCGCCATTTCCGTGCGCCTTGCCGACCGTGTGGCCGCCGCAGGTGAGGGCTGCGGTTTCCTCGTCGTCCATCGCCATCCGCTTGAAGGTTTCGCGCACCTGGGCGGCCGTCTTCAGCGGATCGGGCTTTCCGTTTACGCCTTCCGGGTTGACGTAGATAAGACCCATCTGGACCGCCGCGAGAGGATTCTCCAGCGTGGAGGGATCATCCACATTCTGGTAGCGGCTGTCGCTTGGCGGCGTCCATTCCTTTTCGGCGCCCCAGTATACATCCTTCTCGGGGTGCCAGATGTCTTCGCGGCCGAAGGAGAAACCATAGGTCTTCAGGCCCATGGATTCGTAAGCGATATTGCCGGCGAGCAGGATGAGGTCAGCCCAGCTGATCTTGTTGCCGTACTTCTTCTTCACCGGCCAGAGCAGGCGGCGCGCCTTGTCGAGATTGCCGTTATCCGGCCAGGAGTTGAGCGGCGCAAACCGGATATTGCCGGTGCCGCCGCCGCCGCGGCCATCGGCCAGACGATAGGAGCCGGCCGAATGCCAGGCGAGGCGAATCATCAGGCCGCCATAATGACCATAGTCGGCCGGCCACCAGTCCTGGCTGTCGGTCATGACGGCGTGCAGGTCCTTCTTCAAAGCCTCAAAATCGAGCTTTTTGACCTCGTCGCGGTACTTTACTCCTTTGAGCGGATTGGTCTTCTCGTCATGCTGGTGAAGGATGTCGAGATTGAGGGCATTCGGCCACCAATCCATGACCGTTGTGCCGGTCGCAGTGTTGGCCCCGTGCAGCACAGGACATTTGGCTTCAGTGCTCATAATCGTCTCCCAGTTTTGAATTTTAAGTGAACCTGTGAGCGCACGCTGCCCGGTTTGAAACCATAGGTCCAATAGATTGTTCGTCGCCAAGCTATAGGACCACCCTCTAGCTTACCGAACAGGGCCCGACGCGGCGGCGGCAAGGGCTTTGAGCCTCTGGGCCCCGCCTGGCGAAGCACGGCATCCCTCGCGATCAGCGCAACCAGTTCAAGACAAAACGCGGGGCCCAGCGGGAATTGAGACTTGCCCCTTCTGCCCTTGATCTGTAGGGACTTGGCGGCGCTGGAGAGGTGGCCGAGTGGCTGAAGGCGCGCCCCTGCTAAGGGCGTATACGTTAACGCGTATCGAGGGTTCGAATCCCTTCCTCTCCGCCATCCTCCCTGTTGCGAACTCGGGATGAGGCCCTGCCCGCGGGCCTTTTTCTTTTTGTTTCAAAGGCGTTTGGCCGAGACGCCCGAAGCTCGGAGACGGGCACCGGGCCCGATTTCCGTCTCTGAACGCCCCTTCGTCTCTGACCGAGCGAACCTCGTCCGGCCCGGTTCGGCTTCGCGAAAGTCAACA
>CAYQRX010000504.1:0-1739 GCA_964419865.1 uncultured Hyphomonas sp. | reverse complement strand
CGAGGATGGCTACACCATGATTACCAGCGGCAACGCGATCAGGAGGGCAGCGTGACTGACATTCCGGTCAAAGCCATATCCATTCGCCAGCCGTGGGCATGGGCCATTGTACATGCCGGCAAGGATATTGAGAACCGCGATTGGCACACCAACTATCGCGGCCCGGTCGCCATCCATGCGGCGAAGGGTATGGGCAAGCAGGAATATGCCGACGCCGCCGACACCATAACTAGCATCCTCCGATGGACGCCAGACCAAGAGTGGCTCGACAGATGGCACGGTCTCTGTGCCGCGCCTTATAGGTTAGATCGTGGCGGCATCATTGGCATTGCTGAGATTGTCGATTGCGTCCGGCAGAGCGATAGCCCGTGGTTTTTCGGCCGATTTGGCTTCGTTCTCCGCAACGCGCGCCCGGTGGATTTCATCCCGGTTCGCGGTGATCTTGGGTTCTTCGACTGGCGCAAAAACTTGCAGGTGGCAGCATGAAGCCCCGCGCCTCTGCCCTGTCAGCCTCATCAGAAGCCCGCAGAAGCAAGAAGCGGTTGGCTGTCTACATCAACAAGCACGTCGAGCTTTTGCAGGAGGTCGGCCATCGGCTTCCGAGGAAAGTCGTGCGCGTCAAGGCCGGAAGGAAGGTGACATGATGGCTGTCCCGATGATCGACAACCCGCTTGGTGGCCGGTCTGTGCCCGAATGGATCGGCAAGACGCCCGACAGCAAGGTTCCCGACGCGATCCGCGACCGCGTGTTCGTTCGTGCTGGCGGCCGCTGCTATCTCTCCGGCCGCAAGATCATGCCCGGAGACAAGTGGGAGCTTGAGCACGTCAAGCCATTGTCCATGGGCGGTGAGCACCGCGAGCGCAATCTGCGCCCTGCCCTTGTTGCCGCGCATCGCGAAAAGACGAAAGCCGAGGCCGCCGACCGGGCAAAGGCCGACCGCATCCGCCGCAAGCACCTCGGCCTGAAGGAAGCAAAAACGCGCAGCCTCTCCATTCCAAAGGGGATGCGCTTCGACTGGCGCTTGGGCAGATACGTGAGGGAAGCCAAAGATGCTTGATGCTGTGCTGTTGCGAGAATTGCTTGACTACGACCCCGCTACAGGTTTGTTCACGTGGCGCGTGCGGGACCGCAGACATTTCCGATCATCAAACCAGTGGAAGAACTGGAACAGCCGGTATCCGGGGACTGCCGCAGGTCGGATTAGCCCGCGCGGCTATCGACATATTGCGGTTTTCGACAAACTATACCGTGCTTGCCGGCTCGCGTGGCTTTATCACCATGGAGCTTGGCCAATTGGACAAATAGACCACGCCAATGGCGACAGAGCAGATGATAGCATCATCAATCTGCGCGACGTAACCCCATCTGGAAATGCACGCAATCTCTGCCGGGAAGGCTGGTCCGGAAGCGGGCGCGTTGGTGTGACGCCATACCGCCGGAAGTCTGGTGACCAATGTTGGGTTGCTCGCATCCGCGTCAATGGCAGTCTCAAACATCTCGGCTACTTCGGAACGATCGAAGAAGCGGCAGCCGCCCGCCGGGCCGCGGAGGTAGAGCACGGGTTCACCACATGGCCGAAGTCGAAAGCCCCGATCAAGTCTCGCGGCTTCTCTCCGACCCGCTCTTTCAACCCTCACACCGGGGAGGTGTATGACGATGCCGTCACTTCGGAAAGATAATCCTGAACTATGGGCCGAATTTACCGCCCACATTCGCGAGGTGGTTGGTGACTGGACAGA
>CAYQRX010000503.1:0-1748 GCA_964419865.1 uncultured Hyphomonas sp. | reverse complement strand
GCCTTGACCCTGTCGAACGTCAGCCCTCGCGCGCTGGCCAGAAGGCCGGAATCGAGGAAATGCAGCTTCGGCGTCTTGACGATGCGTTTCAGCGCATTGGTGAACCAGGGCTGCACCGTCGCGATGAGGAACACCTGTTCGAGCAGGCCGACATAGCGCTGTCCGGTCTTGTGGCTGACATTGATGCCGGCGCCGAGCTGCGAATAATTGGCCAGTTGGCCGGAATGCTCAGCCAGCAGCCGCACGAATTTGGGAAGCTCGGTCAGCTTCTCCACGTCGGCGATATCCCGCAGATCTCGGGTGAGGATGGAGGACAGATAGGACCGCGCCCAGTCCTGCCGCCGCCGCTCGCTTTCGCGGGCGATCGCTTCGGGAAAACCGCCGCGCAGGACGAGGTGGACGAGATCATCGCCGACGATGGCCTTGGGCTGACTTTCCAGCTTCCCCGCGAAGAGGCGTTCGAGAAATTCCGGGCTCCGGCCCTCGATCTCGGCCTGGGCCAGCGGCAGCATCTGGAGGGTTTCCATCCGGCCAGCCAGACTGTCCGCCACCCTTGGCAAGGTCAGCACATTTGCCGAGCCCGTAAGGAGAAACCGGCCTGGGCGATAATCTTCGTCGACCGTCTTCTTGATCGCCAGCAGCAGGTCGGGTGCGCGCTGGATCTCGTCGATGATCGCCTTGTCCAGGCCCCGGATGAAGCCAGCCGGGTCGGATTGGGCAGCGTCCAGAACCGTCTGGTCGTCGAGTGTGATATAAGACCGGCCAGCGTCGCCCATTTTTCGGACGAGCGTCGTCTTCCCCGCCCGGCGCGGTCCCACGATCAGGACCACGGGCGTATCCGACAGGGCCTCCTCCGCCTGGCGCTCTATAAATCGTTTGAACATCCCGGTCCCCGAATCCTCGACAGTTTGGAACTATCCATATCGGCTGATTGGAAGTCAACATCCCGCTAATTGGAACTAAGTAAACCGCGATCTGGAAGCCCCCGGGAGGGGAAGCCTTCCCCTGCGGCCGAGCCTATAGTCTCGGCCGACCCCTTCTGCGGGGAGACCCCGCAACGCCCCCTTTAGAGGAAGAGTGCGGTCCGGTTTTGCCGTGACGGGTTGGAAGCTGGAGGAGAGGCCGCCGGCGCCCGTCGCGGAGAACCGCGGTGACGAGACATGACCGCCCCGCTCGCGCCGGCTCAGCCCGGACGAGCCTCTATGATGAGATCACCGACAAGATCGTGGCCGAACTGGAGGGCGGTCGCGTGCCCTGGGTCCAGCCCTGGGGGAGTGCGGCGGCCAAGGCGCCGCTCGCCATGCCGAAGAATGCCGCGACCGGGCGCCAGTATTCCGGGATCAATGTGCTGATCCTGTGGGGCGCCGTGATCGAGCACGGGTTCCCGGCCCAGAGCTGGCTGACCTTCCGCCAGGCCCTCGCGCTGGGCGGCAATGTGCGCAAGGGCGAGCGCGGCACGACCGTCGTCTATGCCGATCGCTTCACCCCCGAGGACGAGAGGCGACGCGCCCGCGAGACCGGCGAGGAAGCACAGGCCATCCCGTTCCTCAAGCGCTTCACGGTCTTCAATGCCGCGCAATGCGAGAACCTACCGGAGGAAATCGCGGCGGCCGCGCCGCCGCCCGAGCCCGGTCTGATCGAGCCGAGGGTCGAGGCGCTGATCGCGGCCACCGGCATCGACTTCCGCATCGGCGGCAACCGGGCCTTCTATGTTCCCGCGCATGATTATGTGATGGTCCCGCCGCCGC
>CAYQRX010000502.1:0-1749 GCA_964419865.1 uncultured Hyphomonas sp. | reverse complement strand
CACGCACCCGCGTCGACAACGCCATGGTCAAGGCGCTGGCCCGCGGCTTCCGCTGGCGCAAGCTGCTGGAGGAAGGCGTTCATGCCACCGTCGAGGACATTGCCGCCGCCGAGAAGATCAACACATCCTATGTCAGCCGCATCTTGCGCCTGACCCTGCTGGCGCCGGCAACCATCGAGGCCATCCTCGACGGCAGACAGGGGCCGGAGGTGACGCTGGCCAAACTGATGAAGCCGTTACCGGTCGAATGGCAGAGGCAGCGGTTCTGAAGAGCGGTGGGTCGACCGGCCGGCTGAACTGATATCGGCGAGCGCTTCCGGTGCACTCGCGACCCGCCACCCCGCAGGGTTGCCCGCGAGGTAGGTGACAAAGCGAAGTCTGGGGCAACCGCCGATCGCGGCCTTGGCAATATCGTCAGGAAAGATGATCTGCCGATCATACTGCGTACGCCTCGGAAGGCGCAATCCCGGCATGGATTGGCCGATCAGTTCCGTGCAGAACAGCCGTTCCGTTTCTTCCAAGCGGAAATGGTGGTCGAAATGCGCGCCGATCCTGGCGAAGAAGCGGCGGCCCGCCGCGCGCCGTTCCCTGTTGCCGGAGATTTGCGGACGCACGAT
Source organism: uncultured Hyphomonas sp. (assembly GCA_964419865.1). Taxonomy (GTDB): domain Bacteria; phylum Pseudomonadota; class Alphaproteobacteria; order Caulobacterales; family Hyphomonadaceae; genus Hyphomonas. The sequence goes on along the minus strand of CAYQRX010000502.1, from coordinate 1,132 downwards.
CATCAGCCTGTCGGTTTCAACGACATGGCCAAGAGGCGAAAGAGAGACGCCGTGGCGCTGTTCCGCTTCGATGATCGTCCGACCCGCACGGATGTCGGCTCGATGAGGTATGACAACGGGATCGTTCCACAGGCCGAGCGCCCTCAAATCCCGTTCCGATCCCAGATAGACTGCCGAATGGCCGAACAGACCGCCGCCCGTGTGCCCGGACAGGCGATGCTTGTTGCTGAACAGGATGATGTCGAACGGCCTCAGGTGCTTGCCGACGAAGCGCAGCGCCGCAGCGTCGCGGCTCAGATAGCCGTCGCGCCATTCAACCCTTGAAACGACGAAGCCGATTGCCGGCGCGACCGGTTCCGCCGCCTTGATGAGCCATGGTGGAAATTTCCCTGAATTCTCGTCACGGCCGCTTGTGGTCGAGCATCCGGCTGCAAGGGCGACGACGAGCAGGAGCGCCACGAATTTGAAGCGATAGGTCATGGGTTTGCCGCGTGGTGCCTGATGAAGGATCGCCAGTTGCCGCGCTCAAGCCCGACCGCCCGAAGCTAGCAAAAGGGGGGCAGGGCGGCGAATTAGTACGGATGTACTAGTGCCGCCCTGATGCGATGGGCCTATAGAAAGAGGTTGAGCCAATCTGGAGAGGCGGCGCACGGCATTTTGTCATGACGGAACGGATCATCATCGCTGACGACCATCCGATCTTTCGCGATGGCATGCGCCGCATCGTGCAAAGGGCGGTGCCCGAGGCCGTGATCCATGAAGTCGGCGACGCCTCCGGCCTGATGAAGCTTGTACGGGAAGGCGAGCCGGCGAGCATGCTCGTTCTCGACCTGGTCTTCCCCGGCTTCGAGGGGCCGGAAACCATCCGCGGCCTGCGTCGCGATTATCCGACGACAACGCTGCTCGTCGTCTCGATGAGCGACGACGCCGATATCGTGGCGAAGGTGATGGAGGCGGGCGCCAACGGCTTCATCGCCAAGAGCGTGCCAGCAAGCGAGATGGCGTCCGGCATCGCTGCGGTCATCGCTGGCGACATCGTCGTCAAGACGCAGGCCTCGTTCGGCGAGGCCGGGCTGATGCCGTCCGATCGGCTGGCCCGCCTGTCGCTCCGCCAGCGCGAGGTGCTGCATCT
>CAYQRX010000501.1:0-1750 GCA_964419865.1 uncultured Hyphomonas sp. | reverse complement strand
GACGAGTTCATGGCAGAACAGCATTCCGCAAACGCCCCCGGCGACCGAACCGCAAGCAAGGCCATCATGCGCATTGGTATCAACACCGGTCAGGTGATCCTCGGGCCGGTGGGGTCCGACCTGGGCCAGACAGCCATTGGAGATGCTGTCAATGTCGCCAGCCGCCTACGAGAAGCGGCCAATGAATCGGGGATTTACATCTCCCAGGATACGTACCGGCTGATTCAGAACTTGTTCCGGGTGGAGCCGTTGGGGGAGATCACGATAAAGGGGCGGCAAACGCCGGTCACGGCTCATCGGGTGGTCGGTGAGTTGCCGCGCCTGTTTTTCCCTATCTCAGAAGGTGTGGAAGGTATCCAGGTGCCGATGGTCGGCCGCGGTGCGGAAATGGCGGCGATGAAAACCCTACTGGATCGCGCCACTCGCGATGGGCAGGGCGGCATCATCACGCTGGTCGGTGATGCCGGTGTCGGCAAGTCGCGCCTGATCCGTGAATTCCATCGGCATTTAGACGAAATGCCATTCAAGCCTCTCATTTTCCAGGCGCGAACCGACCAGCGTTTGACCGGCGTGCCGTTCAGCCTCATGAAAGATCTCCTGGCGCGATCTTTTGGCATCGAAGAAAGCGAACGCGCCAGGCGCATCGAGGAAAAGCTGATCAATGGCCTGTCTCTTGCCTTCGCCCAAGGCTCCGAACCCGGACACAAATCTCGCCTGCGCGAGCGAGCACGTGATATCGGCGTGCTCCTCGGTTTAAACTTGCCGTCCGGGCGACCTGAGAGCTGGACGCGGGGAGAGGTCGCCGCGATCAAGGATCGCGCCATCGAAGGAATCCTGGATTTCTTTGAGGCGGCCATCCGGCTCTCGCCGGTGACGATCATGTTCCTTGAAGACATACATTGGGCCGACGAGGATTCGTTAGCCTTACTTGAGCGAGTCGCCTCGGGTGCGGCCGTCCGGCCATTGCTGGTGCTGTCGCTGGCCCGGCCAACCTTGCTGGAGCGAAGGCCGCGCTGGCCGGGTGATCAACCGCGCGGTGCGTGGTTTATGCCCATCCGGCCGCTCGATGAGAAGGGTAGCCGCGAGCTGGTCCTGAGCATCTTGCGCAAGTTGCCCCACGTCCCGCCGAACTTGATGGACCTCATCGTCCGTTCGGCGGCCGGGAACCCGTATTACGTAGAGGAGCTGGTGCGCGTGCTGATCGAGGATGGCATCATCGTCGCCGGCCAGGAGGATTGGTACTTCCGCCCGCGCGAGCTTACCCGATTGCGCGTGCCGGGCACACTCACAGGAGTCTTGCAGGCGCGCCTCGACCGATTGCCGGAGATGGAGCGAGTTACTTTGCAGCAGGCGGCCATCATCGGCGACGAGTTCTGGGCAGGCGCGGTGCAATTACTCAATCGCGCGGCCCGGTTCCCCTATACCGAAGGACAGGTTACGAGCGCGCTCGAATCGCTGGAACGGCGCGACATGATCTTGCGCTCCACAACGGCCATGCCGGCCACCCCGGGCGCCGTTGCCGGGAGCCAAAGCTATCTGTTCCGCCATACGATGCTGCGCGAAGTTGCCTACGAAAGCGTGTTGTTACGCGACCGATCTGGTTATCACCTGCAAGCCGTGCGCTGGCTCGAGTCGCAAATGGGCGAGCGGACGGAGGATTACGCCGCACCCATTGCCCAGCATTACGAGCAGGCTGGTCGCCCGGCGGAGGCGGCGTTGATGTACGAGCAGGCGGCCGCCCGCGCCCGCG
>CAYQRX010000500.1:0-1754 GCA_964419865.1 uncultured Hyphomonas sp. | reverse complement strand
CTCTCGATGTAATCCAGCGGATTTCTTTGGCCGCTGCCCCTCATGGTCGTCAAGGCTGGAAAGGCTTCATAGATGATCCCGATTTCTATCAGCACTTTTTGGCGTGGCAGCCACACGACAATGACATCATGCGTTTCGCCGGGGGCGGCGATGAGATGTAGCTTGACGCCGGCGATCGTTGTCTTTAATTCGTCCTTTACCGTCTTCGTCGGCGGCAAAAATCCGGAAGGCCCGAGAATCTGCGGCCCAGAAAGGACGTAGCCCGTATACCAGCCGTGGCCATCCTGAACGGGCGCATTCATAAACGGAATCCCCGCCATTTTGAGGCCGCCTTCAACTCTCGACGGATAGATTTGGCCATACCATTCGGTAAACAGGGAATTCATCAGGTTTTCGTGCGCGATGATCTCCGTGTGCTCATCGGCATAGACGGCCGCGCCATGGATATGGCAGTCATGCTCGTGGGTGTAGATGATCGCCTTGACGGGCTTCCGCTCGAAGATGTTGTCCAGGTAGGCGTTGAAGGCCGCCTTGGTTGTCTGCGCCGCATTGGTGCTCTCCCCCGGATCGACGATGATCAGGCCGTTGGATCCCTCGATCAGCACCGGATTGTCCCGGTTGTAGCCGCGGGCGACGTAGACGCCGTCGGTGACCTTTATCACAGCGGGCGGAAAGAACTCCTCCCATTTGGCCAGCAGCGTCGGATGGACGGGCACCGATTCCGGGACGTAGGGCGCCGGGGCTTGAGCAGCTTCAGGCTCATAGGCTGCCGCCGCGTATGCGGCCGTCACGGCCAAGGCCAGGATGGCCACAAGGGCAAGAAGGTGTAGTTTGGTTTTCATCGCTTTCCTCTTTAATCTGCAATGTGAAAAATCACAAATGGTCAAACGGGTGGGCGACACTGTGCGCCACCCAGGTGCGCCGCACTGCCGAAGTGCGGCGCTCCTTGCGTGTGCCTACGGTGTCTCAAAATATGGCCCGAAATAGATGACCTGGTCATAGATCAACTCGTTGTCATCGGGGCCGGTCTTCGTCGCCGGTTCCAGGTAGGTGCGGAATGCCAACCACATCTCTTCGCTGTTCAGGTCCAGCGGCGGCAGGCAGTCATACGGCTCGCCCCACATATCCTCGAACACCGGCTGGTTCACTTCCATGCAATACGGTTCGCCTTCGGTACAATGGCGGGCGATCTTCCAGGCGTAGAGCTTGCCGGCGTCCGGATCATCCGGCAGGTACTGCTGGGCGCTGTCTCCAAAGTCCGGGCTATATGTCGTTGCCAAGCCGAACATCCGCGCCGTATCGGCATAGGCGCTGAAGCTGGCGTAGGTGGCCTTGCCTGTTGCCTGATGGTTGACCCCGTAGACGATGGCGAACTCATCGACGCCATCCCGCAACATGAAATTCGGATAAGTCGCCAGGTAGTTCGTGTCGCGCGTGGCTCCCAACACGTCCAGCCCGCGCTGCAGGCCGGCGTACGGCTTTTCCGCGGACCGGCGACCGCCCGCGAACACGTGGGTATCCAGCATGCGGTGCGGCGTCCCGGCGTATTCCTTCAGGATGGCCTGCCGCAGCCGCTGCAGCGCCGGGTAGAGTTCCATCTCGGTGTGGCCCGTGCCGCGCACGCGGAGGATGGGAACCGGCTGCGGGTCAGGGTCCAGCATCGGCGCCGCGCCCACCGGGTTCGGTGTCACCCGAAAGACCTTATACGGCGGGTTCTTGATGTATTCGATCAGCGCGTCCGGGTCCTCGGCGAT
>CAYQRX010000499.1:0-1762 GCA_964419865.1 uncultured Hyphomonas sp. | reverse complement strand
CTTGCCGATACCCTTGGCGCGCGTAAACGCCCCGGCATCACCGAGCGCAATCGCGTCCATGATCTCCGCCGGCGACAGCCCGTCCAGGATTGCCAGTGCAGACTTCCCCGCGACCCCCGGCACATCCTGCAGCCGCACGAACCAGGCGCGTTCCTCATCGGTCGCAAACGCAAACAGCGTGATCGAGCTTTCGGTCACCCGCGTCTCGATATGCGCGGTGATCGTGTCGCCCGTCTGCAGCCGCGCGAGCAGCCGCGTGCCGGCGAGGGCGACATAGCCGACCCCGTTCACATCAATCAGCACATGGTCGAGCCCGACCGCCGCCACCTCGCCCTTCAAGCGCCCGATAATCACGCCGCCCCCTTCCGCCGAAGCTCCGCCGGCAGATGATGCGCGGTGCAGATCGCGCAGGCGAGCGCATCGGCCGCGTCCAGCTTCATCTCCCCGGCGCGTGGCAAGAGCCGCTGCACCATGAACTTCACCTGTTCCTTGTCCGCCGTCCCGGTGCCGACCACCGCCAGCTTGATCTGGCGCGGCGCATATTCCGAGACCGGCACGCCCGCCATGGCGAGCGCCGCCATCGCCGCGCCCCGCGCCTGGCCGAGCTTCAGCGCCGAGCGCGGATTGGCATTGACGATGGTTTCCTCAACCCCCGCCGCGCCGGGCTCATAATGGCGGGCAAGCTCGCCCACCGCCTCGAAAATCTGGCCGAGGCGCTCAGACATCGGCAGATCCGTCTCCGCCTGGATGACGCCATGGGCCACATGGATGAGCCGCGCGCCCGCCTGCTCAATGATGCCCCAGCCGGTATGGCGAAGGCCGGGGTCAATGCCGAGAATACGAATCGAAGCACTCATGCCGCACACCCTATCAGGCGCGGTGGTTAAAGACAGCTTGCCATTTTCACTTTTTGTTCGCTTGCTGCACCAAGACGGCGTCACACGAGGCTGCTAAGGGAGCACAAGGAGACTCCCATGACCGCCACGGACCCCAATACCCGCTTCTGGAACAAATCCGCCCGCAAATATGCCGCCAGCGCCATCGGTGACCCCGCTGGCTTCGAGCGCACGCTTGAGCGCGTCCGCGAACTCGTTCCGCCGGGCGCCGCCATCTTCGAATTCGGCTGCGGCACAGGCACGGCCGCACTGAAGCTCGCCAGCCATGCCGGCCATATCCTCGCGACTGACATTTCCGACGAAATGATCGCCATCGCCCGCGAGAAAGCCGCCGCAGAAGGCGTTAGCAATGTCACCTTCGAGGTGGGCACGGCGGAAGACCCGCGCTGGGGCGAGGCCCGCTTCGATGCCGCCCTCGGTTTCAACATCCTGCATCTCGTGCCGGACCGGCCCGCCGTGTTCGCAGGCATCCACCGGCTGCTGAAGCCCGGCGGCCTGTTCATTTCAAAATCGGTGAGCCTCGCCGAGATGAACCCGATGATACGCCTCGCCATCCCGGTGATGCGCGCCATCGGCAAGGCGCCTTATGTCGATACGGTGACCGAGGCCACGCTCGCCGCGGAGATCGAAGGCGCCGGCTTCGACATCCTCGCCCGCGAGCGCCATGGCTCAAAGGGCAAGGATGTCCGCCCGGTGATCATCGCCCGCAAGCGCTGAAGCCGGGCGCGCACGCCCGGCAACCCCTTATTCTTCCAGGCGCGGCAGAAGCACTGTGTCGATCACATGGATGACGCCGTTGGAGGCCTCGATATCGGCGGCCGTCACCGTCGCCTCATTGGCCTTGACCGAGCCGTCTGCTTCGATCC
>CAYQRX010000498.1:0-1763 GCA_964419865.1 uncultured Hyphomonas sp. | reverse complement strand
GAACCAGGACTAACGGAGTCAGAGTCCGCGGGTCTACCGTTAACCTATTCCCCAAAACCCAACGATTTCAATCGTTTGGCTGGACGGGATGGAAAGGTTATGCACCTTTCTTGCTCGGGTTATGCAAAACCCGTTCCCGTTTGGTGCCGCCTTGTAGCACATTCGCCATGTCGATCAAGACCCCCGATACGTCTGCCGACGAAGAATAATGGTCGGCCATCTCGACCGTCTCCTGACCGAGATAGTCCTTGATCTGGTCCAGGGTGTAGCCCTGCGCCTTCAACTCGGCGGCGACCGAATGGCGAAGGCCGTGCATGGTCAGGCCGGGAGATGCGATGCCCGCCTTTTCGCACCGGGCAAAGAACTTGCGCACCGACGCCGTGAAGCCCATTTCCGTCCACGCCTCACCGTGCGAATTGACGCACAACATGGTCACGGTCTTTCCCTTCGGCGCAGCGTCCAGAATATCCCTCAACTCCCCCAGCACCGGCAACTTCATCGCCTTCCCGGTTTTTGACGTGTTGAACGTCAGATAGCCATTTCGGTAAGCCATGGCGGGCAGTTTCAGAATGTCGCCCCTGCGGATGCCGAGAAAGCGCGCCAACGCGAGCGGAGCTTTCAGGTGAGATGGCGCGGCCGCCAGCACATTCCGGCGCTCGTCGGCGCTCCATGGCCGGTTTGGCTTCCTGCGATCCTTCGCCATCTTCGCCTTGTCGAGATCGGCGCAGGGGTTTGCCTCGACAAGATCGTATTCCTTCCCGTGCTTGAACGCGCTCGACAGCATGGCGATCATGTGGTTGGTGAACGCGGCCTTCTTCGCCTTCACCGTCTTGTCGCGCAGCTTCGCCATGAACGCAGTGTTGATGACGGTCAACGGGGTCCCGGCCAGCGGCTTCAGATAGTCCATGCACTTGTGATAATCGGACTTGGTGCGGGGCGCGAGGTCGGTAAAGCGCGGGGCTTGTTTGTAGCTTTCCAGCAGTCCGCCCAACGTGCCGGCCTTTACTGCCTGTGGCGCGTGCAGGGCGTCGAGCCGTGCCACTTCTGCGGCTATCTCCGCTCCCGACAGGTTCGGATCGATCGGCGTGCCGCTCTTGCGATGGTAGAGCCGCATCTTCCCATGTCGGTCCCTGTATCGGTTAAGCCCGCGCACCTTCACCCTCATCGAGAAGCCTCAGCCAGTCATCCCCGGAAACGGGTTCTGATTGGCTTCGGCTATCCAGCCAGCGGTCAAGTTCCTTCACGTCATAGCGCACGCTATTCCCGATCTTCACAGGCGCGACACGAACATGCGCCTTGAGCGTCGGCACAGACACGCCGCAGTATGACGCCGCTTCCTCGGTCGTGAGAAGCCGTCGAGCGGGCAGGGGAAGGGCCGCCCTACTCACCGTCTTCCTCCGGGCGGGTGGCGTACGGATTTGGGTGTTGCGCCTCGTCAACCGCGTCCGCAGCGAGGCGCAGGCACTCTGCCAGCCCGTTCGCTCGCCAGTGCTCGAAACGGCCAAGGACAGGGCCATTGTTGATCCTGACCACATACTCGCTGAGGCGGTCGCTGCCGTCGTGGTCGGATACGTTCGTGATGACGACGCTCACGTCTCCCCTCCCTTGCTTGCAAGGGCCTGGCGGCCTGCTGTGGTGATGCAGTAGCAGTTGCCGCCGGTGAGCGACGTTCCAAGCCGCTCGACAAGTCCGCGCTTTTCCAGTGATGCGATCTTGCCGGACGCCCAATATGGGGCGCGGCCGCAATCGATAGAGATTTCCGG
>CAYQRX010000497.1:0-1767 GCA_964419865.1 uncultured Hyphomonas sp. | reverse complement strand
CACGGATTGCCGTACCGCTCGGCGTCATCGGCATCATCTATGAAAGCCGGCCGAATGTCACCGTCGACGCCGGCACACTCTGCCTGCGCTCGGGCAATGCCGCCATCCTGCGCGGCGGCTCGGAAAGCGCCCGGTCCTCGGCCGCCCTGGCGAATGCGATGCGCGGCGCGCTGAAATCGGAGGAGCTGCCCATCGATGCCATCCAGCTCGTCACCACCACGGACCGCGAGGCTGTCGGCCATATGCTGGCCGGGCTCGACGGCGCGCTCGACGTCATCGTTCCGCGCGGCGGGCGCAGCCTGGTCGAGCGCGTGCAGGCCGAGGCGCGCGTGCCGGTGATCGGCCATCTCGAAGGTCTCTGCCATACTTATGTGCACACCGCCGCCGACCCGAAGAAAGCGGTCGACATCACGGTCAACGCCAAGATGCGGCGCACCGGCGTATGCGGCGCGACAGAAACGCTGCTTATCGACGCCGACATCGCCCCGGCGCTGCTGCCTGACATCGCAGCGGCGCTGACTGCGGCGGGATGCGAGTTGCGCGGCGATGCGCGCGCCTGCGCGATCCTCAAGGATATTGCTCCGGCGACGGAGGCCGATTGGGGAACGGAATATCTCGACGCGATCCTGTCGGTCGCCGTCGTGGACGGGCTTGACGGCGCCCTTGCGCATCTGGCGCGCTGGTCGTCCGGCCACACCGATGCGATCATCACCGAGGATGCCGCCGCCGCCGAAGCCTTCCTCGCCCGCGTCGACAGCGCGATCGTGCTGCACAATGCCTCCACCCAGTTCGCCGATGGCGGCGAGTTCGGTTTCGGCGCCGAGATCGGGATTGCGACGGGCCGTATTCATGCCCGCGGGCCGGTCGGCGCCGAGCAGCTGACGACCTATAAATACGCCGTGCGCGGCACAGGACAGGTCCGCCCTTGACACGCGCGCCCCTGCCCGGCCCGGCCCGGGGCCTTGCCATCGGGCTGTTCGGCGGCAGCTTCAATCCTGCCCATGACGGGCATCGCATGGTTGCCGAAACGGCCCTGAAGCGGCTGCGGCTGGATGCGGTTTGGTTCATCGTGGCGCGGGGCAATCCGCTGAAGGCGCAGCATGGCGATTTCACCGAGAGGCTCGCTTCGGCGGGCAGGCTCGCCCGGAACCCGAAACTTCATGTCACCGACATCGAGAACCGGCTTGGGCTCACTTATTCCATAGATACAATCCGCATGCTGCAGGCTTCTGCTCCGGATGCGCGCTTCGTATGGATCATGGGTGCGGACAATCTGCACGGCTTCCATCGCTGGAAGGACTGGCAGGATATTGCCCGGCGTGTTCCCATCGCCGTCATCGCGCGGCCCGGCGCGCGCATCTCGAAAGCATCGGCCTTTGCCCGGAAGTTCGCGCGGGCGCGCATCCCGGAGAGAGACGCCGCCTCACTGGCAGGCCGCCCGGCACCCGCCTGGGTGTATCTCCGTGTACGGGAGAATGCCATATCGTCGACGGCGCTGAGGACCGGAGCATGAGCCTGTCACCCGAAGACCTTGACCGCCATCGCCGGCACATCCTGCTTAAGGAAATCGGCGGGCCCGGTGTCGCCAGACTGCGCGGCGCGTCCGTCTCGATCATCGGCTGCGGCGCCCTCGGCGGACCGGCCGCGCTGTATCTCGCAGCGGCCGGGGTCGGGCGAATCGAGCTGTGGGACAATGACACGGTCGAACGGTCAAACCTGCAGCGTCAGATACAGTTTGCAGATGCCGACACCGGCGCCGGCAAGGCC
>CAYQRX010000496.1:0-1770 GCA_964419865.1 uncultured Hyphomonas sp. | reverse complement strand
TCAATCGAAGCTGTACCCGTCTGGCGACACGTAAATTCTACCTCCACCCGGATCTCCTCTGCGTGGATCAAGTTGCTGTCACATTGGCAGGGCAAGATTACCAAATATTTACTTGTACCGGCTAAAGTCAGCAGTTGTCAAAAATTTTACTCAGAAAGGAGAGTGCCATGGAGAAGGTTCTGGCGGCAGGGACGGCCCGCATGACAACCGGATCGAGGCAGGGCGTGATAGACGGCCTCGAGCAGGCATTTCTTGCGGAAATGTTAAAATACGCCGGACTAGGGCAGGCGAGGGGTGAATTCGGAGGCGGCATCGGCGAATCGCAATTTGCAGGGCTGCTGAACGAAACCTATTCCGAAGCGATCGCCAGGAGGATCGATCTGGGATTCCAAAGGCGAAACGGGGTGGCCGGATGACAAAATCGCTATATCTTCTGGAGCAGGCGAGAGAGGATCTTCTCGCGTTCAAGGCCGAGTCGGCCCTTGAAAGAATAACCGATTTTCAAGAGCTTGTTCGTTCTGGATCGATATCAAAGGATTGCGTCGGGAAAGGTGCCGAGATGTTACGCGACATTCTGTCCCTTGCCGGAGCTGCCCGTGACGGGGTGGCTGCCGCGCAGCGTCAGCTTGCCGAGATCGCAGCCTTGTCACGGCATCTGAACACCGGCTCTGTTGCACAAATCGGCTGATGGCCGGGGTTCCCCTTTCCCCGGACAGACTTATCCCACGGGCTCTGTGACAGGGATGCCGAGCGCGGTGTAGCCGTTCAGAACGGCGATACGGACCTGAAGCTCCGCGACCTGTCGGTCGAAGTCCCGCGCCATGAGGCGCTGCCCCAGCAGTTTCACACAGTGCATCTTCGTTTCGACGCGGCTTCGGCGGTGGTATCCGCTCCATCGTCGCCAGAGAGCACGACCGAGGTATTTCGATGCCCGCAGCGCTTCGTTTCGTGCGACCGCGCCGGCGGTGACGGTCTTCCACGGCTTGGCATTCTTGCGAGGCGGAATGACAGCGCGGGCGCCGCGGTCAGCGATTGCATCGTGGCATTTGCGGGTGTCGTAGGCACCGTCGGCAGTGACGCTGCTGATCTGCTCGTACGCTGGGATCTGGTTGAGCAGGTCGGATAAGACCGGTGCATCGCCGATATGGCTCCCTGTGACCTCGACTGCGCGAACCTCCAGTGTTTCCTCGTCGATCCCGAGATGGATCTTGCGCCAGACGCGCCGTTTGGGTCCACCATGCTTGCGGGCGTGCCACTCGCCTTCGCCCTCGACTTTGATGCCCGTGCTGTCGATCAGCAGGTGCAGCGGCCCCTTGGAGCCGCGATACGGGATGTTCACGGCCAGGGTCTTCTGGCGGCGGGACAGGGTGCTGAAGTCGGGCACCGCCCAGTCGAGGCCGACCAGCCGCAGCAGGCTTTCGACGAAGCCTGTCGTCTGCCGAAGCGCCATGCCGAACAGCACCTTCATCGAAAGGCATGTCTGGATGGCGGCATCGCTGTAGGTCTGCTGGCGGCCACGCCTGCCTGTCGGCGCGGCATCCCAGCTCATCTCGGGATCGAACCAGATCGTCAGCGAGCCGCGGCGCTTGAGCGCTTCATTGTAGGCTGGCCAGTTCCTGGTCCTGTAGGTCGGGGGTGTAGGTCTGCTCATGTATCCCAGCTACCACGCTGGATTCATGAGATGAATCCCACACGGGATTTGTGCAACAGAGCCGCAGTTCGTCCAAGATTTCTTTCGAGATGGTCATTCATGCTTCCTTTCGGTGAAGC
>CAYQRX010000495.1:0-1771 GCA_964419865.1 uncultured Hyphomonas sp. | reverse complement strand
ATCACCGCTGGCAAATAGAAGATCGTCCGGTAAAGGATCTTGCCGTGCGACACCTCCTGCAGCAGGATCGCCAGCACGATCGGCAACCAGAAACCGAAGCCGAGCGCCAACAGCATGTACAACACCGTTTTCCAGAGGGAATCCCACCAGACGCTGTCGAACAACACCGCTGCCAAGTTGTCCAGGCCTACGAAGCTGGAGTCGCCGACGATGCGGTAATCCATGAAGGCCAGTGTCGAGCCCATAATCATGGGCACATAGTTCCAGAGCAAGATCGAGGCGATTGCCGGTAGCAGGATGATGTACGCGGTGGAATAGCGCCGCCATCCCCAACCTTTGACGGTCGGCGTGTCGCTCGGGGTGAAGATCTTCCAGACCTTGCGGAAGACGACGCACAGGATGACGACAATCAAGATGGCTGCGAAAAAGGCCACGGTCCGGCGAAGGCTCTGCTTCTCCGGCGGCACATAGCCGATCATCTCTTCGTTCGTGCGCGCGACCGCTCGGTGGAGGATTTCCCCGATCTTCGCCGCTTTCGCCTCCTCCGTATCCCCTAGCCTGCCTTGGTGTTCCAGCTCAAAGACCTCGTCCATGGGCTCGGTCATGAAGGTGTAGACCATCTGGCAGTTGCGGCCATAGGGCTCGGGCTTGCCGTTTCGCAGCGCTTCGTTCCAAACCTCCTCCCACCCCGGCTGCACTTCCCGCAGATACTCCCGAAAACCATAGCGGCGCAGGTACACCGGGCTCAGCATCTTGGCATATCCCTGCCGCACCATGCTCTCGGTGTAGATGCGCCGGGCGTCCTCGCTGTCCGTGAAGTGGATGTACTGGTAGGCTGCCTTGCGGATGGCCGGATCCTTCTGTCCCGCGAAAATGCCCTGCATGGGGCAGTTCAATTCGCTGCCCCGCTTCCCGGTCGGACTCAGCGGCATGGGCGCGATCCCCATCAGCGATGGATCCACGCCGGGGCCGCCGCCCATGGACTTGGCATCCAGATATTGCATGATGATGCCGAGCCGGCCTTCGCCCCAGGCTTTCGAGTACTCATCCCGCAGGGCATATCCGTATTGGACCTTGCCGTCGCTCGACAGCCACTTGTCCTTCAGCAGCCGGGTATAATAGCGCAGGGCGGTCACCGCTTCCGGACTGTCAAAAACCGCCCGCCAGCGGCCCGCTTGATCATCGTAAGCGACCACATCTCCGCCCATGGACCAGAGGTAGCCGATATAATCCCAGGCGGCTTGGGGGCCCGAGGACAAGCCGATGCCATAGCTGCGCTCCGAGGGAATCGTAAGCCGCCTGGCGCAATCGAGCAGTTCGTCCCAGTCTTTCGGCGGATGGTTCGGGTCCAGGCCGGCGCGCGCGAAAAGATCCTTCCGATATATCATAGCGCGCACCCGCATGCCGTAGGGAAGCGCCCAGACATGCCTCGTTCCGTCCGGGCCCTTGCGCCGAATCACGGGCCAGACCGGATCCGCCACGCGAAGCGCACGCTCCTCCTCGCTCATACCCGGAACGCCTTCGACCTTCCCGTCGATGAACTCGTCAAGGGGAAACAGGAACCCCTGCGAAATGTACGTGTCGGACTGCCGGAAATTCACATAGATGACATCCGGGGAGGTGCCGCCGGCGATCGCCATCAGCGGCGCCGTGTCCATGTTCATCCCCTGGATCTCGATGCCCGAGAACCGTTTCAGCGTGTAGGTTGGATGGCGCCGCTGGAATTCCCGCAAAACCGCAATGTCCGCCTGGTTGAAGGGACTCGTATCTC
>CAYQRX010000494.1:0-1772 GCA_964419865.1 uncultured Hyphomonas sp. | reverse complement strand
CAGTTCGCGGCCGATGACGCGCCCTACAACTCGCTGCCCAGCCTGGCGACATGGGCGGCCGACAAGGGCTTCAAGGGCGTCCAGATCCCGACCTGGGACACGCGCCTGATCGACATGGCGAGGGCCGCCGAAAGCGAGACCTATTGCGACGAGATCAAGGGGATGCTGGCCGACAACGGCCTTCAGATCACCGAGTTCGCTTCGCATATCACCGGCCAGCTGGTGGCGGTGCATCCGGCGCATGATGTCATCATGGACAGCTTTGCGCCCGAGCCTGTGCGCGGCAACCCGTCCGCACGTCGCACCTGGGCCGAGGAGCAGCTGCGTTTCGCCGCCCGCGCCTCGAAGCGGCTGGGGATCGACCGGCACGTGACGTTCTCAGGCGCGCTGCTGTGGCCCTATCTCTATCCCTATCCGCAATGGCCTGAGGGGCTGGTCGAGGAAGGCTTCGAGGAACTGGCGAAACGCTGGACGCCGATCCTCGACGATTTCGACGCGCATGGCGTGGATGTCTGCTACGAGATCCACCCCTGCGAGGATCTGCATGACGGCCATTCGTGGGAATATTTCCTGGAAAAGGTCGGGAACCATCCCCGCGCCAACCTGATGTATGACCCCAGCCATTTCGTGCTGCAGGCGCTGGATTATCTGGCCTTCATCGACCACTACCACGAGCGCATCAAGACCTTCCACGTCAAGGATGCGGAGTTCCGCCCGGACGGCAAGTCCGGCGCCTATGGCGGCTATCAGCCATGGAGCAAGCGCGCTGGCCGCTTCCGCTCGCCCGGCGACGGGCAGGTCGATTTCGGGGCGATTTTCACCAAGCTGACCACCCATGGCTTCGACGGCTGGGCGGTGCTGGAATGGGAGTGCTTCGTCAAGAACCCCGAGGACGGCGCCCGCGAAGGCGCGCAGTTCATCGCGGACCACATCATCCGGGTGTCGGACCGCGCCTTCGACGATTTCGTGAAATCCGGCGCCAATCGTAGCGCCAACCGGGCGATGCTGGGGCTGGAGGAATGACCATGTTGCGTCTTGGAATGGTGGGCGGCGGGCAGGGCGCCTATATCGGCAATATCCATCGTCTCGCCTCGCGGCTGGACGGGCAATGGCAGTTGGTGGCCGGGGCCTTCGACGTCGATCCCGAGCGTGGCCTCGCCTTCGCGATCTCGCAGGGGCTCGATCCCGCCCGCAGCTATGGCACCTATGAGGAACTGATCGCGGGCGAGACGGCGCGGGAGGACCGGGTGGACGCGGTGGCGATCTGCACGCCGAACTTCACCCATGACCCGATCGCCAAGGCGCTGATCGAGGCAGGCTTCGACGTGATCTGCGAAAAGCCCCTGACCGCGACGCTGGAGGATGCCGCGGCGCTGGAAAAACTGGCGCGGGAAAGTGGCCGCTTCGTCGGCGTGACCTATACCTATTCCGGCTATCCGATGGTGCACGAGGCCCGCGTCCGCGTCGCCCGTGGCGAGTTGGGCGCGGTCCGCACCGTGCAGGTCGAATATCCGCTGGAATGGATGGCGACCGCCATCGAGCAGTCGGGCAATGCCCAGGCCGCCTGGCGCACCGATCCCAAGAAGAACGGCCGCGGCGGCTCCATCGGCGACATCGGCACCCATGCCTATCACCTGGCGGGCTTCGTCACCGGGCTGAAACTGGAGGCGCTGACCGCCGATCTGGCCACCTTCGTGGGCGGCCGGGCGCTGGACGACAACGCCCATGTGATGATGCGCTATCAGGGCGGGGCGCGGGGACTTCTGTGGTCC
>CAYQRX010000493.1:0-1772 GCA_964419865.1 uncultured Hyphomonas sp. | reverse complement strand
CTCAAGCTGGAGGTCCTGCGCGAGATCAACTGGCAGCTCAACCGGCTGCCCGACGCGGCCAGCGTCGCCCAGTGCGTCCAGTTCCTGATGGAGCACCGCGGGTTCGGCCTGACAGACGGCAAGGAGATCAATCATGCCGATGATGAGGTGCAATAGCCATGACCTCACCTACGACGCAGACATCTACGACTGCTGCCCCGGCTGCGAATGTGCGGGCGCCGAAGCCGATCAGCCCGTACCTGATGCAGCGGATGCTGGTCTACCTGGATCTCGGCTACAGCGCGGAGCGCACGGCGGATATCGTGGGCGTGCCGCTCTCGATCTGCCGGCTCTATAAGGCGAGCTGCGTGCGGCGATGAACGCGTTTGTGCACGAGAAGCGCGGATCGATGCCGCCTCAACGTCGGGCGAAGATCTTCCAGCTTCGCGGCGGCCGGTGCCATCGCTGCAAGCGGAAGCTCGGCCCGGCTGACTTCTGGATCGTGGAGCACGTTCAAGCGCTCGAGTGCGGCGGATCAGATGACGACGAGAATTTGGATCTGACCTGCGAGTGGTGCCTCCCCGACAAGAACGCAGAGGACCACGCAACAGCTGGCCACATCAGACGATCCGCGACCAAGCACACCGTGCCCAGGGCGTTTCGGAAGAAATGGCGCTGGTAGCCCCGCGCTGACAAGCGGCAAGCCGACAACGAGGGAAATGGATATGAAATTTGAGATCAAGTCCCGCGACAACGAGACGGCTCTTGAGGACATGAAGCGGCTCGCGGAAGCCGAGGCCGCGGCGGTGACCCCATGACAGAGACACGAGTCGTGAAGCGGGACTACACCGGCTGCAATCCAAACGTTGTCGGTCGCGAGAAGGATGTCGAGATCACCCGCCTCCGCGCAGAGAACGAGGCGCTGAGAAGCCTTCTCGCAGAGATCGTGAAGGCACACGGGACAGGCAACCTTGAACTGAACAGCCCAGAGATCGGCGGTCACGACGACATTCCTCTGCACCCGTGGCACGAGGAATGGCTGCACCACGCCCGCGCCGCCCTCAAGGAGCCCTCCAATGGATAAGCCGGGATACACGCCGGGGCCTTGGGACGGGCCGCACTTTGCACGCGACGACATATCCTGCAACTGCACATCTGTTGTGTCGGAAGGATATGCGGGCGCAATCGCCACGATCCATTTCGATAATGGGAAGACGATTGACGACGGCGGGAACGGCTGCCCACCACTCGAAGAAGCCAAGGCCAACGCCAGGCTGATAGCGGCGGCTCCTGATCTGGTCGATGCGCTGCAAAACATCCTTATCTGCCCGGCGATCTTGGATGAACTCAACGGCGACAGCGAAACGAACGACGCCGTAGCGAAGGCCCGCGCCGCTCTCTCCAAAGCTCTAGGTGAAGGACAGGAAGACAATGGCTGAGACGAAAGACGGTGGGCCTGCGTTTACCCAATATCGCCGCAAGCAAATCGCCGAGCTTCGCCCCTACGTGCCGGGCGAGGATATGAGCCGCATCAGCGTTTCGCTCCCCGACAAGGAAGCGGGCTCACCAAAGCCGGGCGACATGATCGCGCGAAACCCGAAGAACCACGATGACCAATGGCTCGTCGCGGCTCAGTATTTCGCCGACAACTTCGAGCCGCTCACCCCCCGCGAAGGGCAAGGAGGCGGCGATGTCTGAAACATACGCGGATTTCGAGCCGGATGACGATGGCTGCTATCTGTGCGGCGGGTCCGGAGTTCTGGACGACGAATGCGAGTGTCAAGCGTTCGAGG
>CAYQRX010000492.1:0-1778 GCA_964419865.1 uncultured Hyphomonas sp. | reverse complement strand
GTGCCGCGAGCCCTTCTGAAACATCGAGGCCGTTGATCTTCCGGAACCGGTGCGCCGCGTGCATGTCGGTACCGTCAAAACGCACCGCCCCGACGCCGATCAGCAGGTCGGTGGTTCTAAACCCCCGGTCCAGCACCGGCGAAAAGCCGCGATAACCCGGCGGGAAGACCTCGCGCACAACATACAGCCGGCCGCGAACCAGAGGACAATCATAGAGCGTCTTTTCCCCGGTCGAATGATCCAGCATCCAGTCCGGCCCGTCATCGACGCAGACCACCCGCTCGCCCACCTCAAACATCGGCTTCCTCCGCAGGCTGAAAATCGCGCCAGACGATGACATGCCCCGCAAAGGGCAGGCCGTATTGCCGGCGAAAGAAGGCCGCGCAGGCCTCGAAACTGCTGAAACCGTCGGCGCGGGCAAACCGGTCACGGGCGGCTCGCCTCGGCAACTTGCCCTCCGCTCGATAAAAACCCCGCGCGAATAGCTGGGCATCGGCCGGAAACAGGAGGAACGCCTCATGGCTCCAGTCGCCTATCGTGACCGGAAACACCGCCTCGCACACCGCCTCCCCCAGCTTCCGGCAGGCCTTGGTGCGCATGCCCGTATAAAGCTGCAGCCGGTCGCCCGGCTTGCACCGGGCGGTGGCCCGCACGGTCTGGCGCTTTTCGCCCGACAGGATCTTGTCCTGGAACACCGTGAAATTGACCGCGACCATCAGCCTGCCGCCTTTCTCAGGATCGAGCCCTCGGCCGCAAAGCGCTCCCGCATCCGCCGCACGGCCGTCGCCGGATCGCCCATGACCTCACCGCGCCGCTGCAACCAGCTGAGAGCCGCCAGCTCGCGCATACCGATCTCGACCGCGCCGAGCTCGACCGCCCGCGCTCGCACCGACATCGAGATGTCGTAATGATCGCCCTGAAACCAGCTGCGCTTCAGGCCGAGCTTGTCTGCCATCGCGTGCAACTCATCAAAGCTCTCAGCGATCATATGGCTCATTTTCATGCGACCAAACCGCCCCATCGGGACGCGGAACATATCATCGACGTAAACGGTCATCAGCGCGCCTCCAGTTCGCAGACCAGCTCATGCACGCGCGTCGGCGGCAGGTGCTGCCCGCTATTGAACCAGTGAAAAAAGCCGGATGGGCCGCAGTCACAACTGTAGAGCTTTCGCCCGCGCAACCAGATTACGAAATAGGTCAGAACCCAGCGCGGGGTCATGTTCGGATGCGCCAGCGCGTAGCGGTTCCATTTCAGCGGCTTCTTCCAGTTCGCGGGCGATGTGCGCCGGCGTTCCTTGCCCCACTCAGGCCCCTTGAACCGCTTCGACCAGTCCTCCGCATAGCAATGATCGCATGCCGGCGAGACCTTGGTGCAGCCGATCCACGGATTGAAGGTGTGATCGGCCCATTCGATTTTCGTGCCCTCACCCATCGAGGCGCCCTCCCGGCTTGCCGCCGCGCAGGTTCCAGGCGAAGGCGGCTTCGGCAGCGGTGGAGTAGCCCTGCTCAGCATCGCCGCGCTCAAGCCATTCGGTGCCGTGAACCTCTGCGCCGCAGCCATGGCAACCGACGGCATGCGTGCTGCGCTCCGGATTGGTGAACTCGAATACGATATCGTGCGCCTTGCCCCCGCAGAACGGGCACGGCAGCAGGTGCCCCGGCGCGCCGCTCATGCGTGACCCTCCCCGGCGGAATCGGCTTCCGGCCCCGGATTATCGGCACCCTCCCCGGCGGAATCGGCTTCCGGCCCCGGATTATCGGCACCTTCCCCGGAAT
>CAYQRX010000491.1:0-1784 GCA_964419865.1 uncultured Hyphomonas sp. | reverse complement strand
GATTCTCTGTGAATCTATGGGTTGAAATTGACAATAAAAAGAACGCCGGACCCAAGGGTCCGGCGTTCTTGAACTTCAGGCCCGCCGAGGCGGCAGGCTAAAGGCGGGTCAGGCGACCGCCTTCTTGGCGATGTCGCGCTTGATCTTCAGGGCCTTGGCCGACAGCGTGTCTTCCTTGGCCTTGGCGAGGAAGGCATCGAGGCCGCCGAGCTTGTCCACGGTGCGCAGCGCCTTGGCCGCAATGCGCATCCGGAAGTCCTGGTTCAGCGCTTCGGAATGCAGCGTCACCTGCACGAGATTCGGCAGGTAGCGGCGCTTCGTCTTGATCTGGGAGTGGCTGACAAGGTGGCCGACCATCGGCTTCGTGCCAGTAAGTTCACATTCGCGGGACATGGGCCTCGCTCCGAAAAAGAGGTGTTCTTTGATCTGAAGGCGCGCGTCTACAGTCTGCGGGGGCCGCCTGTCAACCGCCGGGATCAGGCATTGCGGCTGAGAATCTGCCCTCCCCTGTCATCCTCTGTCACGATATGTCAGTGGGCGCAGACGCCAGAATGCGGCATAAACACGGCAGGTTCGTTCAGGCCGCGTTGGGATGGGGCGTCTAGACAGGCGGGCAAATGCCCAGACGGACGTGAAAGGATCTGGTTACCCGATGAAGCGCCTCCTCCTTGCTGCCGCCGCCACGCTTGCGCTGGCCGGCCTGTCCACCGCCGACACCGCCCCGTCGCCGGGCGGGAATCTGCTGGCCAATGTGAAATCCGGCTCGCCGATGCGCATGATCTATGAGCTCGATGCCCGGGCCATGATCTTCATTATTCCCGCCACCGGCCGGGCGAGCTTCGATGTGGAGCTGAAGCCCGACACCTATGCCATCCGTTCGCGGGTGCGCACGACCGGGCTCGCCGACATCTTCGTCAATTACAATATGGAGCTCGCCTCCTCCGGCCATGTCCGCAAGAACCACCTGAAGACATCCGGATATGTTTCGCAGAACCGCGACGGGAAGAAAAACCGCCGGGTCGAACTGTCGATGCACGATACCGGCTTCTCGATGACGGCCAATCCGAGGTTCGGCAATCTCGGTGAGCCGCCTGCAACCCCGGAACAGGCGATCAAGGCAAACGACCCGCTGACGGCGCTGATCACCTTCGCCCTCGAGCCGCGCCCCAAGGGCGCCGACCCGTGCGGCGGACCGATCCGCGTGTTCGATGGCAAGCAGCTGACCTATCTGCACCTCGAGAATGCCGGCACGGCGAATGTGAAAAGCCCGGCCTGGAGCGGCAAGGCCATCGAATGTCATGTCACCATGGACAAGATCGCCGGCTATAAGGCCGGCGAGGTGAACAATGACACGCTGACCGGCATTTCCGGCCCGCTGCGGATGTATCTCGCACCGCTGGAGAATGGCAGCCATGTGCCGGTGCGCATCGTGGCCGATACCGACAGGGTCGGCAAGGTGACCCTGCAGGCCCGGACGCTGCGCTTCGAGCCGCTGCAGACGGCTGCGGTGCAGACGAGCGGGGGCGGCGGCGGGCGCTAGTCGACCGGCAGCTTCCGCAGGGCCGCGATCAGGCCTGACATATCTTCCGGCAGAGGCGCTTCGAAACGGAGCGCCTCTTCTGTTACCGGGTGGACAAAACCGAGGACCGCAGCATGCAGCGCCTGGCGCGGGAAGGCGCGGGCGGCTGCCAGCGCCGCGGCATGGGCCTCGCCCGAGCCCCAGGCCATGATGCCGGACTGGCGGCCATAAACCGGGTCGCCGATCAGGGCGGCGCCTAGATGGG
>CAYQRX010000490.1:0-1787 GCA_964419865.1 uncultured Hyphomonas sp. | reverse complement strand
GGCGACGGCCAAGATCCGTTGACGGATCGAACTCGCCGCGCGCGGCCAGCAATTCCTTCGACACGCGCGTCCACTGCCGGCGCACAGAGCCGATGAGCTGCACCAGCTCTTCACGCTCCGCCTGCAGGCGCTTGTGCTCGCCGCGGATCTCCATCTCCTCCAGCTTGCGCAGGGCGCGCAGGCGCAGATTGAGGATCGCCTCGGCCTGTATGTCACTGATTTTGAACCGTTTCATCAGGACGGGCTTCGGCTCGTCCTCGGTCCGGATAATGCGGATCACCTCATCGATATTGAGATAGGCTTTGAGGAAGCCCTCGAGGATGTGCAGCCGCTTCTCGATTTTGTCGAGGCGGAACTCGGCCCGTCGCACGACCACTTCACGGCGATGGTCGAGATAGGCCTGCAGCACCTGCTTCAGGCCCATCACCTGCGGCGCGCCCTTGTGCAGCACGTTCATGTTCATGCTGAAGCGCGTCTCGAGATCGCAGACCTTGAACAGGCTCTCCATCAGAACATCCGGCTCAACCGTCTTGGCGCGCGGCACGAGCACGAGGCGCACGTCCTCCGCACTCTCATCGCGCACATCTTCGAGCAGCGGCACTTTCTTCGCTTCCAGCAGCTCCGAAAGCTTCTCCAGCAGGCGCGACTTCTGCACCTGATAGGGTATCTCGGTGACGATGATCTGATAAGTGCCCCGGCCCGTATCCTCGACATGCCAGCGCGCCCGCATCCGGAACGCGCCCCGGCCTGTCTCATAGGCGTCCAGCATCGAGGCGCGGTCCTCGACAATCACGCCGCCAGTCGGAAAGTCCGGCCCCTGAACGAACTGCGTCAGCTCTTCGGTCGTCGCCTTCGGCTTGTCAATCAGATAGCGCGCCGCATCGATCACCTCGGCGACATTGTGCGGCGGGATCGAGGTTGCCATGCCGACGGCAATCCCGGTCGCGCCATTGGCCAAGAGGTTCGGATAGCCCGCCGGCAGCACCACCGGCTCCTCGTCATTCTCGGCATAGTTCGGGCGGAAATCGACGGCGTTCTCGTCGAGCCCTTCCATCATCAGCTCGGCCGCGCGCGTCATCCGCGCTTCGGTATAACGATAGGCCGCCGGGCTGTCCCCGTCGATATTGCCGAAATTCCCCTGGCCATCGACAAGCCGGTAGCGCACGTTGAAATCCTGCGCGAGGCGCACCAGCGTGTCATAGATCGAACTGTCGCCATGCGGATGGTAATTACCCATCACATCGCCGACAATCTTGGCACATTTGCGGTAGCCGCCCTCGGGGTCGAGCCGCAGCACGCGCATGCCATAAAGGATGCGCCGCTGCACCGGCTTCAGCCCGTCGCGCACATCCGGCAGCGCGCGCGCCGTGATGGTGGAGAGGGCATAGGCAAGGTAGCGCTTCGACAGCGCCTCGCTCAGCGGCTCATTGATAATCCGGTCCGCAGGGGGCTCGGCAGTACGCTTGGACATTCTGGCCTCGTTACAGGTCTTGCCACATTCTGGTGTCAGGTCGGCGGCCGGGAAACGGCCCCGACTCGCATTCGTCGCTAGGTTAACAGAAACCGGCGTTTGGTTAAGAAATCTCGAAGGCGTCTGCTGCAAATAGGCGGGGAATCAGCGCTGCGCCAGCAGCCGCGCCACAAGCCGCTCGCGCTCCGGCGGCAGGCCGCGATGCACGGCCGCAAACAGGCGCGCCTCCAGGAAATGCCCGGTCAGCTTCAGCCCAGCCGCAATATCCCCCGGCAGCACATCCGCGCGCGAATCGATCAGGAAAGCGGGCAGCGCA
>CAYQRX010000489.1:0-1791 GCA_964419865.1 uncultured Hyphomonas sp. | reverse complement strand
TCCGGGAGGACAAGCGTGGCGCCATACCGGGCCACCTTCCGCCGATTCTTGTACGGCTGGGTCTCGATCCCGAGCACTACCTCCGTTATGTGGAGCGGGGCGGATGGGGCCACCACGTGGCGGCACTTGGGCACGTCAATCGGCTTCGCGAGGCGGCCGAGCGTCTCGGGCGGCGGTTTCTCAAGGGGTTGGGTCAGGCCCGGCGGCTATATCAGGTGCCGGCCTGACCACATGTTGCGAGTTGCAAGCAGAGCGATGGCGATGTGACGCGGAAAAGAAGTTGGGTGTCCTCACTTGTGTCACTTGTGGTTGTCACCTTTTTCGCAATCGAAGCTACACCGTCGGTTCCGGCGCCGGCCGCCCGAACAGGTAACCCTGGCCAATTGAAATGCCGAGGCCTTGCAACGCGGCACGCTCGGCCTCGGTTTCGACTCCCTCAGCGACAATCTTCGAGTTCGTTTCAGCGGCAAAATACGCGAGCGCCGACGCCAGCGCACGGCGTGCGGGTTCACGATCAACCGAGCGGGTCAGGGACATGTCCAGCTTGATGATGTCCGGCCGTAAACGGATTATATGTTGCAGACTTGAAAACCCCGCCCCGGCATCGTCGATCGCGAGCAGGACCCCACTTTCGCGCACCGGGCGCAACGCCGATTCCAGAGCAGCATAGTCCTCAACGGCCGCATGTTCCGTGATCTCAAGCATGAGGCGGCACCCGGCCGGAACTTCGGCGAGGAAGGCGGTGAACGATTCACCCACAATCGTCATGGGCGACAGATTGACCGAGAGATACACCTCGGGCGGCAGACCGCGGGCGCCCCGCAGAGCGGTCCGGACCGCTGCCAGTTCCAGTTGCGGACCCAGCCCGGCCCGATAGGCATCGGCGAACCAGAGATCCGGCGTTCGCGCCTCGCCCGCCGTGAAGCGCGACAGCGCCTCAAAGCCCACCGTCCGGCCCTTCACGAAATCCCGGATCGGCTGATACATGGCATGGAACGACTCGTCGGCTAGAACCTGCTCAATGCGTTCACGCCGCTCCCGCCCGGCTCGCGCGGCAGCGACCTCGCGGCGAACCTGATGCGCAGCGATTTCGGCGAAGAGCTTGAAAGCCTGCAGATCGCGCTCGTTCAGGGAATCGTCCGCGTGCGGGCTCAGGCAGCAGAACATGCCGTAGGCCTCGCCATCCGCCAGGCGCAACGGGACACTGACATGGGCACCGATGGGGACGGCGTGGGTGATCGCCATTGACATCGCAAGTTCTTCGCGGGAGGTATCAGGAATGAGTTCGGGCAGTCGCCCCGCGAGGATGTGCGGGCAGTAGACCTCCTCCAACGGCCGTGCATCGCCCGGCTTGATCAGATGTTCCAGCCCTGGCGCTGATACATTGCGATACACCGAATCACTGCCCACGAACTCCGAGACGTAGGCCACCTCCATGCCCAGATGGGAGCGAACCGCCTCGATCGCCCACTGGACTATATTTTCGGAACCGGCTTCAGCCCCGCTAGCCGACAGGATTTCATCACTCCAAGCCATTTAACCTCCGAACCATACAGCAGCAAAAAGGGGATTTATTTTTGCACCGCACAAACCTGTGACATGACATTGTTCGATGACACAGACTGATGGAGTTGAGCAAAACACCCATGGAGGGGAGAAGAATGCCACGAACAGGTCGAGTCTTGTTACCCAACTATCCGCATCATGTCGTGCAGCGGGGTCATAATCGACAGGTCGTGTTCGCTGCGGATGGGGATTATCGACGTTATCTGGATGCATTGAGGGAGTTGA
>CAYQRX010000488.1:0-1796 GCA_964419865.1 uncultured Hyphomonas sp. | reverse complement strand
GTGCCCTTCAATCCTACTACATCACCGTGGCCGCCGCTTAGGCGGCCTCCACTCCCGGCTATGCGGTTGTGCCGCTTTCCATGAACTCGACCGTCGCCAGCTTGCTTTCAACGGATGCACGGGCGTTGTGCATGGCCTTCTCGGGCAGCTTTCGGAAGGCGCTGGCTATCGCGAGGGCGAGCATAAGGCCGATGCCGGCGCCTAAAAGACTGGCGAGCACGGAGTCCCGGAATATGCCAAGGCTCAGGAGCCCGCCCAGAACCGGTAACACAACGAGGTTGATGACGCTCCCGACCTTCATCAGTCGGCCGACAGTGTTGGCACCGTCGCTGGTCAGGGTGAGCAAGGCCGAAAACTCACTGTTGCCGTGGTCCTTGAGCTTGCCGATGACCTTGATGTTGTAGCCGACCTCGGCGCCTGTCTTCCGGTCGAAGGCATTCCGCTGCTGTTGCGGAAAGGCGCGTCCTTTGCCGGAGAAGCTGTCGTCCGAGGTTTGCTCGAATGTCCCGCCAAGTGCCGCTTCCACGGCCTTCATTGTTGCGGCCGTCGCCTGCCCGAGTGTCGTTTCCCGCTCAAGGGTGAAACGGCGCGTCACCGTCACTTCCTGCATCGCTCACCCTCCCGACCGTTTCGTGCTGTCCACGAACAGTCTCGTCTGCTGGTCCACGAAGAACACCGGCATGGGCGTATGACCCTGAACAGCCACCGCATAGCCTTCGCCCTCGCGGTGGAACACATGGCAAAGCCGCGTGCCGGGCGCGATGTCTGACCCCGCCTCGGCCGTGAGGCAAAGCTCTCCCTGCCCGTCGATGGACCATGTCCCCTGAATGAACAGCCCGATGCGGGTTATTCGCCCGCGACCGCCCGTGGACAGATCGAAAGTGACCTGGTCGGCGGTCGGGGCGTGGATAGCCCAATGCTGATTGATAAAGGTGCGGCGCATAGCGCCGCATAGTGTCGTTGATGGTCATAGATTGCTCCGTCAGCGAAGTTTGGCAGGCCAATACCGCCCGGAGCGGTCGTGCCAGTACCGATAGCCGTCACCGTCGCGGTAGAAGGTGTAGCAAGTCTGCACCCCCGAACTGGCGTTGGACGTGCAGAGCACGCCGTCATCGGCAATCTGATAAGTGCCCCGCGCGCTCATGCGGCTATCGTCGTAGCGATAGCTGCCGTCCTTCGCGAACATGAAGGTGCCGTTGCCTTGCGTCCATTCGCGGTCAACGAAGGTACTGCGCACCTGATCCGCCGTGAGGCGGTCGGCCGGGTCCGCCGCCGTGGTCTGACAAGCGGTCAGGGCGAGAGCTACCAGTGCGCCGAACACCGACTTCCTCATCGTCAGGGCGCTCATCACAGCGCCCCCTTGATGCGGTCGAGGATCTTCAGCGACTCCCGCATGGCGCCCGTGTCGTTCTGCTGATGCGCCTTGTCGTGCAGCGCACGGCCTTCTTCGAGCTGACGCGTCAGGTCGGCTTTGCGGTCATCGGGAAGCGAGGCAGCGGCGAGCTTGGCCGCCACGTCGGGGTATTCGGACGTGCCGCGGCACGCCCATGCGTCCGACGACCACGCGGTAACGGCGAACGATGCGCCGATGAGCGCCGCGAGAACGCGGCGTGGAGAGTGACAGACGTTCGACATAGGAAACCTCCTGAACAGGGGTAAAGGAACGGCGCCGATCGACCTGCACAGGATGGTGAAGTCACTGATTTGCGTTGCCCCTGTGCCACAGGCCCTCCGACAAACCGAGTGACAGAATGGGCAATACTGTCGCTCGCTCGGGCGGTCCTGCGTTACGATTC
>CAYQRX010000487.1:0-1805 GCA_964419865.1 uncultured Hyphomonas sp. | reverse complement strand
TCAGGTTCAGCGTGCCGAGCTTCTTGCCGGGCGGCTGGGCGAAGATTTCGAGGCCGGCATTCAGCGGATCATCCGCATCGACGAGGCGAAGCTCCGCCTGCCCGCCGCCGAAGAGGGCCTGGAACAGCGCCTTGAAGTGTTCATTGACCGCTTCGAAAGCCTTCAGCAGCCGCTCGCGGCCCTCTGCATTCAGCGTCTCGACGCCCTGGCGCAGCTTGGCGATGGCGGCGGTCAGGTCTTCCTTCTCGGCAAGTTGCACGCCGAGGCGGGATTCCAGTTCCTCAGCCTCTTCCTCGGCATTCATGTTAACGCCGCCCAGCTGGTCGCGGTCCCGGCGCAAGGCATCGAGCCGCTCTTCGGCGTCGCGGGGCGTGAAGGCGCCAAGAGAGTCTCCGTCGAGGCTGGCTTCGGCGATCGCCAGCAGCCCTTCCGGTGTGCGCTGGAAATTATGGCGGGCAACCTCGATGGCGTCGGCGAGCCGGGCCTCCGAGGTTTCGAGCTTCACCTTCCAGCCGGCGAGTTCCTCGCGGGCCTGCGAGGCGGCAGCGGAAGCGCGTCTTGCGGCGGCGTCGGCCTCGCGGATGGCGGCTTCCTTGACGGCGAGGGCATCGGCAGCGGACTTGCGTTCTTCCTCGAAGGTTTCGAGCTCACGCGACAGGCCGGCGATTTCCTCGGTCAGCGCCTGGGGGCGCTCCTTGGCGCTGATGGCGGCGGCGGCGATATCGGCCCGGCGTTCGCCGAGCCGGGTCAGGCGTTCGTCTGCCGAAGCGAGGCGGGCTGTCCAGTTCTCGACATCGCGCTCCAGCGCGCTGCGGCGGGCG
This sequence comes from uncultured Hyphomonas sp., assembly GCA_964419865.1. Classification (GTDB taxonomy): domain Bacteria; phylum Pseudomonadota; class Alphaproteobacteria; order Caulobacterales; family Hyphomonadaceae; genus Hyphomonas. The sequence continues at coordinate 984 of CAYQRX010000487.1, read as the reverse complement.
GCGGCCTGTTCGCGGCCGCGGGTAATGTCGGCGAGGCGGCCGCGCGCTTCGGTCTCATCGCGCCGGGCGGCGGCCAGTTCTTCGCGCGCGGCGGTCAGGGCTGCGTCAAAGCCGGCTTCTTCATCGGCTGCCGATGGCGCGGCGAAAGACAGCGCTTCGGCGATTGATGCCAGTTCGTTCTGGGCGCGGGTGAGGGCTTCATTGCCGGCATCGCGGCGCAGATTGACGCGTTCGGCGGCCTGGTTTTCCTCAGCCGCGTGCGTGTGGGCTTCCGAAAGCGCCTTCTGCGCGGGCCCGACCAGCTGGCGGACATGGCGCAGATGGTCTTCAGCGGCGGCGCGGGCCGAGCGGGCTGCCTCCAGGCCGGTGGTGGCCTCGGCAAGAACGCCCTGAAGCGGGCCAAGTTCGGCGCGCGCGGCGTCCAGCCGGGCCTGCTGTTCGAGCCGGGCAGCGGCGCTGACCGGCGCCTGCGGGGTGCGCGTAAAGCCATCCCAGCGCCAGAGATGGCCTTCGCGCGAGACGAGCCGCTGGCCGGGGCGCAGCTGGCCCATCAGGCGCGGGCCATCCTCGGCGCTGACGAGGCCACACTGGGCCAGACGGGCGCCGAGTTCGCCGGGGGCGTCAACAAACCGTCCGAGCGGTTCAGCGCCGCTGGGCAGGTCCATGGAAGCGACCGCCGCGCCGCCCCAGTAGAGTGGTGCGGCCCTGTCGGTGGAGGCGGATATATCGTCGCCGAGGGCGGCGGCGACCGCTTTTTCATAGCCTTCCCGGGTGCGGATGCGCTCGACGACCGGCGGCGCGCTGGAGGTGGCGTCGGCCCGCCGAAGCAGTTTTTCGAGGCCGGCGATTTCCGCTTCGAGGGCGCGCACGGCATGGCTTGCGGCTTCCTGCGGCGGCTGGGCGGCGGCTTCGGCCTCGCGGGTGCGGGCAAGCTCGGCCTCGGCCAGTTCGACGGCGCGTTCAGCGTCGTGGAGGGCCGCTTCG
>CAYQRX010000486.1:0-1805 GCA_964419865.1 uncultured Hyphomonas sp. | reverse complement strand
GACGGACATCACAGCCCCCCTCGACGAACGCGCCCGCGCCTATGGCCGGATGGCCAGGGCCCTCGAATGGATGGGCGATACCTGGCAGGACTGGCCCGATCTCGGCGCCGCCGCGCGCGCCGCCGGCCTGTCACCGCATCACTTCCAGCGCGAGTTCACCCGCTGGGCCGGCATCAGCCCGAAACAGTTCCAGGGCAGCCTCGCCCATGTGGCCGCCGGCAGCCTGCTGCAGCAGGGCGCCAGCGTGCTGGAAGCGGCCCTAGAGACCGGCCTGTCCGGCCCCGGCCGGCTGCACGACCTGTTCATCGCCCATGAGGGGCTGACCCCCGGCGAGGCGAAATCCGGCGGCGCCGGCGCCGGCCTCACCCTTGGGCGCGCACCGACGCCCTTCGGCATGGGCGCCTGGCTGATCGGCCCGCGCGGCCTCGTCGCGCTCGGCTTCATAGATGACGGCGCCCCGCCCCGCACCGGCTTTGAATATCAGGGCCGGCGCGAGGCAGACGCCTTCGCAAATCTCGCCGCGCGCTATCCCAACGCCTCCCTGCGCCGGGATGATGCCGCAGCCGAGCGCATGGCCCGCGATGTGTTCGAGGATGGCGGGCCCCTGCCCGTTTGCCTCTATGGCACGCCGTTCCGCCGCCAGGTCTGGCGCGCCCTCCTGGAGATTCCGGCCGGGGAGACACGCACATATGGGGCGCTTGCGGCCAAAGTCTGCACGCCGAAAGCCGCCCGCGCGGTCGGCGCAGCGGTCGGGGCGAACCCGATCAGCTGGTTCATCCCCTGCCACCGGGCCCTTGCAGCCGATGGCCGGCTGCATAACTATCATTGGGGTGTGGCCCGCAAGCGCGCCATGCTGGTTTACGAACGCGCCCATATGGCCTGACGCTCCGGTCCGGTCTGCCGCGGCGCCGCTGAAGGCCCTGGAGCAGAGACAGGATCATGTGGCTGTATTTTCTGATTGTCCTGGCTGTCATCGCCTGGGGCGGCCATCTTGCCTGGCGCTGGAAACAGACCCGGGATTTCGCCCCGCGCCTGCTCGCCCTGCGCAAGGAGAGCGGCGAGCTTCCGGCGCATATCGATGAGAAGGAATTCACCGACCTCTACATGCGCGCCGAAGGCCCGCGCGCGACCACCTATATCTATGCCTGCGCCGCCTTCCTCACAGTCGGCCTGCCGCCGCTCTCCAGCGTCTTCAACGCCGTCTGGGATACGCTCTGGCGCCTCACCGGCGGCTCGCCCGTCTTCGAACAGGGCACGCTGATCCATACATTCAGCTTCTTCCTCGCCTTCATGGGCCTCGCGATTCTCGTCCTTGCCATCGCGCTGAGGCGTTATTACACGCTGACCCCGCCCAATCTGCGCCAGATCATCCGTAACCTGAAGGATGCCCATTCATGAGCCCCTCCTATCTGCACACCATGGTCCGCGTCGGCGACATCGAGGCTGCCAAACGCTTCTATTGCGACGGCCTCGGCCTCACCGAGATCGCCCGCTATGACAATGAAGCCGGCCGTTTCACCCTCGTCTTTCTTGCGGCGCCAGCAGACATCGAGCGCCATGGCGGCGTGCCGGAAGGCGCCTCCCCCACCTCGCTGAACATTCCGATGGTGGAGCTCACCCATAACTGGGACGAAAAGGACTATGAGGGCGGGCGCAATTTCGGCCATCTCGCCTATCAGGTCGAGGACATCTACGCCGCCACCCAGCGCTTCGCCGACATCGGCGTCACCATCTCCCGCCCGCCCCGCGATGGCCGCATGACCTTCATCCGCTCCCCCGACGGCATCTCCATCGAACTCCTCCAG
>CAYQRX010000485.1:0-1806 GCA_964419865.1 uncultured Hyphomonas sp. | reverse complement strand
ATCGCCAATGCCGCGCGGCTGCGGAGGGTGAAGCTGTGACGATCGGCAGCAACTGCTCACTCCTTCATGCGTCGTGTCCAGACCGGGACTTTGAGGTAACGCAATCCATGAAACGAGGTTCGACGATGAGAAACGATCACCCCGTCACCCGCCGCGCCATTCTGGCGGCGGCCGGCGCGCTCCCCCTGCTGATGTCCACGCTCGGGCGGGGGCATGCCGAAACCCTGCCTCTGGTGAGCGTCATCAAGGACCCATCCTGCGGCTGCTGCGACGGCTGGGCCGCGCATATCGAGGCCGCAGGGTTCCCGGTGCGGGTCGTGGAATCCGCCGATATGGGCAGCCTCAAGCAGCGGCTCGGGGTGCCGGCGGAACTGGCGTCCTGCCACACCGCTGAGGTGGGGGGCTATGTGGTCGAGGGCCATGTGCCCGCCGCCGCGATCCGCCGCCTGCTAGCCGAGCGGCCTGACGCAACAGGGCTGGCCGTTCCCGGCATGCCGGCCGGCTCGCCCGGCATGGACTTCCCAGGCGTCGATCCCGAGCCGTATGAGGCGTTCCTGTTCGGCGCGACCACGCGGAGCTTCGGCCGCTTCCTCGGTCCGCGGGAAATCTGACACGGGGCTGCCGACATGACCGCCCGGCTTGCGAATGACCCGAACCAGCACCCGGCCGAGGCGGCTTGCCTCCGCCAGCGGGGCTGTCTTCCGGCGTCGGGTGGTGCGCGACCTGAACGCGACGGCGCGCAGGCCCGGCGTGCCAGCGGGAAGGAAGCTGGCGCATGACCGGGCGGACGCGTTCTGCTTTCCGGACGAGATGCGCTCGGTTGCGCCAGTTTGCGGTCTGCATCCTGCTGCTTGCCATCGGCGCCCTGGTTCTGCAGGCCCCGGCACATGCCAGCCGCGCCGGACACGCCATCCACCAGCAACAGGCCGCCGCCACGACAAGCCTCTGCGCCGGTCATCACGTACCGGACGACCATGGCCCGGATCCAGGTGCTGGCTGCGCGAAAGCCCATGGTAGCCCAAATCTCGCGCATTGCTGCCAGACCTGTCTGACCGTTGCTGTTCTCGTCGCGCCGCCGGAGTTCGGTCCGCCCATGAGTGGCGAGGTTTTCACCGTTGTGCGCCCTGATCCGCATGACCGATCACCCGAAGGCATCCTGAGGCCGCCACGTCTCATCTCTGCGTGATGCGCAGGGATCGCCGCAAGTTGTCTGCGGGCGATCCGGCGCCAGTCCGAAAGACCGCACGAACAGATGGAGACGCGCGCCCGTAAGCCCGGGCCGGCGCTCCAGAACCAAAGGATGAAAACAATGAACCGAACTGCTATGGCCCTTGCTGTCAGCCTACTGGCAGGCTTGCCAGATACTGCCCTTGCTCAGGCTGGGCATGATACTCACCATCCGACAACACCGCCTGGGCAGGCCGAACAGGTGCCCGCGCCAACGCCGCCCGCGGGCCAGATGCCCGCCATGCAAGGGATGATGCCCGAGCAGTGCCGTGCCATGATGCAGGCCATGATCCCGGAATGCATGGACGCGATGCACCAGATGATGCAGGGCGAGAAGATGCAGGGGATGATGGGCGCGCCGGATGCCGAAGCGGCTCCGGCAAGCGAAAACCTTCGAGACTTCACGCGGGCCTATGTCGAGGCGATGGACGCGATGCACGCGCCGATGATGGACGGCGTCATGGCCGACGATCCGGATGTCGCCTTCGTCCGCGGCATGATCCCGCATCATCGGGGCGCGATCGACATGGCCAGGATCGTCCAGCAATACGGCGACGATCCGCAAACGAAAGAATGGGC
>CAYQRX010000484.1:0-1811 GCA_964419865.1 uncultured Hyphomonas sp. | reverse complement strand
GGCGGCATCGGCTATTCGCGCCACAAGCCGTTCGAGCACATCTACCGCCACCACCGCCGCTACCGCATCACCGAAGGCTCCGAAGAGATCCAGATCCGCAAAGTGGCCGGCCACATGTTCGGCTTCATGGGTCCCGGCAAGCACGGCCAGCCGAAAGGCGAAAAAGACGCGAAAGGCAAGAGCACGGAGCCGACGGACTTCGCGGTGCGGTGATCTGCTTGCTGATTAAAGTCAGCCGCGTTTCTTCTTCCCGCGGCTGACTTCGGTGGCGAGGGATTCCAGCTTGTGGGTCCAGAAGCCGCGGAAGTGGGCGAGCCAGTCGTCGACCTGGCGCATCGGCGAGGCGTCGAGCGTATAGATGCGCCGGGCGCCGTCGGCTTCGACCGTGGCAAAGCCGCTCTCCCGCAGCACTTTCAGATGCTGTGAGACGGCGGCCTGCGATATGCCGAACTCGGCGCGGATGACATCGACGACTTCGCCCGAGCTGCGCCGGCCGTCGGCGAGCAGTTCCAGGATGCGCCGCCGGACAGGGTCGCCGAGAACGTCGAAGGCGTGCATCAGCCGTCTCCGGGCGGGCTTTCGCCGAGATAGAAGGCGGTCGTGTTGGCGGCGGCAGGGCCTGCGATGGCGGGGTCATTCCCGGCCGCTACCGATGCTTCGCGCCAGCCCTCGCTGCTGCGGCGGACGAATGATCTGTATTCTTCCGTCTGCATCCATCCGGTGTCGGCTTCCGGCGGTTTCGACCAGCCGGTTGCGATATGGGTCTGCAGGCCGAGCAGGCCGAGATCCCATCCGACGCCCGTTGCGCCGGGGCCATATTTCGCCGCCCATTCCGGATCGATATGCGCCTCATGCACCAGCTGCAGATGCGTTTCGTCTTCGGAGATGGCGCGCAGGTGTACCTCCACCCAGCTGACATTGCCGGCGAACTCCCATGTCAGCGTGAAGCTCTTGGGCGGGTCGCAGGCAAGGACCGAGCCGCCGGCATTGCCCTCCACCTGATAACGCCCACCCAGCTTCAGATCGCCGGTGACCGGTGAGAACCAGCGCGGCAGACGCTCGGGATTGGTCACCGCGTCCCAGAGGTCTTCGATGCCCGTCGGATATGTACGCTCGGCAATCACCGCCTCGGCCGGTTTCCCGTCCCGCTCGCGTCTGCGGACAATGCGCGATGTGGCGCCAAGGGCGGCAGCGATATCGTGAGTCATGGCGGCATCCTCTTTTTTATAAGTTTAGAATTATATAAGTCTGCACTTATATCAAAGTCAACCGCTGTTCGGGGTCCGGCTAAAGCGGTTCAAACACCGCCGTGAAGTGGCGCATCAGGGGCGGCTCCTTTACGATGCGAAGGCCCCTCAGCCTGTCCTTTTCTGCGGCGACTTCCTCCAGCACTTCGACGACATAGTCCGCATGGCTCTGGGTATAGACGCGCCGCGGCATGGCGAGGCGGACGAGGTCCATCGCGGCGGGGGCTTCCGAGCCATCGGGCTTCCTGCCGAACATCACCGTGCCGATCTCGCAGGCGCGGATGCCGCCGGTTTCATACATCGCGCAGGTCAGCGCCTGGCCGGGATATTCCAGCGGCGGAATATGCGCCAGGAAGGCGCGCGCATCGATGAAGACGGCATGGCCGCCAGCCGGCTTCACCACCGGCACACCCATCGCGTCGAGCCGTTCTGCGATATAGGCATTCGTCCGCACACGGTAGCGCAGATAGTCCTCGTCGATGATTTCCTTGAGGCCTTGCGCAATGGCATCCAGGTCGCGCCCGGCGAGGCCGCCATAGGTCGGAAAGCCTTCGGTCTGGATCA
>CAYQRX010000483.1:0-1814 GCA_964419865.1 uncultured Hyphomonas sp. | reverse complement strand
GACCGTATACTCAAGCAACATAGCATCTCAATCACGAACTCAGAGCCGGGCAGCGATACCGCCGGATATGCGGGCCTCAAAGACTGGACCGATCATCATTGGGACAGGGTCTTTGCTGCCGCTGGTCTCGCCACGATGCTCGGCATCGGCGCCGAGCTCGGCCCCAGCGAAGACGGAGATATCGAGCGTGCGATCCGGCGAGGCACCACCGATACCATCAACGAGGCCGGCCAGCGCGCCGTTGACCGCAGCCTCGGCGTCCAGCCCTCCATCACCATCCGTCCGGGCTGGCCCGTCCGCGTCCTCGTGACAAAGGATCTCGTCCTGCGTCCCTATCCGGAGACGGCCCCATGAACCTTCGCCTTGCAAAACTCCCTGACCGCACGCCGGTGAAGCTCACCCTGGCGCTCGATCCGGATACCGCGGCCGCGCTGCAGGATTATGCGGCGCTCTATCAGGAGACTTATGGCGAAGGCGAACGCGTAGAAACGCTCGCCGCGGCCATGATCGACATGTTCCTGGCCTCAGATGCCGGGTTCAGACGGGCCCGCAAAGCCCTGCCCAAACCTGCCAGCAAAGGAGACTGACCCATGGCACAGATCGGCGCATTCACCCTGAAGGACGGAACCTGGACCGGAACCATCCGCACAATGACCATAAATGTCAAAGCCCAGCTTGTTCCTAACAAGGACAAGACACAAGGCGCGCCGGATTTCCGGCTCTATGCCGGCGGCGCGGAACTCGGCGCCGCCTGGCGCGAAGAATCCAAGGATGGCGAAACGCCCTTCCTCGCTGTCAAACTGGATGATCCGAGCTTCGGGCAGCCGATGCGCGCCGCCTTCTTCGAAAACGAAAAAGAAGGCACCGGCGTCCTTGTCTGGAACCGTCCCAAATGAGCCAGTTCCCCCCACGCGCGTTTATTCGCATGGCAGCTGAACGCGAAGCGTCAGAACGACCGCCGACACTGACCCACTCGAATGAGCGGGAAAGTGAGATGGGTTTGCGCTTTCTGTCACTTCGCGATGTTCTTGACAGGCTGACAATCAGCCGGTCGCTTCTCTACGAACTGATCAAGGATCCGGTCCAGCCCTTCCCGGCGCCCATTCACATTGGCCGTCGGAGCGTTTGGGTTGAGAACGAAGTCGAGAGCTATATGCGAGCCGTTCTGAGCACAGCGCGAAGGTAATGCGCGGGCGGTCCGCACTTGTTTGCCTTGCAGCGCGGGCTGAATCGCCCGTAGCATGCTCAGTTGCGACTGAGGCAAACGCCTTGGTCAAAGCGACAAAGGATTGGGCGCAATGGCCAGGATCCACTCGCTTTGGTCCCGTTTAACGTCGCGCCGATATGGGCCGTAGCCAGATCAAATCTGGGCCCTATTTGACCGGGGGAAGGCTACCCGCGATGGACCGCGCGGCCGAGGGTCTTTCACAACGGTCTATCCCTTGCGACATGGTTAACTGAAGGCCGTTTCGTTATTTCGCTAGACCGCCGCTATTGCAAAAAATGTTGCCGGGTTCATTCCGGAAGCGTCCGGGTCGAAGCCAGCCATAACAATTGCGCGAGGCGCTGCACTGCAGTGATGTCGAAGATAGGCAAACATGCGCCAACCAAGCCAACGCTACGATACTTTATTACAGCTGTCGGTGTGTAATAGTGTTGCAAGCCGCAGAAATGCGCCCGTGCGGCCTACATCTCGCAAGCTGACCCAGCGCGTGCGGCAAAACGGCTTGCCGCAAATTTTTCATGCAAACACAACTATTCGATGCTATCTGGGCATTATGGTGCTGACAGTCGCGTCTTCCTGGTTCCGGTTT
>CAYQRX010000482.1:0-1827 GCA_964419865.1 uncultured Hyphomonas sp. | reverse complement strand
GGAACCTCGCCGCTCATACGAAAAGCGCCTACGACCGGAAAAGTCAGGATTTCCGTATGTGGATGGCCGGCCTTGTCGGTCTGTTCGTTGGCATATTCCTGATTTTGCTGTTGCCGCGCTTCCTGCCGTTCTCGGCCGACAGCCACGTTGCCAGCCTGGTCATGGGCTTTGATCGCATCAGCGCCGGCTATGCGATGATCGGGGCGGCCGATCCCCTTGAAGTCGAGAAAATGAAATGGGGCGGTCGGTTCTACAACGCCAGCGGCGGGGAGATTTCCGCTTGCCTGGAAACGGCCAGGCAGACGGGGAAAGACCAAAAATGCACCATCACCGTGCCAGCGCCGGAATAACCGGCGGTTTCATCCGGCGCTTCGCATGTTCCAAGGCAGGGCGAATTTCTTGATGAGGCCAAGCTCAAGGCCGGCGCTTCCGTGGACTGGCAGGCCATTCCATTCGAGATCGGGCGGTTGGGCAATGTATATGTCGATCGCGGGCGTGGTTAGCAGCTCATTTTTGATGATGCCGTTTAGGCGTAGACTGGTGCGCTGCGAAACGCCGGGCTTTCCGTAAAAATACAGCCTCTTGGCAAGCCCCATAGTCGCTACCCCGACATAGAGGGCAAAGCCGTCTTTCACAAAAGCATAGACTCCAACCCCTTTCGGTAAGGGCTGGTCAAGCACCAGGGCATTTGTCGTGGACAATATCCATCGGCCAGAAAAAGTGAAACCGCCTGCAATCAGCGTATCGACTGGCAGCGGCGGTTTTTCTTGAGGTGGCGGCGGCCCAGCTTCAGATACCCTATTTGACGGCGTGGGAAACGGCTTACCGGCTTTCAGAACATTATAGGCGTGCTGATAGCGAATCCCCAACCGACGCGCTATTTCGGCCGTCGCAAGCCCTTCGCGGGCTAGCGCCCGAATGTCCTCCGAAATGCTCATGCGGCGCGGTCCAATCTGGCCCGCACGCGCGGAATAGATGCCAAGGCATCGGAGAAGGTTTGCGCCCTTGCCTCTAGCTCGGCGTCAGGATCAACGATTGTGAACCAGCGTTGACGCTGCACATAAGACGACGAGCCGGGAGCGCGAGGCACCGAAACATTGGTGCGCAGCGTGGCGACATTTTTGGTGTCGCATTCGACGGTTAGCCGCTCATGGAGTTGCTGCAATAGTGCATCATGCGTCAGGTTGCGGCCGGGGAAGGTGATGAAGACGATCGCGCGACCTGGCTTCCGGAGCAGGCGGATTTCCGAGAAGGTCGCGTGCTTCTGCGATTCCGCTCCAACGCCATTGTCAGGATCGAGAAAAACGAGGTTCGCGCCGTCGAGAGTGTTCCGCTTGCGTGCGCCCCATGCGCCTCGATCAGCTCGCAGCGGCATGGGGTCACGATGGAACAAAGCGCCATTCGGCCAGATCGCTGCCCGTTCGAGCGCGGCGATGCTGCGTTCCGGTAGTGCCACAAGCCCCGTGTGCAATTCGGCATCGAGCAGCCGCCATGCGGCTTCATCGCGCCATTCGAGGTGTCGGCCATCGGGGCGGCCATCATCACCCGGCGCGTAATACCATGCGACGCCAAGCGTTCTGTCCTGGCGCGCCAGGGCGCGCAGGAGAGCAAATTTCAGAACGTCACTGACATCGCCGGCGTATTGATCGCGCATACCGTCTCCAAGTTCACCGTGGCAGCGCCAGGGCAATTGGTTCTTGCCCCGGCATGAAGTTCAGAAGGCGAACTTAGCTTGGCCCTTGTCCTCGACAGGGCGCAGCCGTGCATAGGCGAGAAGATCAGCGATCGAGCCGCCCTTGTCCCGCCAGCCATAGAAGGTGTCTTCCC
>CAYQRX010000481.1:0-1842 GCA_964419865.1 uncultured Hyphomonas sp. | reverse complement strand
CGGTGATGCTCTCGGTCGTCTGGATCGTGAACCGCTCCAAAGGCTGGTATGAGCGCGGCGGCAAAGTCTCCGAACTCGCGAAAGAGCAGCACTGATGCCGGACGATCTTCCCAATCTCGATGTCGGCTGCGTTGATACTCCCAGCCTTGATCGGCTGCGCGTAGCGGCCCACTCAACCCATCCGCCACGTATCCTGCTGCTTTACGGCTCGCTCCGTGAGCGATCCTACAGCCGCTTCCTGACATTCGAGGCCGAGCGTCTCCTCAAGCACTTCGGGGCGGAAACACGCATCTTCGATCCGTCCGGCCTGCCGCTGCCGGATGGCGCTTCCGTCGATCATCCCAAGGTGCAGGAGCTTCGCGGACTCTCGCTCTGGTCGGAGGGTCAGGTCTGGACCAGCCCGGAACGTCACGGTGCGATGAGCGCGGTGATGAAGGCGCAGATCGATTGGATTCCGCTCTCAGTCGGCGCGGTAAGGCCGACGCAGGGCCGGACCCTTGCGGTGATGCAGGTATCGGGCGGCTCGCAGAGCTTCAACGCCGTTAACCAGATGCGTGTGCTCGGCCGCTGGATGCGGATGGTCACGATCCCCAACCAGTCCTCCGTCCCCAAAGCATATCAGGAGTTCGATGAAGCCGGTCGGATGAGATCATCGTCATATTATGATCGAGTGGTCGACGTGATGGAGGAGTTGGTGAAGTTCACGCTGCTAACGCGCGATTTCTCACCCTACCTGACCGACCGCTATTCCGAACGCAAGGAGAGTGGCGAGGTCCTTATGAAGCGGGTCAATCTGACGGCTGCAACCTGAGAATCTATCCTGCGCCGATCACACGTCATCTCTCGCAACAATGCCCGAACCAACGAGGTCTCATGAATGGATCAAAGCCACCAGCAGTCAAAGGCCAGCGTCGCCGAAGTTTTCCGCGTTTTCCTGAAGCTGGGGCTCACCTCGTTCGGTGGACCGATCGCGCATCTGGGCTATTTCCGGGACGAGCTGGTGACGCGGCGAAAATGGCTGAGCGAAAGCGCCTATGCCGATCTGGTGGCGCTGTGCCAGTTCCTGCCCGGTCCGGCCTCAAGCCAGGTTGGCTTTGCGCTTGGTTTGACGCGAGCGGGATGGCTCGGCGCGCTTGCGGCTTTCCTCGCCTTCACGCTGCCATCGGCTCTGGTCCTTCTCGCGCTCGCCATGACGGCTACGCGGCTGGAAAGCCCGCTTGCGCTCGGCGTCCTGCATGGTCTGAAGATCGTGGCCGTCGCCATTGTGGCGCAAGCTGTGTGGGGCATGGCGAAAAACCTCTGCCCCGATAAGGAGCGCGCTACGATCGCGGTCGTTGCCGTGCTTCTGCTCGCCTGGGCGCCGGGCGCCATTGGAATGATGGCCGCCATACTCCTTGGCGCAATCGCCGGGCTGGTTCTCAGCAAGGGACAGGTCGCGGTCGGTGACCATCTGCCGGTCCCGGTTTCCCGGACAGCCGGACTGACGGCCTTTGCGCTGTTCGCTGCCTTGCTGATCGGTCTCCCGCTCTTCGCCGGACAGGCGCAGGGATGGGCGCTGGCCGATAGCTTCTACCGCGCCGGCTCGTTGGTTTTCGGCGGCGGGCATGTGGTGCTGCCGCTTTTGCAGGCCGAAACCGTCATGCCGGGATGGGTGTCGGATGACGCCTTTCTCGCGGGCTATGGCGCGGCGCAGGCAGTGCCGGGGCCACTGTTCACCTTCGCGGCCTGGCTCGGGGCGGTCATGGGACCGCAGCCGAACGGCGTAGCCGGTGCCGCAATCGCTCTTGCCGCACTTTTCCTGCCGGGCTTCCTGATCCTGATCGGGGCGCTGCCCTTCTGGGA
>CAYQRX010000480.1:0-1876 GCA_964419865.1 uncultured Hyphomonas sp. | reverse complement strand
ATGCTGGCGGGGCTGCCACCGGTGGTCGGGCTTTATGCCTCGATCCTGCCGCTCATCGCCTATGCCGTGTTCGGCACCAGCCGCACCCTCGCGGTCGGCCCGGTCGCGATCCTCTCCCTGATGACCGCGGCCGCCGCCAGCCGCATCGCAGAAACGGGAACACCGCAATACATTGAGGCCGCGATCATCCTGGCCCTCCTTTCGGGCCTTTTCCTTCTGGCCGCCGGCATCTTCCGGCTCGGCTTCCTGGCCAATTTCCTCAGCCATCCGGTCGTCTCCGGCTTCATCACGGCCGCCGGCCTGCTGATCGCCGCCTCACAGCTGAAGCACATCCTCGGCATCGACGCCTCCGGCCACAGCCTGTTGGAGATGACCGTCTCGCTGGCGCGCGGCGTGGCGGAGACAAACCTGCCGACGCTGATCATCGGCGCCGGCGCCCTCATCTTTCTCTTCTGGGTGCGCAGCGGCCTGGCACCCCTGCTGCGCCGGCTGGGCCTCAAGGAAAAACCCGCCGCGCTGATTGCGCGCACCGGCCCGGTCTTCGCCGTCGCCGGCGGCATCCTTGCCGTCGCAGGGCTCGGCCTGGAAGCGCAGGGTGTGAAAGTCCTCGGCGCGATCCCGAAAGAACTGCCCGCTCTCGGCCTGCCGCGCTTCGACGCTGCCCTCTGGCAACAGCTGATCGGCGCCGCCGCCCTGATCAGCCTCATCGGCTTTGTCGAATCCGTCTCCGTCGCGCGCACCCTCGCCGCCAAGCGCCGGCAGTCGATTGACCCCGACCAGGAACTGATCGGCCTCGGCGCCGCCAGTGTCGCCGCCGGCGTCTCCTCCGGCTATCCGGTCACCGGCGGCCTCGCCCGCTCGGCCGTCAATTTTGATGCCGGCGCCGAGACCCCCGCCGCCGGCGCCTTCACCGCCATCGGCATCGCGCTCGCCACCCTCTTCCTGACGCCATTTCTCTATTATCTACCGCAGGCCGTCCTCGCCGCGACCATCATTGTCGCCGTCCTGTCCCTGGTTGACCTGAAGGAGATCGTGAAAGTCTGGCGCATCTCGAAGGCCGACTTCACCGCCATGGCGGCGACCATCCTCATAACCCTCACCCTGGGGGTCGAGCTTGGCATCACCGCCGGCGTCGTCCTCTCCCTCGGCCTGCATCTCTACAATACCAGCCGGCCGCATTTCGCCATTGTCGGCCAGGTGCCCGGCACGCATCATTTCCGCAATGTGAACCGCCACGCCGTCGTCACCTCACAGGCGGTCATCACCATCCGGATTGATGAGAGCCTGTATTTCGCCAATGCGCGTTTCCTTGAAGAGACGATCAGCTGCATCATCGGCAACCGCCCGGACCTCAAACACCTGATCCTGATGTGCCCGGCGGTGAACCGTATCGATGCGAGCGGGCTGGAAAGCCTCGAAGCGATCAACCGGCGCCTCAGCGAGGCCGGCATCACGCTGCACCTGTCCGAAGTCAAAGGCCCGGTCATGGACCGGCTGCAGCGCAGCGACCTGCTCAAGGAGCTGACCGGCAAGGTCTATCTCAACCAGTTCGACGCCCTGCAGGACCTTGATCCGGATTGCGCGGCCTCCGCCTTCCAGAAAGGCGTCGCCACCACCGACCCGACCCAGACGCCCTGCCCCTCGCTCCAGATCGCCGGGGTCGAACGGCTCTAGGATTTCGGGGGATAGCGCGCGGCCTGTCCACACCCTGAAACCCGGCCCCACCGGCGATTCCGGAAATCCTATCCGCCCGGCTCCAGGCGCGGTGCAGACTTGCACCATGGAACATATCCGCCGCCCCGCCCGTCTCTCACGCCCCGCAAGACCGCCCCGTGGGGCCTGGCCGGTGCTGCGCGCCCTCCTCCTTATGCTGACG
>CAYQRX010000479.1:0-1881 GCA_964419865.1 uncultured Hyphomonas sp. | reverse complement strand
GCCGCTCGCCATCCTTGAGGAGAATGTCGACGCATGGATCGCACGCGAGGCGGCCGGCTGAAGCAGGATGCGGCGCGGATCGGGGCGGCGCTTGCCATCGCCGCGCTCACCCTGGCCGGCTGCAACACGCTGACGGGGGCTGTCTTCACGCCGGCCATCGACCGCGAGGCGGCGACGCTCCGGCCCGGCGATTTCCGGCTGGACACCGCCCATGCCGCCCTCCTCTTCCGCATCGATCATCTCGGCTTTGCGGACTATGTCGGCCGCTTTGACCGGTTCGAGGCGAGCCTCACCGGCGACCCGGCCGATCCCGGCGCGGCAAAGGTGGAAGCCATCATCGACATCGCGTCGCTGAATGTCGCCAACCCGGACTTCGCGGCCGAACTGACCGCCCCGGACTGGCTTGATGCGGCGCGCCATCCGCAGGCGATCTTCCGGTCCCGCAGCGTGCGCCTGACCGGCCCGGTCACCGCTGACGTTGAGGGAGACCTCACGCTGCGCGGGGCGACCCGTCCCGTCACGCTGGCGGTCCGGTTCAATGGCAGTGCCTATGACAGGCTGCGTAGCGCGGATGTGGCCGGCTTTTCCGCAACCGGCGAGATCAGCCGGTCAGACTTCGGTATCAACCGCTTCTCCGGCCTCATCACCGATACCGTAAGGCTTGAAATCGAAGCGGAGTTTATCCGGAATGCGCCGGATTGAGCGCGCGCAGCGCCGGGCCGCGGCGGGTGATCTTCAGCGCCATCCGGTTGCCCTTCCGCCCGATCTGGCCTTCAGCGGCGAGCGCGCCGTCGATCCCGCCCGAGAGCAGCTCCACCGGCTGGTCAGCCGGCACGCCGAGCAGCAGCGTCGCCCCGGGGCGCAGGCGCGTCAGTTTGGAGAGCGGCATGTTCACGCTGGCGAGGCGCGCCGTCATCAGCACAGTCAGGGCCGACGGCGTGCCGGCCGTGTCCGAAACTGGCCGATTGTGTCCGGATTTGTCCGCCAGAAGGTCTTCTGAGAGGATCAGCCGGGCCGGCCAGTCCGCGCCGCCGGCCCGTACGGAGAAGGCGATCTCGAAACCCGGCCCCGGCGCCGTCAGGGAAGCGGCAAACAGCGGGTCGGTCTCGACACTGGCAAAACCCAGCCCTGGCGAAACGGCAGAAGCAATCGGGCGCACAAGGCCCTCGATCAGCGCCAGATCAATCGGGCTCAGCGGTTTTGGCTGGCCCATCGGCACCGGCCCGCCACACGCCGTCTCGATCATCAGCTGGGCAAGCCCGCCGCCGATCACGAGCACCGCCGGCACATCTGCGTCAGCACTGGAAAAACAGGCAATGGCCTGCCCCGGCTCGTCCCGGCCCGAGACCGCGCTGGCCAGGCTGGCGGGAGAAACACGCCTGACGGTGAAAGCGGCGCTCAGACCGCAATGGTCGCGCATCACACGCGACATCCGGGCGGCGATCCGCCGGGCGGCGTCTTCATGGGTCGTCTCTGCGACCGCAGCCGGGGTCAGATCCGGCACGGCGCGCGCCGCAGGCTCGCTCGCCGGAGCGTCATCCATGTCCGAAAGGTCCGGACGCAGCAGCATCTCGATTTCCGCCGGCGAGAGGATGCCCCGCGCCGTCGGAATGCGCCGGTCGGCATCCATGGAAGCCCGCGGCGGCGGCGTGTCGGTCATGATCCGGCGGCGAAGCCTCGGCGACACGTCCCATCCCTCCTCCGGCGCGGCCGGACGAGGCATATCTGGAAAGCTGATTTGCGAAGGCGCGCTCATACCCAGACCTTCGCCCGGAAAGAGTTAACCACGCGTTAGTAAACTCTGATGCGCGAAGATATTAACAGTGGCTGGCGGGACGATTCACAGAAGACTGCGAAACTTTAACCCCCTGCTCAGGGCTT
>CAYQRX010000478.1:0-1892 GCA_964419865.1 uncultured Hyphomonas sp. | reverse complement strand
TCATCGAGGCATGGAGACGCTACTACAACACTGAGCGGCCGCATTCATCGCTTGGTTACAGACCACCAGCACCGGAGGCTATTATCTGGCCCGCGCCACCGCCCGGATCGGCACCTCCATCTGCCCAGGCAATAGCCGAAAAGCCGATCATGCACTAAGACTAAAACTGGACCACCCTTTGGGGGCAGACCAAGCTGCATGATTGAATCGCTAAACGAATCGGGCGGCTTTGTCGATATGACAAGCCGCATTGAGCTTTCGGGTTATTCCACACATCAAACGATACGATAACAGGTGCCGAGAACCGCGGCTCTCATGCCTGCAGATCAGATCTGTCCTGCACCGGGATGGCAGCACCTCGCGTCTCCTAGGGCTGGCGCTACCATCCGGTTTTGGTCCGACGTCCAAACTCAGGCGGCCGGAACGGCATCCAGAAGCTCGTCAAAGAGCTTCTTTGCTTTCGGTGGATGCTTGACAGCCCGAGCTTCTTCCATGTTACCTGGCGCGCCTACGGCAATAAGCATCACCATTCCCATGCCGTAGTGAGGCGTACATTTCACGCCGTAGACGCCTTCTTTCTCTATGGTGATGGTAATCTCTTCATTGAGTTTGCCCTTGAAGGGTTCCGCGCCTTCGGGCAGCATACCCTTAATGCTTTCGGCATTGTGGGACTTGTCGGTTGGAATGAACGTAACGGTCTCGCCGATCGCTGCCGTAACGAAGTCCGGTTCATAGACCATCACGCCCTTCGTTCCCTTGTTCAGCATCTGGACCTCATGATTGGTTCCAGTCTGCGCGCGCGCAGGCAATACAGAGACGACTGTCAGTGCGGTCGCACCGGCGAGCATCTCGCGTCTTGTGAACATATCAAACTCCTTAATGTTGTTGTTACCGATGAACCGGTTCCCCTTCCTGACTCGTCATGGTCAGGTTATTTCGATCTTCCGCCTGTCGTGCAGGCGGGGCCCGTTCAGCCGGCGTTCGCGATCGCGAATGCGATATCCGGTAGACCGATGCGGGCGGCATGTTCCGGAACACGGTGCCGAGCAATACTGCGTCCAATCTGGCTCTATGAAGGATGGCGTCCGGGACCGGACACCGCATGCCATAGGTGAATTGAAACAGACTGCTGCCCGGCTCAAGCCTGAGCGCTACGCCCCGGATGATACGATACACGGTCCGGGTTGACATCGACAGAAGCGGGAGTCCGCTGATGATGGCATCATATCTGGCAGCCTTGCCAATCCCTGCCGCCGACAGGCGGGCAGCGCTGCCCCGGACGATCCGCGCACCGGGGAAGCGGTTGGTAAGAAGCTCTGCGAAGCTTTCATCCAGTTCGACCAGTGTCAGTTGCTCCTCGGCAAGTCCCCGCGCCAGAAGCGCACCGGTGAAGACGCCTGTTCCCGGGCCGAGCTCAAGAACTTGTCCTGTGGTGTGATCGACGGCCTTTGTCATCAACCGGGCCAACGCAGCTCCTGAAGGCAGGACCGCGCCCACCATCAGCGGGTTGGCGATCCACTGGCAAAGAAACGTCAGATGCTGCGGCGTCTGAACCACTACCGGGCGCTCCCTAGGTACGGATGCCTCGCCATGCGAGAAGGCGCATCGCATTGGCGGTGACGAGAACGGTCGCGCCGGTATCGGCAAGGATCGCAGGCCAGAGCCCCGTAATCCCGAGAACGGTCGTTACGAGGAACACGGCTTTCAGCCCAAGCGAGATGACGATGTTCTGCCAGATGTTGTTCATCGTCAGCCGCGACAGGGAAACCATGTTCGCGACGTCCTTCACCCGGCCATGTAAGATCGCAGCATCCGCCGTTTCGAGCGCGACGTCGGTTCCACCGCCCATGGCAATGCCGATGTCGGCGGCGGCAAGCGCGGGCGCATCGTTG
>CAYQRX010000477.1:0-1902 GCA_964419865.1 uncultured Hyphomonas sp. | reverse complement strand
CACTCAGATTCCGCCCGCCCCATCAGACATCATAGCGGCGGCAATGGCTGGCCGGGACACCGCCGCCATGGTGCCCTACACCCTTGATGCGATGGCCGCCGATGCGGCTGGCCTTCTGGACGCGATCGGTGTCGAGCAGGCCGATGTGCTCGGCATGTCGATGGGCGGCATGATTGCCCAGCTGATGGCGCTCGACCATCCCGGCAAGGTCCGCAAACTGATCCCGGTGATGACGACCTCCGGGGCGCCGGGTCTGCCACCGGCAACGCCGGAAGCGGCCGCCGCGCTGACCGCCCTGCCCCCGGAGCGCACACCCGAGGCCATCGCCGCCATCGCCGTCCATGCCCAGCACGCCATCGGCTCGGTGCCGGCCCTGCGCAACAGCGCCGACGTGATCCGAATGCGCGCCATCGAAGACTTCCACCGTTCGGACAGGCCCTTCGGCATGGCCCGTCAATATGCGGCCATACTCGCCCAGCCGCGCTGGCATGAGCGACTCGGCTCCGTGACCCATCCGGCGCTGGTCCTGCACGGCGCTGACGATCCGCTGATCCGGCCGGCCTGCGGCGAAGATATCGCCGCGCGCATTCCCGGCGCGCGGTTCAAATCCTATCCCGGCTGGGGCCACGACCTCGCCGATGCAATGTCCGCCACGCTTGCGGCGGACATTGCGGCGTTTCTGCGGTCCTGACCCCTACCGGATCGCCACCGGATTGATGATCGCCTGAACCGCGCCTTCGAGACGCGGCGTGCCGAGGGTGAAGAAAAACTCCGTCACCTGATCTTCGGCCAGCTCATGTGTCACCATGTTCTCAAGGATGTAGACCCCGTTCTTGGCGAGCAGGACCTGGTGCACCTCGAAGGGCCGGGTCTCCTTCTCGAACGGGATGACCTCCAGCGCCCAGGTGTCCGCGCCAATCGCAACAACGCCCATATCCGCGAGATACTGAGCGCCTTCCACGCCCAGCCCCGGCTCGACCGGCGAGAGCTCGGCGGTGCCCTCCTGCGCTTTCATCATACCGGTGTGAAACAGGACAATGTCCCCCTCCCCGATGGAGATACCTGCCTCGGCGATGGCCCGGTCGATCTCCGCCTTGTTGAAGGCGGTGCCCGCCGGCACCGGGTCGCCGAACTGTTTCGTCATGTCGAGCAGCACGCCGCGCGTCGCCACGGGCGGCAGGTCATGCGTGCCGAACTGGGTCAGGCCAGATGTCGTGACAAAGTCCGCCACCGGAACACCGTTATAATATCTGTGGTTGATCCCCATATGGCCGAGCCCGTCGATCTGGCTGCCGATACCGACCCATGTGTTGACGAGGTCGTCATTGCCGACGGCGAGGTTCTCGCCCAGCGGCGTGCCGGAACCGTCCGATAGCTGAAGAACTGTCATCGAGAAACTGCGCGGCCCATAGGCCGGCGTATGCCGTCCGGTCACCTGCCCCAGCGCATAGGTCTTGCCGGTGGTAATGAGCTTGGCCGCCTCGGCGGTCTTTTGGGGAGAGAGAAGGTTCATCGCCCCGATCCGGTCTTCTGCGCCATACCGCGAGGGATACCAGGCCTCCTTCGTCTCCGGCGCCGCGCGCGCTGCCTCATCCGCCGCCATATGCCCGCATGCTGCCAGTAGCAGCGCCGACGCCATCAGGATTTTCCGCATTCTCTCCTCCCTCTCATCCTTATGAGCGGGAGCCTAGCGCTTCAGCTGCCCCGCGCAAGCGCTGTCAGGCCCGGCGCACGAGGAAGCCCGCGCGCGGGAAATGCACATGGCAGGTGTCCGCTTCCGGCGTCACCCGGTTGAGGATGATGCGTTGGGAATCGGCATGCACCAGCTCCCCTTCCACCCAGATCTGCCCGTAATCGTCCGGCGCCACAGCCACCCGCTCGCCCGGCGCGAAACCCTGGGGT
>CAYQRX010000476.1:0-1905 GCA_964419865.1 uncultured Hyphomonas sp. | reverse complement strand
GCACAAGCGTCTCGATCAGCGCGGCAATCTCGGCATGAGCCGCCTCGCCCCCGCCAATGCCCGCCTCCAGCGTCAGGAAGCAGGGGCCCATATGGGACACATCGAACAGGCCCGCATTTTCGCGCGTCCACAGATGCTCCGCCATCACGCCTTCAAACTGGACGGGCATTTCATAACCGGCAAACGGCACGAGCTTGCCGCCCATCTTCACATGGGAGTCGTAGAGCGGGGTACGCTTCAGGTTTCCGGCGGGGGTTTCGGCCATTGAGCGCCCTTTCATAGAGTGACGGAAACAGCGCTTGGCGCGCTGCCTGATCCGTCGCCCCCGCTGTCCGGGCGCCTGAGAGATTCCGCCAGGCGCGCCCGGCTTGCTCCTTCGGCGAGGCACTGTTTCAGCCTCTTTCCAGCGTTTTGTTCCTCTTCCGGCCCTTTTGCCTGAGCGTTTCCGGGGCGGTTGCGCCTTCGGCGGCGGCTACCGTATGCCGCTCTCTCCCGGAAGAGGATGAATTGAGCGTCAGCTAGCCCGGATTCTGGCGCGCGGCAAGGGCGCCGGCGCTCAGCCGCTCACGGCGGCGCGCTTTGCATAGGATGCGAGCGTGTCCATCGCCGCGCGCCAGGGAAAGGGGCCATAGCTGATGCGGCGCACGCCGGCCTCTGCCAGCGGCCCGAAACCGGCCGCCTCCGGCCCGGCCATGACGTTCACGGGCAGGGGCGAGGCCGCGCAGACTTGCCGGATCAGCGACAGGTCGCGCAGGCCGGGCACGAAAAAGCTGCTGGCCCCGGCCTCGGCATAGGCCGCGGCGCGCGCGGTTATCTCCGCCAGATGGTCGCCATGCGTTTCCGGTTTGGCGTTGAGGCAGATGTCGGTGCGGGCATTGATCCAGAAGCCGGGCAGGGCGTCCTCGGTGGCCCGCCGTGCAGCGCGGATGCGGGCGGCGGCGTCTTCAAGCGGGCGTACCCCTTCACCATCGCCCGCCGGATAGCCGTCCTCCAGATTGACGCCGACGGCGCCGGCAGCGATCACGCGGCGGATGTTGGCGGTGAGGCCTGTTTCATCCGCAGCATAGCCAGCCTCGAAGTCGATCGAGACCGGCAGGTCCACAGCCCCGACGATGCGGGCGGCATGTTCCAGCACAAGGTCCAGCGGCACGGCCTCCTTGTCGCCGAAGCCGAGCGCCCCGCCGACCGAGGCGCTGCCCGTGGCGAGCGCCGCTGCGCCGGCAGCGGCGACGGTGCGGGCTGAGCCCGCGTCCCAGATGTTCACCAGAATAAGGGGTGCATCGCCCGTGTGCAGTTTCTGGAAGACGGCAAGTTTTTCGGCCTGGCTCGGCATGGGGCAGCTCCTCAAGGGTCATGGCGGCCCTCAAACTTGCCAGAAGCTGCGCTTGCCTGCGACCCGTATCTTGCGCCCAGTGCAGCGACCCGGCCCGCCTGGTCACCAGATTCCGCTGCCGATGCCGGCCGCCATGCCGGCGCCCAATTCCCGGCATTTGGCCAGGTCCGCCTTCTCCAGCACTTTCGGAGCCAGGATTTCTTCCGGTGTCTGAGCATCCGTTTTGATGATCAGCGGCGGTTGCACTTCCCTCAGGCGCCAGCCCTTGCAGATGCGCGCGGCCTGCCGCGCGGCGCTTGTCCCGTCTGATCCGGCCGCGATCATCAGGGCGTAGGGGCGTCCTTCGATGCGGCCGAGCACGGGATAGTAGCAGCGGTCGAAGAATTCCTTCATCTCGCCGGTCAGTGCAGCGAGGTTTTCCGGCGCCGCGAAGAGATAGCCGTCGGCGCGGAGCACATCGTCTGGTCCGGCCTCGCCCGCCCGCATCAGGCGCACCGTGCAGGCATCGTCCCCCAGCGCCGCGGCAAAGGCCGCTTTCGCCATGGCCTCGGCCGCCCCGGTGCGCGAATGCC
>CAYQRX010000475.1:0-1905 GCA_964419865.1 uncultured Hyphomonas sp. | reverse complement strand
GATCTCGCCCCGGCACAAATCGATGAGCAGCAAGTGCGCCAGGCGATGGCCGAAAATGGGCGGGTCTATCGCCGCAACGGCGCGGTCGAAGGGTTGGGTAACTGGCTGCCGTTCGCCCTGCTTTCCGGCCTGGGGCTTGTCGGCCTGTTCATGGGCATCCAGCGACTGGTCATCTGGGCTGCGCAGGCACCTGTGCGCGAGGCCGACGCCTGGCTGGGCCCGCTCCTGTCACTGGGCGGCGGGCTTTTGTTCCTGATCTCCACCTATTATCTCTACCGGGCGATGACGCGCGACGACTGAGGCGGTGACAGGCAAGCAGGGCCTTGCTACAGAACCGCCATGCTGACGAACACATATCCCTCTCTGAACTTCGATCTCGGTGAAACTGCGGACATGATCCGCGGGACCGTGAAAAACTTTGCCCAGAATGAAATCGCGCCGCGCGCCGCCGAAATCGACCGGACGGACAAGTTCCCGCGCGACCTTCTGCCGAAGATGGGGGAGCTTGGCCTCCTCGGCATTACGGTGGAAGAGGAATGGGGCGGCACGGGTCTTGGCTATCTCGAACATGTCGTGGCGATGGAGGAAATCTCCCGCGCGTCGGCCTCTGTGGGCCTGTCCTATGGCGCGCACTCGAACCTGTGCGTCAACCAGATCCGCCGCTGGGGTAGTGATAGCCAGAAGGCGCGCTATCTGCCGAAGCTGATCTCCGGCGAGCATCTCGGCAGCCTGGCGATGAGCGAGAGCGGGGCGGGATCGGACGTGGTCTCGATGAAGCTGCG
Organism: uncultured Hyphomonas sp.; assembly: GCA_964419865.1. Lineage (GTDB taxonomy): Bacteria > Pseudomonadota > Alphaproteobacteria > Caulobacterales > Hyphomonadaceae > Hyphomonas. Next base: position 1,123 of record CAYQRX010000475.1, on the reverse strand, counting down.
CGCCGACAAGAAGGGCGACCGCTATGTGCTGAACGGCACCAAGATGTGGATCACCAATGCTCCGGATGCGGACACTCTGGTGGTGTACGCCAAGACCGATCCGAATGGCGGCTCGAAAGGCATCACGGCCTTCCTGATCGAGCGCGGCTTCAAGGGGTTCTCGGTGGCGCAGAAGCTCGATAAGCTGGGCATGCGCGGATCGGAGACCGGGGAGCTTGTGTTTGAAGACTGTGAAGTGCCCGAAGAGAATGTGATGGGGCCGGTGGGCGCAGGGGCGCGTATCCTGATGAGCGGGCTCGACTATGAGCGCGCCGTGCTCTCGGCCGGACCCACGGGCATCATGCAGGCGTGCCTGGATGTGGTGATCCCCTACATTCATGACCGGAAACAGTTTGGCCAGTCGATCGGCGAGTTCCAGCTTGTGCAGGGCAAGTTGGCGGACATGTATGTGCAGATGAATGCGGCGAAGGCCTATGTCTATGCCGTCGCCAAGGCGTGTGACCGGGGCGAGACGGCGCGCAAGGATGCGGCCGGCGCTATTCTGTATGCGGCGGAAACCGCGACGAAGCTCGCTTTGGACGCGATCCAGCTGCTGGGCGGGAACGGCTATATCAACGAATATCCTACCGGCCGCCTGCTGCGCGATGCCAAACTCTACGAGATTGGTGCGGGCACCAGCGAGATCCGCCGTTGGCTGATCGGCCGGGAGCTGTTCTCGGAGACGGCGTGAGGCGCGCGCGCCCTGGCGCGTTCAGTGTGGCGGGGATCGCCGCTGCCATTCTTGTTGTCCTGATGGGCCTGGCGCTGACTCTGGCGCGGACAGAGGCAATGCAGCGCGCAGAGGCGCTGGCGGCGCAGAGCGAGGTAGCGTCCACGCCGCTTGGCGTTGTGGAATATGCGATCCAGGGCGAGGGCCCGCCGGTGCTGGTGATCCATGGCGCGGGCGGCGGCTTTGATCAGGGGCTGCTGCTGGCAGAGGCCGTGGGTGGGCCGGGGCGGCGCTGGATTTCCGTATCGCGCTTTGGGTATCTGCGCAGTCCGTTGCCGGAGGATGCTTCGACGGCGGCGCAGGCCGATGCGCTGGCAGACCTGCTGACGGGACTGGGAATCGAACGGGTGGACG
>CAYQRX010000474.1:0-1932 GCA_964419865.1 uncultured Hyphomonas sp. | reverse complement strand
GATCTATTCATTCAGCCTGTCCTGTCCGACCAGGGCAGCTCGCGGCACCACTTCCAGCCTGCTCCTGCGCCTCGTGCCGCATCGCTGGCGGTTTCGCAACTTGACCGCGTGTCCGATACCGGCCAAGATTCTCATATTGTTCTCACGGATCACTTTCCTATGGCACATGCGCAGCCGCCTCGCCGCTGGCCGGTTATTCTGCCCCTGCCCGGGTCGTCACAGCTTCAGCCCGGCAACCAGGTGCCCGTAGACCTGGTGGCCGTCCTTCTCACAGCCGGATCAGCTCGGCCCCCCGACCGGCAGATCGCAGGCAGGTTTTCCTTGATGCAGACCAGAGTGCTGCCCCGAGGCCTCGGACCCAGGACATCCGTTCCTTCCGCTCGCCGCGGGCTCCAGCTCCTGGTGCATGCGGATTTCAGGGTCCGGTCGCTGCCGGTCGAGAGCGCAGGCGCCATGGATGCAGGGCGCGGGTGGACCAGGCGCAGCGCGCCCTTCCCGCATGTGTTTCGACAGACCCACTTACCACGCCTCCCCTCTTTGCGACCGGCCTGCGGCCTTCAAGAACAAAGACGGCTTCCACGCAGGCGCGGACCCTCCGTCTTTCTTCTTGATCGCCCGGGAAGGCGTAGCGGGCCTTTTTCATCGAAACACCAGCGAGAAGGATCTCTCAAATGCTTTACACCCACGCCAAATTCAGCATCCAAGGCTATGTCGGCGCCATCCGCGAAGTCGGCAAGACCCTTAAAATCCGCATCAGCGACACCGAAAGCTGGAAAGACCGCGACACCGGCGAGCGGAAGGAACGGGTGTCCTGGAACACCGTCACCCTGTTCGAGCGCACTCCCGGCTTCGCCTACATCAAGGAAAACCTGCGCAAAGGCGATCTGGTCACGGTCGAGGGCAAGCTGTCCGAGAGCAGCTATGAGAAGGACGGCCACCAGGTCTACGAAACCACCCTCGCCGCAGACCTCTTCGCCATCATCCCGACCGGCCGGGCAGAATAACCGGCCAACAGCAAGGGGGCTTCGGCCCCCTAACCACCACGGAGAGCCCCATGTCCATCACCGTCTATTCCAAGCCCGCATGCGTCCAATGCACGGCAACGACCCGCGCCCTCGATGCAAAGGGCATCGGCTACCAGCTGGTCGACCTGACCACGGATGACGAGGCCATGAAGCAGGTCGTCGCCCTCGGCTACCGCCAGGCGCCTGTCGTCGTCGCCGGCGACACGCACTGGGCAGGCTTTCGCCCGGATCTTATCAACAATCTCTGAGTAAACGGGCTCATCATGATCTTAACCTACTTCGCTCGCCAAGCTGCTTGGAGACGTGTCTTTATCGCTGTGCTTCTGTGCGGCACAAATTCACTTGGTGCATCAGGTGTGACGGAAACCGCCACCTCGTGGCAGAGTCACACCTTGCGGCAGGAAGCCGGGATCAGCCAGCCGGCGCAAGCGGTTAGCATGAATCCCGGCAGGTCAGGACAACTCGCACAGTCGAATGGGAAAGCGCTTTCCACCTTGTCCTGAGCGCTTTCCGGGGACTGCGTGGATTTCGTCCTGACGGAAAGCGGGAGTGACCAACATGGCCCGATCGCAGACTGCCGCTGCCCCGAAACACCCGCCCGTGCCTCCGGGGCGTGACAATGAACCCCTTGCCGATGCCATCGCATGGGACGATGAGTTTCCCGCCCTAGGCCTGCGCAACCGCTTCGGTAAGGAAAGCTGGATCGTCCAGGCCCGGATCGGCGGGCGCAGCACCCGGCGCACCCTCGGCACGGCATCGTCCCTGACGCGGGAAGCCGCCCGACAAGCGGCCACCGCCGTCCTCGATGCGCTGCGCGCCGAACGGGCCGGGGCAGCGATCAGCCCCGATACGACCGTGGCCGCGTTCGCGGAAAGATGGCTGGCGGATTGCGCGGGCCAGTGGAAAC
>CAYQRX010000473.1:0-1933 GCA_964419865.1 uncultured Hyphomonas sp. | reverse complement strand
TCCGCGTTTCGTGAGGCGCTGGCGCGTTATCTCGACTGCGTCCTGTTTCCCCGACTGACGATGCTGGGGACGCCCGGCGATGACGCGCTGCCTGAGTTCCTCAGGACGGTCGGCGAGTTCGTTTCGCGCCAGGGGGGCAGAGGGTGCCTGTTGTCCGAGGCGTTCATCTCCATGGACCGGCTCGATCCCGCCACCCGGAACGAAGTCCGGAAACTCCGCAGCCAGCTGCTGCGCCGCCTCAAACAGCTCGGCGGGGGCGATGGCGCCAAGGCCGCCTTCGCGCTCTCCTCGGCGCTGGGCCTGCACGCGCTGGCGCGGTCCGGTGCCAGCCGTAAGCAGATCCGTGAGGCCGCCGGCTTCGCCGCTGCCGCTCTGGCCGGAGGCGGGCGATGATCGATTATACTTTTTCTGTCGCCCCGATGATGGACTGGACCGACCGGCATTGCCGGGCATTTCACCGGACACTGACGAAACGGGCGCTGCTCTGGACCGAGATGGTCACCGCCGACGCGGTGATCCATGGGCAGAGGGAGCGGCTGATCGGGTTCAGCGAGGTGGAACACCCGCTGGTATTGCAGCTCGGCGGGTCGGAGCCGGCAAAGCTGGCCGAGGCGGCGCGGATCGCTGAAGGCTGTGGTTATGATGAGGTGAACCTCAATTGCGGCTGCCCGTCTGAGCGCGTGCAATCCGGCGCGTTCGGGGCCTGCCTGATGGCGGAGCCCGAGCTTGTGGCTGAATGTGTGGCGGCCATGCGGGCGGCGGTGTCGATTCCGGTGACGGTGAAAAACCGGATCGCGATTGACGATCTGCCGGCGCGCGAGACGCTGTTCACCTTTGTCGATAAGGTGTCCGCCGCCGGATGCTCCGTATTCACCGTACATGCGCGAAAGGCCTGGCTGAAGGGCCTCAGCCCAAAGGAGAACCGGGAAGTGCCGCCGCTGGACTATGGTCTAGTGGCAGAGCTGAAAGCAGCGCGGCCCGACCTCAGCATCATTCTCAATGGCGGCATTAACGGGATCGAGCAGTGCCGGGAGCATCTGGAGGCCTTCGACGGGGTGATGCTGGGGCGGGCCGCCTATCAGACGCCGGGGCTGCTCGGCCGGGTCGATGCGGAGCTGTTCGGGGTGGGGGCGGTGGTCGAGGGCGGCGAGGCGGTGCGCGCCTATGAGCCCTATATCGCGGCGCGCCTCGGCGAGGGCACCAGCCTGCATGCGATGACCCGGCATATGCTGGGCCTGTTTGCCGGACAGGCCGGCGCGCGCCAATGGCGGCGGGTCCTTTCGGAGAACGCGGTGAAGAAAGGGGCGGGGCTGGAGGTGCTGCGCGCCGCACTCGACGCCGTTGAGGGCGCTGCGCTCGCGGGTTAGACTTTTCTATATTGGCTCGCGCGGCCGCGGTAAATCTTTCCTCGTTGCGAGATGGGGAGGACGGCATGGTCAGCCGGGAGATCACCGATGCTCTTGAGTGTACGGTGCGTACACCTTGCCGAGGCGCTCAGCTATCGCCACCGCCCGGCCACGGAGGCCTCGCGGAGCGGGCTGGGCGCGCTCTCCCGGTAGCGCGGTTAAGGCTCTGATTAAGGCTTTGGTCTAGGCTCGCGGCCGATGACCCAGGATAATGACCGCCCCGCCGGCGCCGAGACGCCGGAGCAGACCTTTCTCGCCACCGCGAGCCATGAAATCCGCACGCCGCTGAACGGGATTCTCGGCACGGTCTCGCTGCTGCTCGAGACCGAGCTGTCGCCGGCGCAGCGCGAATATGCCGAGACAATCCGTCTTTCCGGCGCACGCCTGCTCGACCTGCTCAACAATGTGCTCGACTATGCCCGCCTGGATGCTCAGGCGGTCGAGGTGGAAGCGGAGCGGTTCTGTCCGGTGCGGCTCTGCGGCGAGGTGGCCGAGCTTCTGAGCCCGCGCGCCCATGCGGCGGGCCT
>CAYQRX010000472.1:0-1953 GCA_964419865.1 uncultured Hyphomonas sp. | reverse complement strand
AGGCAACTTCCCGTTCGCTCACTCTTGCAGCCGCCGGCCGGGCGAAGCGCGCCCGAAGGGATTCGCGCAACGTCTCCCGACCCGTGATCTGGCCGTCCCCGGTCACTTCCATGAAATAGGGATCGGTCACGAGGCCCTCCTGTTTCAGGGCACTGGCAAGGGCGGCTTCGGCGGCGTCGCCGGTAAAGACGCCGAGGCTTGTCACATCCTCCGTCCACGCCCCCTCCGCCGTCAGCCAGACGGAGCGGCCGGTCGCCGTGTCCCAGGCCGTTACGGATTTCGGGGTCTCAGGCTTCAGTTTCGGGCGAACGGAGGTCATGCTGCAGATTCCTTGACGTGTTCGGGAAGACGTTCAGGCCGGAACCAGGGCTGGCCGGCGGCTTCAATGAGGATCGGGGCGATGCGGCCCTGTTCGGCAGGAAGCCCGGCAACTTCTCCAATAATCAGGAGGGCCGGGCCGGCAATACCTTCTTCCTTGACGAGATAGGGCAACTCCTCGAGCGTGCCGAAGACACGCACTTCGTTGGCGCGGGTGCCATTCTCGACGACGGCGACGGGGGTCGCTGGTGCGCGGCCCGCTGCAATCAAGCGGTCGGCAATGATGGGCGCGGTATCGACCCCCATGAACACGACGACCGTCTGCGCCGGGCGCGCCAGCGCAGCCCAGTCGAGATCCGGCACACCGCCTTCCTTGGCATGGCCGGTCACAAAGGTCAGCGTCTGAGCATGGTCACGGTGGGTCAGCGGCACGCCGGCCGAGGCGGCGCATCCGAGGGCGGAGGAAATGCCGGGCACGACATGAGCTTCGATGCCTTCAGCGCGGACCGCTTCGAGTTCTTCCCCGCCCCGGCCGAAGATAAAGGGATCACCACCCTTCAGACGCACAACCCGCAGGCCTTCCCGGGCAGAGGCGACCAGGCGCGCATGGATTTCTGCCTGCGGGACGGAATGGTCGCCCTTCGACTTGCCGACCGGCACTCGCGCCGCATCGCGCCGGATCAGGGAAATGATCTCTGAACTGACGAGACGGTCATGATAGACAATGTCGGCTTCCTGAATGAGACGTAGCGCCTTCAGGGTAAGGAGTTCCGGATCGCCAGGGCCAGCGCCAATGATGTGAACGACACCGCGGGCCCGCCCTGCCTGACGCGCCGCTGACCGTATCAGCATGTCGGCGCGTTCGAGATCGCCGGCATAGGCTGCGTCAGCAGCGGGCCCGGAGAGCGCGCGCTCCCAGAAGCGCCGGCGCGCAACCTTGTCTGGAATTGCCTCGGCCACAAAACCGCGCAGCGATCTCGCAAGGCCTGCAAGCTCGCCGATCCGCTGCGGCAGGAGCACTTCGAGCTTGGCGCGGACCGATTTCGCCAATACCGGCGCGGCTCCGCCCGAGCCCACAGCAGCGACGATCTCGCCGCGGTCGAGTATCGAGGGCACAGTGAAGTCGCAATTCTCCGGCTGGTCGACGACATTCACCGGAATGGCGCGGGCACGGACGGCTGCAAGCGCTGCGGCGCGGGTGGTCTCGTCACTCTCAGCGATGATCGCAAGGCGCGCGCCGTCGAGCGCGGCCACAGTTTCGCTGCGCGGGAACACCCTCACCCAGCCGCCGAACTCAGCGGCCAAGGCCGCTTCGGAGAAACCGCCGATCAGCACGGCCTCAGCGCCCGAATCGCGGAAGAGACGCAGCTTGCGCGCAGCCTCCTCGCCATCGCCGAAAACGGCGATCCGAGTGCCTTCGAGCTTGAAGAAGGCAGGGAACTGGCGCATGGGCGCTTCTCTCTTGTTAGTGACACTGAACGGACGCCCTCACAAAACCTCCTTGACGCCTCGGCAGCAACGGGCAACCCCTACAGCGATCATTTAGAGAAACTAACCATGGCCGATTCCACTGACCGCCTGCCCCCGCTGAACGCCCTGCGCGCCTTCGAAGCCGCCGCCCGCCGGCTGTCCTTC
>CAYQRX010000471.1:0-1962 GCA_964419865.1 uncultured Hyphomonas sp. | reverse complement strand
CCAGCCCGAAAGCGCGCTGACCTCTTGGTTCACGGCCAGGGTCGGCACCGCCAAGAGGCGCATCCGACGGATCGCCATCCTCGCCTTGGCGCGCAAGCTCCTGGTGGTGTTGTGGCGCTATCTCGAGACCGGCCTGATCCCCACCGGCGCCGTGGTCAAGGCCTGAAGCCGGGCCTATCACGGCGATCGGTCCAGAGAGGGCGCGCGACCGTAGCGTCATGGGCTGTGAGAAGCCGTCCAAAAGATGGGTCCCGCCCGCCTTGGTGCCCGTGCACGCAGGATTATGGTCCGGATCAGCGATCCGACCGGATATAAGTTGATGTGAGCTGCCTCGCATCCGTGCCTCGGGGCCCAACCTGGATCAGCTCACCGCCGGCTCAGACCAATACCTGGACGCCCACGCACATCAACCCACCAAGGAATGCTGAGCTATGAACGTGAGCTTGACACGACAGGCCCGATACAAGTGACGCTAGCGAACGCTTTTGTTTTCAATAGGTAGATGGTGAGCCTTGTAAGAGGAGCATAAGCCCGGGCGGTTTGCAGGCGGGCGGTGGCGGCTGTGTGTCCGGATGAACGCGAGATCACGCGGACACCTCCGGTAACCTCGTCGATCGGACGATGATCGACTAATTTTCCGGCAAGAGAGCAGGGAGGAAGTCATTGCCGAGACAGCCGGGGTTCTGGAGCGTGGAGGATCGGCTGGGCGAGCTTTCCGCGCAGGGCGACCCGCTGGAGAAGCTCCTGGCGATTGTCGATTTCGAGCTGTTCCGACCGGTTCTGGCCGAGGCGATTGGGCGGCATGACGGTGCGAAGGGCGGCAGGCCGCCGTTCGACGCAGTGCTGAAGTTCAAGATGCTCTATCTGATGGCGCAGCACGGGCTGAGCTTTGAGCAGACTGAGCATCTGGTCCGCGATCGCCTCTCTTGGATGCGCTTTTGCGGCTTGTCGATCGCCGATCCGGTGCCGGATGCCAACACGCTCTGGGACTTCAGGGAAGCGCTGATCCGGGCAGGCGCCTTCGACCCGCTGTTCGAGCGGCTGGACCGGGCGATAAAGGACGCTGGCTATTTGCCGATGTCCGGACAGATCGTCGATGCCAGCCTGGTGGCGGCACCGCGCCAGCGCAACACGGACGAGGAGAAAGCCGCGATCAAAGCCGGCAAGACGGCGGCCGAGATCTGGCCGGACAAGCCGGCGAAGGCGGCGCAGAAGGTCACCGATGCTCGCTGGACCGTTAAGACCAGCAAGGGCAAGGTCGAGGCCGACGGCACCAACAAACGCGACCTCGCGATCCCGGAATTCGGCTACAAGAGCCACATCGGCATCGACAAGCGGCACGGCTTCATCCGCCGGCAGAAGGTCACCGACGCCGCCGCGCACGACGGTGCCCGGCTGCGCGAAGGGTTGCTCGATCCGACCAACACGGGCTCCGACGTTTGGGCCGATACCGCCTATCGGTCGAAGGCAAACGAGGATTTCTTGGCCGGCCGCGGCAAGCGCAGCCAGATTCACCGACGGAAACCGGCCGGCAAGCCGATGCCGAAGCGCACGGCCAAGGCCAATGCGAAGAAGTCCGCGGTGAGGGCGACGGTCGAGCACGTCTTCGCCCAGCAGAAACAGCGGATGAAGCGCGTCGTCCGCAGCATCGGCCTGAAGCGCGCGCAGGCGACGATCGGCATGGCCAACATCGCCTACAATCTCGGCCGATGGCGATGGTGGGAGACTCGACCTGTGTCCGCCTGACGGGAAATCCCCGAACAACCGGGGCTTTTGGGGCGACCTCACGGCCAAATCGGCGCGAAATCCCTACCATTCAAGGAATTCGCGCCTGTAGGGCCGATCGGGCGTCTTGAAACACACCGTTATCGGAGATGCGGTCATCGGGCTCCGGTCCTGGCAGATTGGGTGAAGTCCTAAAGTTGCTGGAAAATGGGTTGAGGGTACATCGTCGCTGAGCGT
>CAYQRX010000470.1:0-1969 GCA_964419865.1 uncultured Hyphomonas sp. | reverse complement strand
ATTCAGGACCCGCCGGGGCTGGAAGCCATCGCGGTCCTGAATGCTATTTCGCAAGCTGATGGTTCGGAACAGCCTGACGCTCTCGCCGGCGACATCCCGGGCCGAACGCGTTTTCGTACCATGCCTGGTGATGTCATCGGGGCGCCTCAGCGGCGAATAAAAGTGTTCAGCCGCATTGACGATCAGGAACGCGCCAGCGATTGTTCGCGGGTCATAGCTGTGGGCGTAGCTGTGAAACGCGTTGAAATCGCGCAGTCGATTCCTCCGGGCTTTTCCATGCTCAGTAAAGATTGATTTCAACTCAATCGCCACCTGGATGATGGCCGGAGGCGCGAACCGGATTAGCTGTCCAGGCTCCGGCGGCACCGGCGCCCCTGCAGGGGTACCGAGAGCCAAATCGATCACCCAGTCGTCATGGCCTACTTTCTGGTGATGCCGCAACTTCGCCACCAACCGGCCGTCGAGAGCGCGTTTCGCCATGGGCGGGCATGCACCCAGCAAGTCCAGGACAATCTGATGGGATTGACGGTCGCTGTGGCTAGAGGTGCGCGGGTGGTAGCCATGGACCGACAGATCCTGCTCAATGACTTGTTCAATCGCCATACGGCGCAGCGGGCGCAAACAGGGCCAGCGCGGCGGCTTCAGTGCGGTTCGGTCGCCGTACTTCGAGCACACCGCTCAGCTTCGAACCCCGCATCCTTGCCTCGGCATCGGTCACGTATTTCGGCTCGATCTCGACACTGATGCTGTTCCGGCCCTCCTCTAGCGCCGCCAACGCGGTAGTCGCCGTTCCGGCGAAGGGGTCTAGCACCGTATCGCCAGCGAAGCTAAACATCCGAATCAGTCGACGCGGAATCTCCCGTGGATAAGGCGCCGGATGGTCTCTTCGCAACTGACCGGTAACGTCAGTCCAGATCGGCGAAAACCACTTCGCATAATCCGCTGCCGCGATGAACGATCGCCGTTCCATTTCGGCGGTCGGTTTCCGGTAACCGCCAGGCTTTCGGAAAAACAGAATATGCTCGATGTCGTTCTTTACGACGCCGTTAGGCAGATTCGGCTTGCCCAGATAGCGCGCCGAACGAGACGCCTCCAGTCTGATGTTGGCTACCTTCAGCCAACGAATCGGCGTCAGGCAGTCGAAACCGATCCTCCGGGCACGCACTTGCAGATCACCAGAAAGCGGCAAGACATGATGCCGCCCAGCCTCGCGGCGAGACAGACAGATATCACCGACCACACACGCGACCCTGCCGCCCGGCACCAAAACACGCAGACATTCGACCCATACCCGGTCAAGCTCTTCAAGGAAGCGCTCGTACGAAGCAATGTTTCCCAGCTGGCTCGGGTGGTCCGGGTAGTCCTTGAGGGAACCGTAAGGCGGGCTTGTACATACCAGATGGACGGATTCCGTTGGAATGAACGCCAGGTCTCGCGCGTCCCCTTCAACAAGCAGATGCCTCGTGATGCCGAATCCTGAGTCGCTCATTGCTCTTTCCTCCCGCACGCCGCCACCGACCGGATGGTCAGCCCTCGCCTAGCCTAGAACACCTAGGCGTGAGACCAAATGTGATGCCGCGGATTATACGGGATCGTGGCGAGGCCGGGATGGCGCATTGGCTCAAGGACTTACCTTGGACAATCGAGAGGCAGGCACACACGGGATCCAGGATGCGGAGGGGGTCCGCAGGCCCGCGCGGGTATAATCCCTTCATGAATCACCGCCCATCCCGCCGCCGTCTGCTCGCCGCGCTGGCCGCGCTGGCCGCGCTGCCATTGACCGCCTGCGGCTTCCGCCCGCGCGGCCAGCAGGAGCTGGCTTTCAAGACGCTCTACATCAGCGGCGGCACCGAGGCGTTCGCGGTGGACCTGCAGCGGGCCATCGAGGCCGGCTCGGCGACCCGCGTGGTGGCGGACGCCAAGGAAGCGGAGGCGGTGCTGCAGGTCGTGTCCGTGGTCCAGGACCGTG
>CAYQRX010000469.1:0-1971 GCA_964419865.1 uncultured Hyphomonas sp. | reverse complement strand
TTGCGCAGCGAGATCGGCAGCCGGGACACAGAGTTGCGGACGGAAGTCGAAATGCTTCAAGCCGACATTACCGGTGTCAAGGAACATGCGACTTTCGAGCACGAGAAGGTGCGCTACCTCCAACAGTCGGTAATGACCTCCCTTGGCGTTAAACAGAACCAGATCGTCAAGGTATTCACCATCATTACCGCTGTTTTCCTGCCGCCGACCCTGGTTGCTACGTTTTACGGCATGAATTTCGCCGTGATGCCGGAATTGTCGTGGGAGTGGGGTTTCACGGTGACCATCGCCATGACGCTCGCTGCCGCGCTTCTCCCGCTGATATATATCCGGCAGAAGGGGTGGCTTCGGTGATGGCGGCAACAGGATGTGCACCAACTTCGACATTTTGCGCATCTGATGCGCATCTGAGCTGCTGCCAGCCATGGAGGGAGCGGATTCATGTTCCGCCCCTCCGACGTGCGCCGCTATGTCACTGAACAACCGACCATCTTCGCCACATGCCTGTTGCTCCGCATCAGCAAAGTCATCCTGAAGATGACCGCTCAGGCATATTGGCGCGGTATCCTGAGGCCGGGAAGCGCGCTGCTCGTCATCTATGCCGTATCGGCGCTGAACAAATTGGCTATTCGAATGATCCGACGCCGTGCGGGAAGACGGACGGGGATGGGCGATCACCCACGCAATTTGCTTTTCGGCCTCCAGGAGAGGCTCAACGGGAGATTGGGAAGCGGCCATTCTGCTCTCCCTTCGTTCCCTTGGTCACGGGTTGCACTCCCCGCATTGCCCCGGGTCCGCTGTCGCCGCCTTCACCGCGCGCTCTTCCCGGTAACCGCACCCCTCACAGCTATAGACATCAGCTTTCAGCGCGAGCGTTGGGCCTCCGCACCATGAGCATGGCAGGCCGGATAGCCGTTTGGTGATGGCAAATCCGGGTCGAGCGCAGATCGGGCACAGGCTCCGAAACCGGCGGACAAGGTCCAGCGTCGCGCGTTTAATGGCGCGCATTCGGGTGGGGTTGCGATGGGCGCGCATATCGGTCTCAACGAAGGCGGCGCCGCAGATCGTGATCACCTCCTCAATCGCCCTTTGCAGTTCGGCCCAAGCGTCAATGCCCTTGATCAACGCGCACCTGGGCGCCGGCTGCTGATCGACGCAGCCCATGACGATCACCCCATGTCCGGGAAATCGCGCGCGTTCGGCGAACGCACTGGCGCCGGCCAGGTCCGTAACGACCGCGTGGCCAAAATTCGTCGATAGGCCCGCATAATGACCGATCAATTCGAGACCGCTGACGCGGTCCCTCATTACGACAATCTCGCGGCCGAGCGGGACGAAGGGAATTTGGGGATGTGGCCCGAAGCTGCCTTCGCTTGCGACTGCCACACGTGCATGCGGTACGCGTTCGAACGCCGCGGCGATCTTGGCACGTGCGGCATCGAGCTGCGAACCGGTCCGCTCGATCTCGCGGCTGAAGGTCCCGAAGCGGTCGGTATCGAAGGCCGAGGGCACAACGCAATCGAGGCCAAGCGCCTCGCTGAGCAACGGGGCGATCACACGCTCCTTGCCGTGCATCGTGGCGATCACGGCCCTTGCGCCCGCCAGATGAAATTGGTCGCCGCCGGCCTGATCGGGAAGCGCGTGAGAGAGGGTGTCGCGGGGATCAGAGATCGGCATGGAGGCGCGACCCCGCGTCGATTCGGAAATGGCTATCCGCCGTGCTGTACATTTTGGGCGAAGGCTCCCTAGTTATCGGTTACTTTGAGGGTGCGGCCGAGTTGCAAGAGATGGAGAACTCGATCGGCCAGCGCCTTGGCTGGCGCGTCGTGGGAGGTGAGCCGCAATTCCGGCGCCTCCGGCGCCTCGTAGGGCACATCGATGCCGGGGACATGTGTGATTTTTCCCGCCCTGGCCTTCGCATAGAGTCCCTTGGGATCGCAGGCTTCCACCAACGGCAGCGGCGCGTCGACG
>CAYQRX010000468.1:0-1986 GCA_964419865.1 uncultured Hyphomonas sp. | reverse complement strand
GAACCGGAGCCGGAAGAAGAGGCCGGGGATGCTGGCAAGCCGCTGCCCGATTCCCTCATTCGCGACCTGACCGCGCATCGCACCCTCGGCCTGCGCCTCGCCCTTGGCGAGCAGCCGGATATGGCGTTGATCGCCGTTATTCACACGCTGGCGGCGCAGACCTTCTACCGGGACGGCAGCACGGCCCATTGCCTCGAAATCAGCCCCACCAGCAATTACCTCGCCGCCCACGCGGACGGCATCGAGGACACGGCGGCGGCGAAGATGCTGGACGACCGCCACACCGGATGGGCGGCGGACATGCCGCGCGATGTGGCCGACCTCTGGGGCTTTGTCGCCGGTCTCGACCATGCGAGCCTCATGGCCTTGCTCGCGCATTGCGCCTCGCTGACCGTCAATGCGGTGAAACTGCCGTGGGAAACCAGCAAACGCGGCGCCCATGAAACGGCGGACAAGCTGGCGACGGCGGTGACGCTCGACATGACGGCGCACTGGACGCCGACCGTGCGGAGCTATTTCGGGCGCATGACCAAGGCCCATATCGCCGCCGCCGTGCGCGAAGCCCTTGGCGACGAGGCAGCGGAGCGGATTGCGGACAAGAAGAAGGTGGAGATGGCCGAAGCTGCCGAGCAGCTTCTGGCCGGAACCGGCTGGCTTCCGCCCGTGCTGCGCACCGCGCGCCCCGCATGGCTCGACCAGCAGGCCGAGACGTTCGCCCTTGCATCCGTCGAGCCCACCGCCACGCAGGAAGCACACGATGCCCATTTCGCCATCGCAGCGGAATGAGCAAGGAAGGCCGGGGGCGCGCAAGCGGCCCCGGCTTTCTTTCCGTTCGAAAAAATCGCGGGCCGCGCAGTCGCGCGGCCCGATCACCTCGACCGTCGCCACGGTCGCAACCACCATGAAGGAGGAGAACAATAGTCGCCGTCATGCTGATGAGCGTCGTGCTGATCGCCGGGCTTTGCGTCCTGGCCTATACGCTCGCCACCTACGCCTTGCCTTTCATGCTCGGCGTCACCGCCGCGCAGTTCGCCTATCAGACCGGCGCGGGATTCATCGGCGCGGGCCTTGTCGGTTTTGTCGCCGCCGTCGCTGCCTTCGGCGTGCTGGCGCTGTTGTTCGACACGCTGCGCTCACCGATCCTGCGCCTGATCGTGGCGCTGATCTTCGCCGCGCCCGCCGCCGTCGCGGGCTATGCGCTGGTCCATGGCGTCACCAAGGAAGCCGTGCTGTCCGAAATCTGGCGGCAAATCTTCTGCATCATCGGTGGGGCATTTGTCGGAACTTCGGCGCTGCTGCGATTGATCACGTTGGCCCGTGCCTGATTCCCCCGCCAATCGCGGAGAGAAGGCGTGGTTGCGCGAGCGTTCGTTCGCCGCGCGACCACATTGGCGGCTATCAGAATGTCGCTGACCCAAAGGGATAGTGCCGGTTCCGCTTCATGGCCTCGCGGTGCCGTCGATCCTGCGTCCGTGCACCGTCTGGGCGCACTTCATAGTCGAGTTCCTCAACGCAAGGCTTCGACATGTTGAAGCTGACGTTCAACTCATCGTAGCCAAGATTATCGACATAGGTCTTCATCTTGAAGCCAGCATGTAGCGCAGCCGCAATCAACACGCCGTTCGCCACATAGGTCGGGCCGAGCTTTTCGCCCTCTGGGTAGCTGCATGCGAAGTTTTCCGCGATGTGCTTCAGCCAGTAGCTTCCCGTTCCCTTCCGAATGGTCTTTGTCGGCGTAACCCGACCGAGGAAGGCTAGCGAAGCAAGGAACGGCTTCACGGCGCCGTCACCGAGCAGTTCCGAGCGCGCTTCCTTGAACCTAGCGTTCATCTCCCGGAAATCTTCCCAGCGCCCATCGTCCTTCCGCCGTGGACCGCCGGAGCCAATGCCCCACATCGTCAGCTTCGGCGTGTGTTCCCAGACATCGCGAAGGGCGAGCTTTGCAGCAGCGTGGTAGAAAGCTGCCGGTGAAATCGTGAAGGCGTG
>CAYQRX010000467.1:0-1989 GCA_964419865.1 uncultured Hyphomonas sp. | reverse complement strand
TACCATACTGGATTCACAAGATGAATCCCTCACAGGATTTGTGCAACAGAGCCGGCCGTAATCCTTGTTGAACCATGACCCCTGAATTCCGCAGAGGGTTTTCCCATCGAGGCTTTCCCAGCCGTCAATCCCGCTGTCCTTTTTCGCAAGGACAGCGATGCCGGACGAGTAATAGCTGGGCTGCAGGATGCCGACGACCTTTCTGCGCTCGGGTGTATCTGCCATGGTTGCAAGAAGGACGTCGATCCGGCCCTGCTCCAGGAACTCCATCCGGTTGGACGTCGTGACCACGACGGTTCTTGCGGTAATCTCTTTTCCCGCCTGCTCGCTCAGCTTGCGGGCAAGATCGTTGGCTAGGTCGATTTCAAGGCCGACGACGTTGCCGTTCGTGTCGCGCATCCCCCATGGGGCAAAGTCGGCCTTGACGCCGATCGCGACTTCGCCCTTGTCGATGATGTTCTGGAGGGTATCCGCATGGGCGGCTGAGGACATCGCCATGACGAGGCCCAGGCCGATGGTGGTCGCTTTATCAGATTTCAATTCGTCGTCTCCCTGTTGTTGCGTCCCTTTGCCGGGATCTGGCGGCGTATGCGTCCCTTACGGGTCACGCGTCATGTGCAGGTCCAAGACTGGTGTCTGGCTGGGGCTGGATTGCCGCCTGCATCGTCCGGACCATGGCACCGACGCGATTTCGTATCGGTTTAGATGTTTTTGTATACGATAAAGTAAACATGGAATGAGATTCGTGTCAATCGCCAATGCCGCGTGCGAGAGCATCATTTCCGCGCGTCCCATGTTCTTGCACTGCCATGAACAGTCCGAGATGAAACGGCGTTTGCGCGGGGAGCGGAACCGCGAACGCGATGCCCTGCGCGGCCGCATCGGCGCCGGCCGGTTTCGCGCCATGGTCAAGGATCTGGCCGGGCTGGTGCGCCTGGCTTTCGAGACGGGCGAGACGGCATCGATCTTCGGTCTTGAGGGGCCGCTACGAGCCGCGCTCCGCGCCGATTCCTGCCGCCAAGGCTGGGGCTGGACCTCGGCCGACCTGATGGTGCGCGACCTGATGGCTGAGGCTTTTCAACTCGTCGGGGCCGAGCGCCCGGATTGGCATGAGGGGCAACCGGAATGGACGATCAACGCAGGAACCCTGACCGAGCGGACGCGCTGCGTTCGCTGCTACAAGCCCTTGCCGGAAGGGCACTACAAGTTTTGCAGCCGGTTCTGCAACACGAGCCATGCGCACCTGGGCAGACTGCCAGGGCGAAACGATCAGTCTGCGCCAGAACGAGTCCAAGGCGCGCGTGAGGATCCATGTCTCGCAAGCCCTGCGGCGGATGCTGGACGGCATGAGCCGGGCAGGGCCTTATATCCTGACCCGCCCCGATGGCCGTCCCTGGTTCACCGAGGGCAACGACAAGGAACCGGGCAAGCAATGGTCGGCGCACATGGTCGCCTGCGGTTTGCGTCCGGAAGGCTATGCCGAGCTGCCGAAGGCGCAGAAAGCCGAGTATCTGCGCTTCAATGATGTGCGCGGCACGGCTGTCACGTTGCTGCCCGAGGCCGGGAACGCCATCCCGCAGATTTGCGCCGTCACCGGCCGCACGCTGCAATCGGCCACCCGGATCTTGGAGAAGTATCTGGCCATGACCCCGGCGCTATCCAAGGCGGCGATCCTGGCATTTGAGAACAGCCCGGCAACAGCTTTTGCAAACCGGCTGCAAGCCACCACATCCCCAGTAAGGAGGCGCTTTAATTGTCTAGCATCTTCAATGGGAGAAATGGCGGACCCGGAGCGATTCGAACGCCCGACCCCCAGATTCGTAGTCTGGTGCTCTATCCAGCTGAGCTACGGGTCCGCTGTGAGCCGGTGATTTAGAGTGAGCGCCGGGGGGGTGCAAGGCCAAAACGACCTTCATCGCAAACTTTTTCTGAAAATCCGCGCGAACAGCCTAACCCGCCGTGGTCTCGGCCTGCGAGGCCAGCCCGGCC
>CAYQRX010000466.1:0-1994 GCA_964419865.1 uncultured Hyphomonas sp. | reverse complement strand
CGCCTCCACCAGCCAAAGGCGATCTGGCCGGGATTTTTTGTCGCATCGCTCATGCGGCCGCCTTCCTGCGGGGTCGAGGTTCGAGGCCCAGCTTCAGATAGGCGTCCTTGCCGGGATTGCGCCAGCCGGCGAAGGTCGTACGCAGCCCCTCGCGCGCGTCGATCACCTGCTTTATCGCCTCGGCCCGCAGCTGGTCCAGCCCCGGCAGCGCCTGCCGGCCGAAGATCTCCAGTGCCACCCGCTCCATCGCACGGATCCAGCGCAAGGCGACTTCCACGGGCGGGGTGCCCGCCAGCAATTCGCCGAGGCCTGTCTCGAAACCGGCTTGCGTTGCCGTAAAGAATTCCTCGCGCAGCACCTCGAGCGCGCTGCCCTCGCCGGCGACAACCTTCAGCGCACCACGCAGGGCGAGGCCGAAAGCTTCCGCCGACTGGATCATGCCGATCAAGGTCAGCCCAGCCTGGTTTTCCAGGGGCAGAAGTGGTTGGCGCGACCAGGTGAAGTCCCTCGGTTTCATGTTATCCATCGCCCAACCGGCCACGATGACGCCGGCTCCCGCCCTGTCTTGAGGCAGCACCCGCCGCTCATAGCTGTCCAGGCATTGCGCACGACGACGCAGGTCTCCCTCATCCCCCGGCATCTCCGTCACCACGCCCAGCCAGTTGCGATAGCCGAAGGCGCCGGCACGAGGGTGCAGAGGCAGAAGCTCGGCACCTGCCTTCTGCCGGTAATAGGGGGTCAAGGGATGCTGCCACCCGGCATAATTGGCGCCGTAGGGCTTCTGGATCACGCCGCAGATCGTCTCCTCCCCGACCAGCCGCAGGCGACGCGGCATGCCGAAGAACGCCTCGGCCGGGTGGGCGGCGTCGGGATAGACCTCGGACCCCTTCGCCTCGGAGGTGCGGGTCGGGCACATCCAGGGCAACACCGCCGAGCCGGCGGGCAAACCATCCGGCACATTGGCCCAGACCAGATCCCAAAGGCTTCCCTTGCCCGGATCGACCAGCGTCACCATGGGCCCACCGCCGCGCATCGAAGTCCGGTTCCCTGCCCCACCCGAAGGCGCATGGGCCTGAAGCGTATAAAGCGCCATCGCCGCCAGGGCCGGGTCCAGCACGGGATAGCGGTTCCGCCGGACCATCAGGTCGGCATTGTTGCGCGCGGTATTGCCGCCCGCCGAGTCGATGAACAGCATGTCGGGCGGGTTCGGCGCGCCTTCCAGCGGATCGAAGTCCTGCAGAAAGAGCGGACCGTCCCCCATCAGGTTAAAGGCCGACGCAAGCGGAGCGAGCCGTTCACGCAGGCGCGGCGGATCCGGCTTGCGGACCCGCCAGTCCTGCGCATTGGCGGGCGGATCGGCGAGGAACACGAAGCCGACCAGCAGTTCCAGGCAGGCTATGTTCAGATCGGCGCGCGGCCAGTCGGGAAAGATGACGCCCGGCTCGGCGATCTGGTCGGGGCGGATGATGCGGGGACCGCCATCGGAGCGACGAACCGGGATCCAGGGATCGGTAATGAGATTGAAATCATTGCCACATCTTTGTGAACTCCCGCTATGGGTGATTTTTTTTAAGACAATCATATCATTATCAGAAAATAGCCTTTCCTTGTGCCGCTTCACTGCCAATTTCTATTAGTAATCCCCGCATATGCGAGGAACAGTCGATGGTTCTTTTTGCTGACTTCGGCATAGTAGGCTCATCCCCATGCCACGGGGAACAACTGCTGCCATCCACCAAGTGCTCTGATCACTTACCCCATTTATCCTGAACGGAATCCATATAGAGCCATATTGTGTCAACCACCTTAACCCGCGGGATCAGGCTAGGGTCGTTACTTCGGTAACTTGGCCGTTCCGGTCAAGCCTTTTCTGAGGAGACACGTTGGCCGCGTGACGGCAGATTGTTCGAATCGCGCCGGGTTTGCTGGAGGCGCCAGCTCCAGAGTAAGGTGGAGCATCTGAGGTGCGCGAACACGCTGTGCGGCTTGTCCTC
>CAYQRX010000465.1:0-1996 GCA_964419865.1 uncultured Hyphomonas sp. | reverse complement strand
CTGCGACCATGGCGGTGAAGGACCAGCTACGCCTGTGAACACGAAGTGGCTGACGATGCGGGTGAACGCAGCCGTGCGCTCGCGCCGGCCATCGGGCATGATCTTGACCACGGCCAGCTTCATGTTGTCGAACCGCGCCGAATGTGGAACTTCGCCGAAGAAGCCGAAGCCAGAGGCAATCCCTTTAAGCAGGACCTCCGTCGTCTTCGCCGGGTCGGCCGCATGCTGTAGTGGGCGCAAAGCTCCTCACAGCGGCGTGTCAGATCCTCGCGCGCGTCCTTGTCCAGATTGCGGCAGGCGGCCGACAGGCTGCAGCTACGATGTTCGTGTGGGACGCAGCCGAGCGACCACAGCGCGTTCTGCAGCCCTTCCGCCAGTGCCACGAAGCTCTCGCTACCGAGCACGACATGGGTGTCCGCGAAGCCGGAATAGGCAAGCCGGAAATGATAGAGCCGGTGATCGAGTCGCTGGCCGGCACTGGTTGACGCCGAAGGCCGCCATGTCGGTGAAATCCGACAGGCCGGCGCCGCCGGAGCTATGCACCTGGCGGAAGAAGGCATCTTGTTCTTCACCATGGATGGCCCGCCAGGAACGGATACGCCGCTCCAGCGTGCGGCGCACGCCGCTGCCCAGTTCGGGATGCCGTCGCATCACCTCTTCGAAGATGGCTACCGGCCGGATGCCCGGAGCCGCCTTCAGCAACGGCGCGACTTCCGCCTCAAAAATATCGGTAAGAGGGTCAGGGCGCCGTCGTCCGCGCGATGTCTTCTTCTGCGACGGCAGCCGCGGATCGGTCTCGATGCGATAGGCTGTGGCAAGGCTGATCGACGCCTTCACCGCCGAGACGGCTGTCGAATGAGTTTGACGGAACTTCATGAAAATCCTCATCTTGTGATCGGTTACGTGGCGGCCGGGCACAAGGTGATTCTCCCAAATCGGAAACCCGCCAGCATACTCGGTCCACCGCGATCACCAGAAAGGAAGGTGAAGATGTCCCGGCAGGAGCGCGCCCCGCTCAGCAAGGCAAGCACCGTAAACAGCAGCAGAGGCGGCAAGGGGCAAGTGATAAAGTGGTCCTCGTCATAGGACGTGATCTCGTCCGCCCACGGCACCTCGTCGACGATCTCGGGATCGAGTTTGGCCATGTGCCCGTCCTCCATGCCTTGCCCATCCATGGCATCCGTTCGGGCTGCCTCCGGGCTTCGGGTGCGAGGCGCTGCTCCAGCCATCATAATACGGAATGGCGCCGGAGGCCTACGGACATATGTCGATCAATGTCTCCGGTCAGGCGCAATTCCTGCGAAACAGCGAAGGCGTCGTCCCCGTCATCTTGCGGAACACGTCCGTGAAATGGCTGTGGCTGGAAAAGCCAAGGGCAAGCGCGATATCCGTGATCGACGCGCGGTCCGTCAGCAGCATCTCCTTTGCCTTCAGAATCCGCCGCTCGGTGATGTAGCGGCAGGGCGGCTTGCCGAACGTCGCCTTGAAGGCCTTGCCGAAATGGTGTGGGCTGAGTCCCGCTTCCGCGGCGAGCGCCGCGAGCCCGGTATCTTCGTCCAAATGCGCCTCGATGAAGTCGACGATCCGTCGCCGGCGTGAGGCGCCGAGACCGCCCCGGATTGACGGCGGCGGCTTGCTGTTTTCGCCATAGGTCTCGAACACGCGCAGAGCGAGCGATGTGCCGACGAGGTCTAGGCAGAGCCCGCCGCAGCGGCTATCGTCGGTCAAGCTGCGCCTGAGGCAGGCTATCAGCTCCTCGACCGCCGGGTCGCGGAGCGCCGCTCTACCTCTGATCTCGGGCACGCGCCCGTCGAAGGCGTTGCCGATCGTGCGTTCGATGAAGCTATTTTCCATGGCAATGACGAAGGACTGCTTGTCGGCCGTCCAGCCGACATGGGCGGCCCGATCGGGCGGGCTCAGATGGAAGTGCCCAGCGGTAACCGGATATCTATTGGTGCGGCATCTTTCCGGCAGATGGCAGATGAGATCCAGCGGT
>CAYQRX010000464.1:0-1997 GCA_964419865.1 uncultured Hyphomonas sp. | reverse complement strand
GGTCGGATTCAGGCGAAACTCACGTCAGACGGCATGCCACTTGGGGAATGTATGTCAAAAAAGGGAGGAGACTATGCGTCATCACTTCAATGCAGACGACGTGCTGCAAAAGGTCGTCACTTCGGACCCGCGCGTGCCGGGTGTCGTCGCGATGGTTACGGACCGCGAGCAGAACATCTACGAAGGCGCTGCGGGGCTGCGACGGATCGACGGCGATACTCCTATGACCACCAACGATGCCTTCGCCATATTTTCGACCACCAAGGCGATCACCGCTACTGCGGTGCTTCAGCTTGTCGAGGAAGGCAAGCTCGATCTTGATGCGCCAGCGAGTGACTACGCGCCCGACATCGGTACGCTACAGGTCATCGACGGGTTCGACCCGGCCGGCGAGCCGATACTGCGCGCGCCGAAACGCCCGGTCACCACCAAGCACCTGCTGTTGCACACCGGTGGTTTCGGCTATGACTTCTTCAGCGAGACCTATAATCGGCTTGCGCAGGAAAAAGGTCAGCCGAGCGTCATCACCGCGTCGAAGGCGTCGCTCATGACGCCGCTGCAATTCGATCCGGGCGACAAGTGGGAATATGGCACCAACATGGATTGGGCCGGACAGGTGGTCGAAGCCATCACCGGAAAGCGGCTGGGCGAGGTTTTCCAGACCCGCATATTCGAGCCGCTCGGGATCGAGGACATGACGTTCGAACTGCATGACGGGCTGCGCAAGCGGCTGGCCGTCATGCATGCCCGCGGCGCGGACGGTTCGTTGACACCGATGGATTTCGAGCTGCCCGACAAGCCGGAAATCCACATGGGCGGGCATGGGCTCTATGGGACGGTTGGCGACTACATGAAGTTCATCCGCATGTGGCTGAACGACGGGATGGGCCCTCATGGCCGCGTTCTGAAACCCGAAACCGTCGCGATGGCAGCGCAGAATCACCTGGGCGACAAGAAGATCGGCATGTTGCCGGGCGTGATCCCATCGCTTTCGAACGACGCCGAGTTCTTTCCCGGCCTCCCGAAATCGTGGTCCTACAGCTTCATGGTCAATGACGATGAGGCCCCGACCGGCCGACCGGCAGGCGCGCTCGGCTGGGCGGGGCTGGCAAACCTGTTCTACTGGATCGACCGCGCGAACGGATTTGGCGGCTTCTGGGCGACACAGATCCTGCCCTTCGGGGATCCCGTGTCCTTCACCGGCTACCTAGACCTCGAGAGCAGTTTCTACGCTTCCTTGAAATCCGCCAAGGCGGCTTGAGGAACTCCTCTTCCCCCAAAGAAACTGTCGGCCAGGCGGGCGCTGAGGGATGACGGAAGGATGTGCCTGTGCGGCGCCCTGAGTGCGGCGTCCCGCGATCTGCCCGACAAGGCGCTGATCGAAGCGCGTCGATTCTTTGAACTGGGCCTGCCCCGCCTGACGCAATCCGGCCTGTCCGAGGCGCGTGCGATGCAGGTCATCGCTGCGCTCGAGGGCGGGATGCTGCTGGCGACGGCGCTGGAAAACCCCGCGGCGTTCGAGGCCGCCGCCGCGGGACTTCTGGAACAACGATAAAAGCCGAGCCGGCACCGGAGGCCGGATGGGCGAAACGCCCCCGGGCTGCACCACCACAGCTGGACCTTGCCGGTGGTCCCGCCGCGCGAAGATGCGGGGCCAGGACGCCCCCGGTCAGGCCTTGGTGCGCAGGCGGTTCACCAACAGATCGTCCCTGACAATCTCGTCCTTGCGCGATATCAGCTCCTCTACATCCCAGTTCGCGCTGAGATAGCGGCCTTTGGCCCAATCCGCCTTGCCCGAGGCCAGCCAGACGACAAAGCCCGCGGCCAGATCGGGGCTGTCGGTGAGATAGGGGTGCAATTCCTCGGGCATGTTCCGCCCCAGCTCGGTGGCCACGCCGCCCGGATGGATGGCGAAGCATTTGATGCCGTCTTCACCGTGATCCACGTTGACGAATTCGCATTCAGGGAAACACCACGGCCGCGACGGTAGCCCCCCG
>CAYQRX010000463.1:0-1998 GCA_964419865.1 uncultured Hyphomonas sp. | reverse complement strand
GACCCGCAGTTTTACATGTTGACCTCAACGGGTTCCGAGCCCCCCGCAGAGCCCTTCGAATGGGCTTTGGTTCAGGATTGCCCGATTGCCTCGGCGCCGCAATTCGAATGGCAATTCGGCACCGGTGCGCGGCGCTCGGACGGGATCATCAGTTTCTTCTCGGCCAATGAGGCGATGGGAACAAAACGCAATTCGGCGCGGGGCGTCCGCGAACAGCTGATCAGCCGATAGGAATGCCAATGAAGGTGCTTGTCCCGCTTGTCCTGGCCCTCGGAATCGCAACCCCCGCTGGTGCATTGGACGCCATCGGCGAGATCGGGGCAAACTTGGACGGTGAAGAACTGAACTGGCAGGTGATGCGTCAGGATGATGGTTCGGCGATGGTGCAGATCACCGATATCGGCCCGCTGACCATGATCGAACTGCATGCACTTGGCGACGGCAGCATTTCCATCGGCCTGATTTTTCACGGCAAGCCTTCCGGAGATACGCCGCCCGCCGGTCTGACCATCGACATGCGGCCCGATCGCGGGGCGTTGGCGGGCGCGATCTGGGAAAGCGAGGAAGAGCCGCCGCAGATGTCGATCGACGTGCTGGATCTTGGGGATGAAGGCCGCATCCAGGCCAGCTTTTCGGCAACTCTATGCCGCCAGGATGCCCCGGACGACTGTCGCGACGTCGAGGGACGGATCGACACGTGGTTGGGTGCCGGCCCATGACACTGGCCGAGTTTCTGGCTGATCCGCTGCGCGTGACGCAAATCTCCGACAGCGTGCTGGAGATCGAGAATCGTCCGGTCCGGCGGGCGGTGATTGCTGCGTCGGTGATATTGGTGGCGATCGCGGCGGGCCTGGCAGCCATCGGGGATGGTGCGACCGGAACGGGGATCATCGTGCTGGCCATGGTGGGCCTGATCGGCTGGCTCTACATGCACGA
Organism: uncultured Hyphomonas sp.; assembly: GCA_964419865.1. Taxonomy (GTDB): domain Bacteria; phylum Pseudomonadota; class Alphaproteobacteria; order Caulobacterales; family Hyphomonadaceae; genus Hyphomonas. The sequence goes on along the minus strand of CAYQRX010000463.1, from coordinate 1,062 downwards.
GTTGGTGCAACTGACTCAACTGAGCCTGGACAGGCATGCCGGTCTTGTCCGGCTGCGTGTGACCACATTGCGCGGGCGGCGTGAAGAGACATTTGCACTCTCGGACCTGCACAAGCTGGAAAGTGTCGCGCACTATGGCACGGCGGTAGGAAACGATGAGACCCGGCTGGTGCTGATTCGCGGATCGGGACCAGAGCGGCGCGAGATCATAGTGCCCATGTTCCGCCCGGATCCCGAAGAGGTGGCGCATCTGACGGGCGTCGTCAATGGCTGGCTTTCCCGCCAGGGAAAGGGAAACCCGTCATGAGTATTGAGACGAACACGCTCGAACGACTGGAACTGGAACTGGCGATACCGCGCTTTATCCTGTGGTTCGTTATGCTGCCTGTCCTGCCGATCACCCTGATCGGGCTGGCCAATCTGATCGGGGGCGAAATCCTGACCGCGTTGGGGCTGCTGGTCGGGCTGAACGGGGCCTTTCTCGCGGGATATATCGCCCTGTCCGAGCGCACACGGCTCAGGCTGGACGCAGGGTCGGGGTTGGTCAGCATCATCCGGACATCGCGTCTCGGCACGCGTCAGCGGGACTATCCGCTCGAGGCGCTCGACAGTGCCGAACTTGACCGCAGCCATACCTCGCGAGAGGACCGCAGCACCTCGAAGGTGGTTCTGGTTTTTCGCAACACCCGCCCGGCAACACGGGTGCCCTTGTCACGTTGGGGCGTATCGGGCGATGGACCTGGGCAGGTCGCCAATGACATCAATGCCTGGCTGCGACGCCATTTCGGGGGCGAACAGACTGCCCCCGCATCTCAACCTTCAAGCTGATCGCCCCAAAAGGAAGCGGAGCCATGTGGGATTTCAATATCGGACAAGCTCTCGGACTGTTGGGCCGAACATTGCCTTTCGTGCTCCTGCGTGCCGCCGTCTATTTCGGAATCACACTGGCCTATATTCTGGCCACCGGCGCCGGTATCGGGGTCGGCTGGGGCGTTGGCGCCTTCGGGGATGACGAGTTCCGCGCGACCGCGATGGCTTGGGGCGGCATGGCCGGCTTTGGCC
>CAYQRX010000462.1:0-2011 GCA_964419865.1 uncultured Hyphomonas sp. | reverse complement strand
GAGCCAGCCGGCGCTCGCGGTCGTGATTGTCTTCTTTGCCATGGGCTTCGGCATGGCGCTGCCTTTCCTGATCCTCAGCTTTGTGCCCGGGCTGCACCGCTTGCTGCCGAAACCGGGCCGGTGGATGGAAACGCTCAAACAGGCTTTTGCCTTCCCGATGTTCCTGACGGCCGCCTGGCTCCTGTCGGTGGTGGCCGGTCTCGCGGGGCCAGGCGCGGCCGGATGGACGCTTGCGGGTGCGACGGCGCTGGTCTTTGCCATCTGGCTTGCCCGGCAAGGTGGGCCCCTGCGCAAGGGCGTGGCGGTTGTGGCGCTTGCCGGCGCCTTCATCTACCCAGCCGTGCAGGCCAATGTACCGTCTTTGCCGTTCAACGGCAGCAGCGAGATTGCTTTCAACGGCACTTATGGCGAGGCGGCCTGGACCCCCGAACGGGTCGAGTCGATGCTCGCCGAAGGCCGCCCGGTCTTCGTGGACTTCACCGCCAGCTGGTGTGCCAGCTGCCAGGTCAACAAGCTGACGACGCTCAAAACCCGCCGTGTCCAGCAGGCGTTCAACGAGGCAAATGTCGCCTTCCTTGTTGCCGACTTCACGCAGAAGGATCCTGTCATCGCCGATGAACTGAAAAAGCGCGGCCGGGCAGGGGTGCCGATGTATCTCTGGTACCCGGCCGGGGCGAGTGAGCCGCAGATCCTGCCGGAACTTCTCAATCAAGAACTTGTCATTGGACTTGTTGAAGGCCGCTAGGGCTATAGTTTCCGCTCACATTCGAGATTTTATCAGCAAGGAGTGATCAATGATCCTTTCCCGCCGCCATTTGAGCCTGGCTGCCGGCATGACCGCAGCCGTTGCCCTGACAGCCGGCGCCTTGATTGCGTCCACCGCCGAAGCTGCACCGGCCGCCGCAATCGGGCAGGCCGCGCCAGCCTTCGCCGGCATCGATTCCAATGGTGAAACCGTTTCGCTGTCAGAGTTTGCCGGCAAGACCGTCATTCTCGAATGGACGAATGATGGCTGTCCTTTCGTGAAGAAGCATTATGCGGAGCCGCCGGCGAATATGCAGGGTCTGCAGAAGACGGCCGCCGACAGCGATTTTGTCTGGCTCTCGGTGATTTCCTCGCGTCCGGGTGAGCAGGGCCATGTCTCGCCTGAGCGCGCCAATGAGCTGACGACCTCCCGGGGGGCCGCGCCCGCCCATGTCATTCTCGACGAGAGCGGCGATATCGGCCGTCTCTACGGCGCCAAGACGACACCGCATATGTATATCATCACGCCCCAGGGCGAACTGGCCTATGACGGCGCCATCGATTCGATCCCGTCGGCCAAGGTCGAGGATATCGAAACGGCCACCAATTATGTGACGCTGGCCCTTTCGGAACTTGCTGCCGGCGGGCCAGTGACGAATCCTGTGACCAAGCCCTATGGCTGCGCCGTGAAATACTGAGCAGCGCGGCACCGAATCAATCGGTCAGCGGCCGGCAGGGAGACCTGCCGGCCCTGCTTTTACAGCCATGCCTTACGCCCGGTGAGGGGCTTGCCGGGCGCTGGATATGCCGCCAAACCGGCAGCGGGAGGTATGGGCGATGAGCAAGGACAACACTCCGATTGTCAGAGACCAGCCGGCGGAGATGCCATCAGAGGGCGGGCCGCTTGCGGACTATGGCGGCGCCCTGCCTCCGGCCCCGGCCTGGTTTCGCGAAGCGGTGGCGACGCCTTATGAGACCGGCAGTGTCGAGGTTGCCGGCGTCAATGTCACCTATCAGCGCTGGGGACGGCGCGGCGCGCCCGGCCTGCTCTTTGTCCACGGCAACGGCGCCCATGCCCATTGGTGGGACTTCATCGCGCCTTATTTTGCCGAGCACTACAATGTCGCGGCGCTGACCTTCTCCGGCATGGGAGATAGCGGCTGGCGCGAGAATTATGACATGGAGACTTTCTCGCTGGAGGAGGTCGCTGTCGCGGAAGCCGCCGGCCTGTTCGACGGCCCGCGCAAGCCGGTCATCATCGCGCATT
>CAYQRX010000461.1:0-2024 GCA_964419865.1 uncultured Hyphomonas sp. | reverse complement strand
CGCACCTCGCCAGGTTCAAACATCCGTTGCCCCCAACCGCCCGATGACAGAAGGTGTCCACGTTTCCCCTCAGGCAACTCAATTTGCGAAGCTAAATGGCGAGCTAAGGCTGAAAATGGGTGATGAGGCGTGAGAAGGCGGCGTATCGTGGCGGGTGGTCAGGCCTGCCAGAACTTCCAGAAGGAACGATACGCCATGAACGATTTCACGATCACTGCGCTTCACCAGCCCGGAGCGATCATCGACCCGCTCACCGAGATTGCTCGGGAGGGCGCCCGCCAGATGTTGGCGGCGGCGCTCAAGGCCGAGGCGGCGAGCTTCGTGGCGCATTTCAGCGAAGATCTTCTGCCCGACGGGCGCCAGCGCGTTGTCGGGCATGGAACGGGGCCCGAGCGGATGATTCCGACCGGGATCGGGGCGATCCCGGTGCAGCGGCAGAAGGTGCGCGACCGCGCCACCGACGTGCCGGCCGAGAGGAAGATCCGCTTCACCTCGAACATCCTGCCGAAGTGGGCGCGGCGCTCGCCCAGCCTCGATGCCCTTCTGCCGGTGCTTTATCTGCGGGGCGTCTCCACCGGGGACTTCCAGGAGGCGCTGACGGCTCTGCTCGGGGCGGACGCGCCGCACCTGTCGCCTGGTGTGATCGCGCGTTTCGCCGCCGGCTGGCAGGGGGACTACGACCGCTGGCAGCGCCGGGATCTCTCCGCGCGCCGCTACGTCTACATCTGGGCGGATGGCGTCTATCTGCAGGCCCGGATGGAGCCGCAGGCCGAGTGCATGCTCGTGATCATCGCGGCGACGTCCGAGGGCAGGAAGGAGCTTCTTGGCTTCCAGGTCGGCGTGCGCGAGAGCGCCCCCGCCCTCGCAGGTCTTCTGACCTGCGTGGCTTCGCCAATCGGATGAAAGGCCTGCTGGCCTTTCATGGCGCGAGTTCCTGGTCGATCTCAAGGCGCGTGGCCTCGCCGTGCCGCCCGAGCTGGCCGTGGGCGATGGGGCTCTGGGGTTCTGGAAGGCGCTCGACGAGGTCTTCCCGGGCACCCGCCACCAGCGCTGCTGGGTGCACAAGGTTGCCAACGTCCTCAACCACTTCCCGAAATCCATGCAGCCCGCTGTCACCGCCGACCTGCGCGAGACCTCCCACGCCGAGAGCCGTGCCGCGGCCCGCGCAGCCATCGAGACCTTCAAGGAAAAATACACCGCCAAGTACCAGCGCGGGGTGACCTGCCTGACGAAGGACACCGAGGCCCTGCTGGCCTTCTACGACTTCCCGGCCGAACATTGGGACCACCTGCGCACCTCGAACCCGATCGAGAGCGTCTTCGCCACCGTTCGCCATCGCACGGTGCGCACCAAGGGCGCGCTGTCCCAAAAGACCGCGAAGCTCATGGTCTTCACCTTGGTCAGAGCGGCCTCGAAGAAATGGCGCAGGCTCAACGGCACGAACCAGTTGCCCCGCGTCATCGAAGGCGTCAAATTCACCGACGGCGTCGCACAGCCCGACGCCACCCAGAGCCGCGCCGCCTGATCACGCCGCGTCACCCAAAATCAGCCATAGCTCGCGAGGCGGCGTGAGCAGCGCAGCTTGTTGAAGCAGCGCTCGACACGGTTTCTCAGCGCATAGACGAAGCCATCGATCTGGACAGGGTTCTTGCGGTTTCGGCGTGCCGGGATCATCGGAACTGCCTCGGCGGCTTGAAGCGATGCGCGGATACGGTCGCTGTCATAGCCTTTGTCGGCCAGCAGGACGCGCGGGACAGGACCATGCGCGGCGGCCATCACCGCCTCATAGCCCTTGTAGTCTGAGACTTCTCCGCCGGATATCTCAGCGGCCATGGGCAGGCCTTCGGCGTTGGTGCGAAGATGTATCTTGGTCGTGAAGCCACCTTTTGAGCGGCCAAAACCCTGTTTTTGAGTCCCCCTTTAGCGCCCGCTGCCAAGTGGTGCGCCCGGATTATTGTGCTGTCGATCATCTGAACTTGTTCGGGCATGGTCCCGCTCTCATTGAGAGCCTCCAGGATCATGTC
>CAYQRX010000460.1:0-2044 GCA_964419865.1 uncultured Hyphomonas sp. | reverse complement strand
GCCATGCCCTGGATCTCGCCCGGGAATTCGACCAGCTCGCCGGCCTGGACGTTGTCGAGGCCGTAGACGCGGGCGATACCGTCACCGACGGAGAGCACCTGGCCAACATCCGAGACTTCGGCTTCGACGCCGAAATTCTCGATCTGAGACTTCAGGATGCCCGAAATTTCTGCAGGTGAAATGTCCATCGAGCTTCTCATGCTCCCTTCATGGCGGTGTTCATGCGTTCAAGTTTCTTGGCGACGCTGGCGTCCACGAGCTTCGAGCCGAGGCGCAGCTGGATGCCGCCGATGAGCGAGGCATCGACCTCGCTGGTCAGTTCCACGTCGCCGCCCACGACTTTGGCGAGCAGCGATTCGATCCGGGCCTTCTCGGCGCCGGTCATTTCCTTGGCGGTGCGGACAACGGCGCGCTGGATACCGCGCTGCTTCGCATAAAGCTGGTCGAAGGCCACTTCAGCGCCGAGAATGTCGCGCGCGCGGCCATTCGTGGCCATCACGCCGATGAACTTGCCGAACAGGGCGGAATAGCCGGCGGCTTTGGCGACCTCGCCGAGCGCTCCGACTTTCGTGTCTCGCGCGAATGCCGGAGAGTCGATCAGTTTGCGCAGGTCTGCGGAGCCTTTAACAAGCGCCGCGAAGCTCCTGAAATCCTTGTAGACATTGGCGAGTTCGCCCTTGTCCTGAGCCAGGTCGAACAGCGCGCGAGCATAGCGCTTCGCCGTTTCGCTTGTCTGTATCACGCTTGTGGCAGGCAAGGTCCTGAAATCCGTCTCTGTCTGGGGGCGGAGGTGCCCTTGTAATGGTTAGGGGGCGGTGCTCGTAGACGGGCACCCCCCCAAGGCTGTGCGGCGCTTATCATCAGAAAACTGCGCTGACAACAGGCCCGCAGCGGCCCTTCATGCGGCGAAATGGCCGTCCGCGATTTTCCCCTGAGCCTCCGCGTCTTCAAAGAAATGAATAGGGATCGATATCCACCGAAATCCGAACCTGTGACGGCAGTTTGAGGCGCGCGGTCCAGGCCGTCATGTAGGCCGACAGATCGACCGTACGCGGGCTCTTGATCAGGAAGCGCCGGCGGTGGCGGCCGCGCAGCACGGTTATGGGCGCGGGCGCAGGCCCGTAGATCTCAACGCCCTCGCCATTAGGGGCCGCCGCGGTGATCTCAAGCGCCACCTTATCCACAAGATCTGCGCCCGGCGCCGAAAGGATAAGTGCGGCGAGGCGCCCGAAGGGCGGCAGCGTCAGCTCGGCCCGGACATCCCGCTCGACCTGCAGGAACCCGTCCCGGTCATTCGCGGCGAGCGCCTGCATGGCGGGATTGTCCGGCGCATAGGTCTGCACCAGCGCCCTGCCCGGCCGCTCTGCCCGGCCTGCCCGGCCCGCTACCTGGCTGAGGAGTTGATAAGTGCGTTCTCCGGCCCGCAGGTCGCCGCCCTTGAGGCCGCTGTCGGCATCGACGACGCCAACGAGGGTCAGATTGGGGAAGTTGTGGCCCTTGGCGACGATCTGGGTGCCGATCAGCACATCAATCTCGCCGGTTTCCATGCGCGAGACGAGGCTGCGGGTGGCTTCGCCCCCCTGCGCTGTGTCGGAGGAGAATATCTCGATCCGCGCCTGCGGCATCAGCACCCGCACCTCTTCCGCGACCCTTTCCACGCCCGGCCCGACCCCGATCAGGGAATCCGCTGCGCCGCAATGCGGGCACTGGGCCGGTTTGGGGATAGAATAGCCCGTGACATGGCAGACGAGGCGGCCGGTATAGCGGTGTTCCGTGAGCCAGTTTTCAGTGCCCGGCGTCTTCAGCCGTTCCCCGCACGCCTTGCAGAGGACCAGGGGCGCATAGCCGCGCCGGTTGAGGAACAGCAGCGACTGCTCCCCCGCCCCCAACGTTTCCTGTAGCGCCCGCTCCAGCACCGGCGAAAGCCATTTGCCCCTCTCCGGCGGCGCCGTCTTCAGATCGACAAGTTCGACATCCGGCAGCCGCGCCGCGCCGGGACGGGCCGACAGACGCAGCCGGGTATAGCGGCCAGCCTCTGCGTTGA
>CAYQRX010000459.1:0-2049 GCA_964419865.1 uncultured Hyphomonas sp. | reverse complement strand
AGCAGGCGCTCTCTTCCCAGGTCAGGTGTTTGGGGCGCGGCATGCACTGGCGCGCCTGCACGCGGCAGAACTGGGCAAAGGCGCCGTCGGGTGTTTCATAGCCCCAGATGCGCTGGCTGGGCGAGAACATCGGGTCGCCGCCATTACACTCCTCATCGTCGCCATCGTCCTGGTTGCAGTGGATGACGACCTCATCGCCGGGCTTCACGCGGGTGACCTTGCGGCCCACGGCCCAGACGATGCCGGCCGCATCGGAGCCGGCGACATGGAAGGGTTGTTTGTGAACGTCGAAGGGGGAGATCGGCTCACCGAGCGCGGCCCAGATGCCATTATAGTTGACCCCGGCGGCCATCACGAGGACGAGCACTTCATCCGAATCGATGTCCGGCACCGGCACCTGCTCGACCTGCATCGCGGTCATCGGGCGGCCATGACGCTCGCGCCGGATCGCCCAGGCATGCATCAGCTTGGGCACATGAAACTCGGGCGGGATCTCGCCGAGTTCGTAAATATCTTTCTTCACCCGTCCTGCCGCGTCTCTGGTCATGGGCCGTCCTCCGTCTCCTGGCCGGGGCGGGCGCGCGCTTTTGCGGCGTCTTCACAGCCTGCTCCGGTGCGGGCACACTGGCAAGTGTTCGCCCGCTTCGCAAGAATAAATGTTGCAGCGCACAATCAGGTTCCCGGTTTCTTCCAAGGCTTTCCGCATGACACTCTGCCCGCTGGTCCACTTGAACGGGGCGATCCTGCCCCTCGCGGAGGCACATATCTCCCCGCTCGACCGGGGGTTCCTGTTTGCCCATGCGGCCTATGAAGTCACCGCCGTCTATGGCAGCCGCTTTGTCGACCTTGAGGGCCATATTGCGCGCCTGTCGCGCACGCTGCAGGGCATCGGCATTCCGGACCCGCATAGCGCCGAAGGCTGGGCGGCGCTCCATGCGGAGCTGATCGCCCGCAACGCGCTTGCTGAAGGGCTGGTCTATCTGCAGGTCACCGGCGGGGCGTATGAGGCGCGCGATTTTGCCGGGCCTGAGGCTTTCATGCCCACCGTCTTTGCTTATGCCGACACCAAGGCGCTGATCGGGCCGGCGGCGCGGGGCGGCATCCGCGCCGTCTTCCTGGACGACACGCGCTGGAAACGGCGCGACATGAAGACGACGCAGCTGCTCTCCCAGGCGCTCGCCTACCGCGCGGCGAAGGGGCAGGGGGCGGAGACGGCGCTGATGGTCGAGGATGGTTTCGTTACCGAAGCGGCCTCGGCGAATGCCTGGATCGTGACGAAGGCCGGCGAGATCATCACCCGCGACCTGTCGCCGGCGATCCTGCCCGGGATCACGCGGGCCGGCGTGATGCGGCTGCGCGAGGCCGGCGGATTTACCATCAGCGAGCGCGCCTTCACGCCGGATGAGGCGGTTCATGCCGCGGAAGTCTTCACCACCTCCGCCGGCGCGATGATCGCGCCTGTGACGCATCTGGACGGCCAGCCCATCGGCGACGGCCGCCCCGGCCCGGTCACGCGGAAGGTGCAGCGCCTCTATTACGAAGCGATGGGCGCAGATGTGGCAAAGGCGGCGCCTTTCGTTCTCGACCGGAGCTAACCGGGTCAGCGCCGGGGCGGGTCTTCGGTGTCGATGATCTCGCCTTCGATGATGTCGCCGCCGGCGCCGGGGCTGCCGGGCGGGCGGAAGGCGGTGGAGAGTTCGGTATGGACGGCGGCGAAGTCTGACCGTGCCATCCGGGCGCTGATCTCGTTGGCGGCGAGGGCGATGGCGGCGCAGAGTCCGGTCAGGCCTAGGTCGATCAGCTCCAGCCCGCGCGCCAGCGATGTGTCGCGGAAGAGGGCGAGGAGGCCGACCGAGAGAATGAACAGCGCCAGGACCGTGCTGAACACCAGATAACGGCGACGAAGCAGAGCGGCGACAACAGTCCCGGCCAGGTTGTGGCGCAGCCACTCGATGAGAGCATCGAACCGGCGGCGGATGCGGTTGCCTGAACGCGGATCGAAATGGTGCATGGCATGGTTCAGGTGGGCGGGGAGGATGACAAACGCCT
>CAYQRX010000458.1:0-2068 GCA_964419865.1 uncultured Hyphomonas sp. | reverse complement strand
CGAGGCTGAGTATGACAACTATTTCGACGATCTGGACATACTGCTGACGCCGGTGACCGGCAGCCCTGCCGTGCCGGTTGGCGAGCAGGCACCGGATGGCGCGTTCGATGCCGTGATGGAGAGCGTTCTCGCCTTTGCCGCCTATACCGCGCCGATGAATGCAGCCGGGGCGGCGTCGATGAGCGTGCCGCTCGGCTGGTCGCCGGACGGATTGCCCATCGGGTCGATGTTCTCCGGCCGCAGGGGAGACGACGCCCTGCTGTTTTCACTGGCCCTGGAACTGGAAGCGGCAAAGCCCTGGGCCAGCCGGAAACCATCCATTACAGCCTTGTAATATCCAGAGGAATTAATCCAGCAATACAAGCGGTTAACTAAAGTCTTCCGGTCCTTTGCCGGGTGGAAACAGGTCGTGCGTTAGAAAACTTTTCGCACAAACGCTGACTCGCGCGTCACGAACACCTATTTTACAGCCCACTCCTCCCAGGAAAGACAATAAAGTGAACCGCTCCGTCCTGATCGCAACCCTGATACTCGCTGCCATCATTGCCTATTTCGGCATCCGCAGCGTCATACGCGGCAGTCTCAGCAGCGAACATGCAGTCGCAGCGACGAGCCGCGAGGTCGCCATTCCGCAGGCACTGGTCATCGAGGCCAGCGCCGCACCGCACACGATCCGTATCTCAGCCAAGGGCCGGACCGCGCCGGACAAATCAGTCACGCTGAAATCGGGCACATCGGGCACGGTCGTCTCGACGCCGGTGCGCGAGGGCACGTTCGTGAAGGCAGGGACCCTGCTCTGCGGTCTGGATGTCGAGGCGCGCAGCGCCCGCCTACGCGAAGCCGAAGCGGCGCGCGATGCGGCGCGGATCGAATATGACGCTGCGGTTACGCTGGCCGCCAAGGGACTTACCCCTGCCAATCGCGAAGCCGCCATGCAGGCCAATCTCGATGCGGCCGAAGCGGCCGTGAATGCCGCGCGCGTCGAACTCGGCCGCACCCAGATCCGCGCTCCGTTTGATGGCGTGTTCGAACGGCGAATGGCTGAGGCCGGCGATTATCTGACGCCGGGCGGCGCCTGCGGGCTGCTCGTTGATCTCGACCCGGTCATTATTGCTGCTGAAGTCACTGAAGCGCAGGCAGGTTATCTCCAGCCGGGGATGGCTGCCGAAGTCGTGCTTGCCGACGGGCGGCAGTTTCCGGCGAAGCTGCGCTTCGTGGCGCGCTCGGCCAGCGAGCAGACGCGGACCTTCCCGATCGAGGCGGAACTCGACACCGGCGACGCGCTTGTCGCAGCAGGCGTTACCGCCTCGATATCCATTCCGGCAGCCGAGGTTCCGGCGACGCGGGTGCCGCGCTCGCTCCTTACCCTGTCGGATCGGGGTGAACTCGGTGTCCGCATGGTGGGCGACGACAACCGGGTTGCCTTCGCGCCGATCCGCGTGATCGACGAAACACCGGACGGCGCATGGGTCACCGGCCTGCCGGAGCGGGTCACGCTGGTGGCCATGGGCCAGGACTATCTCAATGACGGCGTCGAAGTGGCCCCCGTGCCGCAGGGAGCGCCGTGATGACCGGCATCGTCGACTGGGCCATCGGCCGGACACGGATGATCCTGACCATCCTGGTCTGCGCGCTCGTTGCCGGCACGGTCACCTATATCAATCTGCCCAAGGAGGCAGACCCCGACATTCCGATTCCCTATGTTGCCATCACGGTGCCGCTTGCCGGCGTGACGCCTGAGGATGCCGAACGCCTGCTGGTGCGCCCGATCGAGCAGGAGATCCAGTCGCTGGAAGGTCTGAAGACATTCAGCTCCTATTCCACTGAAGGCGCCGCCCAGCTTGTCCTGGAATTCGAGATCGATGCCGACGTCAATCAGGCTGTGCTCGACGTCAAGGACAAGGTCGACATGGCCAAGCGCTACTTCCCGGATGATGCGCGCGAGCCGGTCATCATGGAGTTCAACGCCTCGCAGTTTCCGGTGCTGGTGGTCAACCTCTTCGGCGACGTTCCCGAGCGCAGCCTGGCGCGCATTGCGGAGAATCTGAAGGACCGGCTGGAGAGCAAC
>CAYQRX010000457.1:0-2071 GCA_964419865.1 uncultured Hyphomonas sp. | reverse complement strand
GTTCCACCTGGCCGTTGGTGCGGTCGATCCTGATCGCGTCATAGAAGGCCGAGCCGTCCGGGCTGACCTTGAAGCTGAAATCGTCATTACCGAGGAGGCCGATCAGCGCACGAGCCGAGAATCCGGTCTTGAAGGCGAAGGCCGCATCGTTCCCGGCCGCCGCCTTGTTGACCGTGGCCTCGATCCCGGCCCCGGCGTTGTTGAACAGGAGCGCTGGGGTGTTGACTGAAACCCGATTGTAACTGTCGGCCGTGGCCCCGCCGAGACCCAGAAGCTGCGCGGTCAGGTTTGCCTGCGGCATGCCGACCTGCGTGACGGCATTGGCGAAGGTGACGGTCGGCGTGTTGATGACGGTCGTCCCGCCCGCGCCAGCCGTGGCGGAGCCGATGTTCACGACGGTGGTCGATCCGGAGGCGCCGCCCGTGTTGATGTTCACGGTCTTGGTGACGCCGGTGGTCGTGGCCCCGGTGCCCATCCCGTAGGTAGCGGTCGTCGTCGCCGTGCCGATGGTGGCGCTGGCGGCGGACACCGTTACGGTCCCGGATGCGGTCAGCGTCCCCGAGAAGGTCTTGTTTCCGGTGAAGGTCTGCGTTCCCGCGAGGATTGCCAGTTCGGACGAGGTGTTCGGCAGGGTGAAACTCCGCGTTGTCCCGGCGCTGATCCCCGCCAGCGAGAATGTAGCCTTCTTCGTCGGGTCTGCATCGTTCACCAGGCTGAACACGGCATCTGAGACGTCGCGCGGCTCGCCCACGACCTCCCAGGTGCTGCCCGTCCAGACGAGGAACAGGCCCTCGGCTGCGACCCACACAAGCCAGCCGGTGCGCGGAACCAGCCGGATCCATGCGCCGTCGACCCAGAAGGCGATGTTCAGATCCCACCCAGCCCAGAGGCCGGTGGCGCCCGAGGCCACGAGGTGCCGGTTCCCATCTGCGGGGCTGGCCGGAGGCGCGGTGCGCGTCCGATCTAGGACCGAAAGCTGCACCATGGCATCGAGCAGGCGCAACGCCTCGTTGTGGGTGACATGCTTCTGCGCCTGCGCCGCCAGAAGATAGGGCAGGCCCAGATGGGTCGTGGTGTCGGACATGGGGGTTCCCGTGGGTTGGGATCAGAATTGCATCGTGACCGCGGCAGGCGTGCCGCGGCCGAGGCGGTTCGAAAGCTGGTAAATGCGGATCGCCAGCGTCTGGCCAGGCCCGAGCGGCGCGCCCCAATCGGCGGTCTGCTGGGCGGCGGTGTAGAGAACGGAGGTCGTGGTGCTGGTCAGCGTCCGCTTGACGGCCGCGCCGTCGAGGATTTGCACGTCGTAGCTTTCCAGGTCTTCCGCGAGCGGCACCTCGACCTGTTCCCAGGCATCGGCCACCAGCGCGCGGGACCGGCGCGTCCAGCGGATGGTAAGATCGCCGGGACTGCGTGCCGTTCGCCACGGCTGTTCGACATGGACAGCGGCGAAGGGCAAGAGGCCCCGGCCAGTGGGGGTGAAGCCCAGCGCGGCGTAGCTGTCATTCGTGACAGAACGCGCAGCCGGGCCCACCCGCCAGTTCCACGGCAGTCTCAGATCGGCCTCGGCGATGGGGAGGGAGGCCAACGACGTATCCAGTACAATGACCCGCGCACCGGCCGGACCCGGGTTGCCCATGGCATGTTCCGTCCCGCGCTGGCCACGCAGGAGGCGGGTAAGGCGATAGCGGCCGGGTGCGATCAGTTCAGCCTGACCAGCCTGGACGATCTCCCATTGGCCAGCGGCGGCCTCGACCGCCAGCGCATTCGCCCCACCGAACAGTACGACGTCCGTCACGCTTTCCAGCGTTCCGGACAGCAGATCGACAACCAGCGCATTGCCCAGATCGAAGCGCGAGGTCGGCCCCGGAAAGAAGTCAAAGGCCAGCATGCCGATCCGCGCCCGACTGCCGAAGGTCGTCAACAACGAAAACCCCTCCGTGGAAGCGCTGCGGAATACCGCGATCTCACCCGGCCATGGGCTGGCATGGGCGGCGATCAAGGGGCGATGGGCGAGCTGGTCCTCCGAAATCTGCGGCAGGTCCAGCATCACCACCTCGGGCGTGCCGAAGAC
>CAYQRX010000456.1:0-2103 GCA_964419865.1 uncultured Hyphomonas sp. | reverse complement strand
ATGCGATGGTGGCGCTGCTCGTGCTGATCGTCATTGCCATCGTCGTCTTTCCCTTCCGCTATTTCTTCCGGCGGCTGCGGGCGCGCGCGGCGCTGTTCTTCCATCTGGCCAGTGTCTGGTCGCTCTCGGCGCTTCTCGGCGTGCTCTCGGCGTTCCATCCGGAACTGGCCGAGGAAGGCGTGGGGCTGAGCGAGAATGTCGCCGTCTATATGCTGGTCTGGGGTATCATTACCTTTGTCATGTCGCTGCTCGCCTTCCTGATCTATGGCGCGCTGCATTTCCAGCGCAGCCTGCGGCAGCTGAAGTCGAACACCGAAATCGTGGGCGCGCCGAAGACGGCCTAGAACAGGCCGGTGCGGCGCATCATGAAACAGCGTGCGCGGACATCCAGCCCGCGCTCATCCTGGGCGCTTTCGATCTCGATCATCCACTTCTCCAGCTTCCGGCGCGGCAGTTCGCGGAAGCCGTGCTTGCGATAGAACGGGCCGTTCCAGGGCGGGTCGCGGAAGGTGGACAGGACGACGCGCTTCAGGCCCCGGTCCTTCGCCTCCTCCATCACGCGCCGGATCAGCGCGCCGCCAAGGCCCTTGCGGCCCTGGGCGGGGTCGACGCTGATCTGGTCGAGATAGAGCACATTCCCGCGCACCGATGTCAGCACGAAGCCGGCCAGCTCGCCCTTGCGCCCACGCACGGTGTGGACATGGCCGAGCGGGATCGCGGCCTCGAACACATCGGCGGGCACATGGTCGCCAAGCGCATCCTCCGGCAACAGGCCGGTACCGGCAAACATCTGCCCGGCGGCAAGGTCTACGGCGATCAGCGCGGGGATTTCCTCCGGCGCGGCGCCGCAGATCGCATATCCTTCAGGGAGGCGGCGGATTGACATGGGGTAAGGCTCAACGGACAAGCGGGCCAATCCCATAAACCAGACAGAAGGCCCCGCCAATGAGCCTCCTCTTTACCGACGAACAGCAGATGATCCGCGACATGGCGGCAAAATTCGCTGCGGACCAGCTTGCCCCCCATTCCGAAGCCTGGGACCGGGACAGCCATTTCCCCGTCGATGTCATCAGATCGGCCGCAGAACTCGGCTTTGCGGGCATCTATGTCAAAGAGGATGTTGGCGGTTCCGGCCTGACGCGCACGGATGCGGCGCTGATTTTCGAGCAGCTTTCCTATGGCGATGTTTCCACCGCCGCCTTCATCTCCATCCACAATATGGCTTCGTGGATGATCGATACGTTTGGCTCACAGGAGCAGCGCGCCGCCTGGCTGCCGCGTCTCACCTCGATGGAGCTGATCGCCTCCTACTGCCTGACCGAGCCGGGCTCCGGCTCGGACGCGGCCAGCCTCAAGACAAAGGCGGTCAGGGACGGCGACGATTATGTCATCACCGGCACCAAACAGTTCATCTCCGGCGCCGGCACATCGGACGTCTACGTCCTGATGGCGCGCACCTCGGATGAGGGCGCCAAGGGCGTCTCCGCCTTCATCATCGAGAAAGATGCGCCCGGCCTTTCCTTCGGGGCGAACGAGCGCAAGATGGGCTGGAAATCCCAGCCGACGCGGCAGGTTATCCTCGACGGCGTCCGTGTGCCCGCCGCCAACCGGATCGGCGAAGAAGGCCACGGCTTCCGCTTCGCCATGGCGGGGCTCGATGGCGGGCGCCTCAACATCGCCGCCTGCGCCCTCGGCGGGGCGCAGCTCGCGCTCGACAAGGCACTCGCCTATGCCAAGGAGCGCCAGCAATTCGGCAAGGCCATCGCCGACTTCCAGAACACCCAGTTCAAGCTCGCCGATATGGAAACCGAACTGCAGGCCGCGCGCCTGATGCTCTACGAAGCCGCCGGCCGCCTCGACGGCAAGACAGCGGACGCGACCCGCTGGTGCGCCATGGCCAAGCGCTTCGTCACCGACACCGCCTTCAGGGTCGCCAACGACGCGCTGCAGATCCATGGCGGCTATGGCTACCTCGCCGACTATCATGTCGAACGCATCGTCCGGGATCTGAGGGTCCATCAGATTCTGGAAGGGACGAATGAGGTGATGCGGGGTAGGGGATCATGGGCGGCTATTTTAACTGGGCGGGGACGGTTGCGGGGG
>CAYQRX010000455.1:0-2125 GCA_964419865.1 uncultured Hyphomonas sp. | reverse complement strand
GAGGCGGTCACCGTGGATGATCTGCTGGGGGTCGCGGCTGTCGGTGAAGGTGGCATCGTCAAGGCGCTGGTCGCGGCCCATGCCACCGCCGCAGTCTACCGCTTTGGCTATGTCGGGACCAGGCGCTACCTCAAGCTGCTGGCGGCGTTTTCCGGCAGCCATACCACCGGCACGCCCGTCGCCGCGCTGGTGATCAAGGGCCACGGCCAGATCAACCCGCAGGCCGATCAGGCGTGATGGCAATGCCGCGGGCGGTGAAGGCCGCCCGCGCTCTGCATCAGGGATTTCACCATGTTCACGCTCACCCGCATTACGGCGCCTGCGGCGGTGCCGATCACGCTGGCCGAAGCCAAGGCCCAGCTCCGCGTCGATCATGATGACGAGGATCTGTTGATCCAGCACAGCATCGATGCGGCCACCGCCTGGCTGGACGGCCCTGCCGGCATTCTCGGTCGTTGCCTAGTCACGCAATCCTGGCAGATGGACCTCGATGCCCTCACCGGCCCGATCCTGCTGCCGTTTCCGGACAGCGAGATCGACAGCGCGGTGTTCACCGATGCCGCGGGCGTTGATCTCGACTATCATATCGCGCTGCAGGACCAGCGGCTGTTGCTGCGACCCTTGGCCGGCTTCGGCCGCCCCGCGGCCATCACCTTCACCGCCGGCTATGGCGCCCCCGCCGATGTGCCTGCGGCAATCCGTCAGGCCATGCTGCTGCTGATCGCGCATTGGTATGAGCATCGCGAGGCGGTCAGCCTCGGGGCAAGTCCATCGGCGCTGCCCATGGCGGTCGATGCGCTGCTCGCCCCCTATCGCAGGATCCGGCTGTGAGAATGGTTGCCGGACGCCTGCGGCGCCGGGTCACCTTCCAGCAGGCTGTGATGATCCCCGATCCGGACGGGATGCTGATCCAAGGGTGGGAGGATCGCTTCACCCTCTGGTGCCATGTTCATTATCTGCGCGGCTCCGAGGCCGTCATGCAGGCACGGCTGGTCTCGAAAGCACCGGCCATCCTGACGATCCGCGCCAGTGCCGAGACCCGCGCCATCACCTCGGAATGGCGGGCCCTCATCGACGCGGTGATCTTCGATCTCAAGGAAGATCCTCGGCCCAGCGAGGATGGCGCCTATTTCGAGATGCTGGTTGAGGCGTAAGAGGCGCAGAATGGGGCAGGCGCCGATGACACCGCACAGTTCTGACCGGTCGAACGCCGAACTCAAGGCGATGCTGACCCGTGCCGCCGAGCAGGGGGCGAAACGCGCGCTCGCCGATGTCGGCCTCGACGGCGACGAGGCAGCCCTCGACATCCGCGACCTCCGCTCCCTGGTGGACTGCATCCGACTGGTGCGCCGCACCGCGATGCAGACGGCAGTCCGCATGATCACAACCGGCGTGATGCTGACGCTGCTCGCCGGCATCGTTCTCAAGCTCAGGATCTTTGGCAGCGGGCCGTAATGCGCGTTGCCGTCGATCAATTGTTCAGAACACACGCCCTCGAAGGCGGGTTTTTCCGTTTGGAGGACGCGTATGACCACGACCTTCTACCGTCATTGGCGTGACGTGCCCGACGGTGCCTGGCGCTGGCCGAACTTCAGCCCAGCCGAAATCGCCTGCCGCGGCACTGGCAAGCTGCTCGTCAATGCGCCGCCGCTCGACAGACTGCAGGCGCTGCGTGATCGCCTCGGCAAGCCGCTGATCGTCCGCTCGGCCTATCGCAGCCCCGAGCACAACCGCTCCCTGCAAACGCCCAAGTGCGCGACAGGATGAACGTACAGATAGCTGCAAAGACGGTCGAGATCAGAACGGCAGCTTCGAGACGAAACAAGCCGATGCCCAGCAATAGGAACAGGACGGTTTCATTTGCTAGAAATCCGATTGCCGCCACCACAGCGAACCGTCCGAAGGTCTGGGTCGCGGCCGAGCCATGTCCGGCGAAGGTGAACAGATGGTGACCCAAGAAACTGACCATGAAGGCAATCACGAAAGCAACGGCGTTGCTCATCAGCGGAAGCATGCCAAACTGGACAAGGCCAATCGCGGCGCCCAGATGGACAAGCGTTGCTGCACCCCCGGTCAGGGCGAACTGCACGACCTCGCCTAACATTCGCGTGACGCGGCAATCGTG
>CAYQRX010000454.1:0-2128 GCA_964419865.1 uncultured Hyphomonas sp. | reverse complement strand
GGCAGATCGATAGTGTGTTGCCATTGCCCGCTTTCCAAGCCCCGGCCCGGCGGCTAAGCCTTCCCGCTGGGTGTTGATTGCGCGGGAGGGCGAGCGGGCATGCCGGCAGGATTTGAATGGGGCTGGGACAATGCCCGTGCGCTGATCGGCATTGCGCTGATCTATGGAATCTGCTGGCTCCTGTCAGAAAAGCGCAGGCTGTTTCCCTGGAAACTGATTCTCGGCGCCACCGCCCTGCAGTTTGTTTTCGCGCTGCTCCTGTTCGGTTTCGCGCCGCTGCGGAACATTTTCCTTCAGGCGAACGTCATCGTCGATGGCTTGCAGGAGGCGACCCGCTACGGCACCAATTTCGTCTTCGGCTATGTCGGCAATGACCAGGCTGCGAGCCAGCTGCTCGGCTCCTCGGCCCCGCCGCTCTTCTTCTTCCAGATCCTCCCCATCATCATCGTTGTTGCCGCGCTGTCGGCCATGCTCTGGCACTGGCGCATCCTGCGCTGGATTACCAACGGCTTCGCCTTCGTCTTCCGCCGCACGATGGGGCTTGGCGGCGCGACCTCGCTGGCCGTCTCCGCCAACGTCTTCATGGGCATGACCGAAGCGCCCGTCCTTATCCGCCCCTATGTGAAGGGCATGACCCGTTCGGAACTGCTGATCATGATGACGGCCGGCTTTGCCACCATCGCGGGCTCGGTGCTGATCGTCTACGCGACCTTCCTGCGCCCGACGATGGGCGACGCTGCGCTGCCGCAGCTGCTCGCCGCCTCTTTCATCGCCGCGCCCGCCGCCGTCGCCGTCGCCCTCGCCATGATCCCGGAGACGACGCCTGCCACCGAGCGCGCCGGAGAGCCGGACTTCAAATACGCCTCCACGATGGATGCCTTCGCCACCGGCGCGACCGATGGCCTGAAGATCGTGTTCAACATCGCCACCATGCTGATCGCGGCGCTCGCGCTGCTCTGGCTGGTCAATGCCGGCCTTGGCGCGCTGCCGCCGGTCAACGGTGCGCCGCTCTCGATCGAGCGTGTCCTTGGCTGGATATTCTCACCGCTGATGTACATGATCGGCGTTCCGGCCAGCGAAGCCTCGCTGTCGGGCTCGCTGATGGGCGTCAAGACGGTGCTGACCGAATTCGTCGCCTTCATCCAGCTGGCGGAGGTGCCGGCCGACGCGATGGACCCGCGCACGCGCATGATCACGGCCCACGCCATCTGCGGTTTCGCCAATTTCGGCTCGATGGGCATCCTGATCGGCGGGCTATCGATTGTGGAGCCGGCGCGGCGGGATGATTTCCTTGCCCTCGCCTGGCGCACGTTGCTGGCCGGCACGCTGGCCACATGCCTCTCCGGCGCCGTCGTCGGCGCGCTGCCCTACGCCCTGTTCGTTGGCACAACGGGCTGATCGTTGAGGCGGCCTGATCCCTCACTACAGCAAAGCAGGATAGCGGGACGGGCCAGCACGGGCGTATAGATCAGGCATACCGGCGTGTCGGCATGGGGCCTTGATTGGTCGACGAGATATTTCTGGGATTCATCCTTATCGGGTTCCTGGCGCAGTTGGTCGATGGTGCGCTCGGCATGGCCTACGGGGTCATCTCCACCTCCGCGATGCTCTTCCTCGGCATTCCGCCGGCCATCGCCAGCGCCAATGTGCATGCAGCCGAAGTCTTCACGACAGCCGCCTCCGGCACATCGCACGCGATTGCCGGGAATGTCGACTGGCGCATGTTCTGGCGCCTTGCGCTGTCCGGCTCGCTCGGGGCAGTCATCGGCGCCTTCTTGATCAGCTTTGCCGATACGGACTTTGTCCGCCCCTTTATTGCCGCCTATCTCCTGCTTATGGGCGCTATTGTCATCTGGAAGGGGCTGCGTCCACGCGGCAGCCCACCGAAGATCGGCCGCGTGCGCATCCTCGGCTTTGTCGGGGGGATGGCCGATGCCATCGGTGGCGGCGGCTGGGGCCCGGTCGTCACTTCCAACCTGATCGCCCGCGGCGGCGAGCCGGGCCGGATGGTCGGCACGGTAAATATTGCCGAATTCTTCGTCACTATTTCAGCAACGCTGGCTTTTCTTGCCGCGCTCGGACATTATCCGGTGCCGCGCGGTCGAGCCGCGCCAGCGCTTCTTCATAA
>CAYQRX010000453.1:0-2132 GCA_964419865.1 uncultured Hyphomonas sp. | reverse complement strand
TCTTCTTTTGACATTCTCTATCCAGATCTGAGGCTGCGGCGATCGCGCCGCTTTTTCCACGCATCACTAGCCGCGCGCCATACAGCTTTCAGCAGATTCCAGCAAGCACCAGAGGGCATTGGGGCCTCAGGCCACCCCCGAAGCCCCTTTCCCGCTGGGCAGGCCGATCCAGATGCGCAGCGGCGGAAGCCGGCGACCAAGATCGTAGAACAGCCAGCAGCCAAGGGCGGTGGCGCCGATCAGGAGGGGCGCCTCAGCCAAGACCGGCAGGCCGAGCTCGTCGAGATAATGGCCCGTCACGACCGTCACCGTCTGATGGATCAGGTAAAAAGGAAAGATCGCCTGGGAAAGCATGCGGCGCAGGGGCGTGTCGAGATCACGGAAGTGATGGTGGAAGAAGCCGGTGACGCCCAGAATGGCGGCCCAGGCCTGCGCCTCGCGCACTCCGCGGAAGACAATGCGCAGCCCTTCGGGTGGCGGAGCATCACTGGCCGCATAGTGGCGGTAATAGAGCTGCAGGGCCGCCCAAGCAGCGAGCGCAGCCGCCAGCATCGGCCAGCGCAGGCGCACCGCCGCGTCAAAGAAGGGTTGGTGCTTGGCAATACCGAACCCCAGCACGAAAATGCCGAAATAGAGGGTGTGCAGATACCAGTCATTCCGGAAGTCGTGGCTTTCGCCGAACAGGGGGAAGAGGAAAACGCGTGTCGCGAACAGAAAGGCCCAAGGCGCCAGGAAGATGCCCGGCCCGGCGAGGAGCCAGGAGACCGCCCTTGCCGGAATGCGGCGCAGCAGCGCCAGGAGGGGGATCAGAGCCAGCGTGTAGAGAATGAGATAGGCCACAAACCACATGTGATTATAGGTGGGCGTGACGAGGCAGCCATCTGCGTCGCACCAGTTGCCTGAGGCGGTGATGTAGCGGCGATAGAAGTCGCCTAGCCAGACATCCTTTGGCAGGCCGTTTTCCTGAACGTGTTCAAGCACTTCGTAGTAAGTTTGCGGGGGTACGATGATGAGCACGGCCAGGATCAGCGGCGGCCAGAGGCGGCCCATCCTTGCCTTCAGGAAGCTGCCGGCGGCCATCTTGTCGGCCATGAAACGGGTGGCGGCGCCGGAGATGAGGAAAAGCAGCGTCAGCCGCCATGGATTGGCGAGCTGCATCAGCGGCTCGATCAATGGCCCGGCATGACTGGATTTCACATGCCAGTCCCAGCTCACATAGAACATGCCACAGTGATAGAGGATGAGGATGGCGAAAGCCGCGATGCGCAGCCAGTCGAGATCGTATCGGCGCTGGATCATGCCGGAGGCTCCATGAGGGATATGAACTGAACGCCTTCTTGCGCCGCCCCCGGAGCGGGGCTAGGCCAAAGCCATCAGAGGCAGGCAGCCGGGACGAGCGGAGCGGGACGTGTGACCAGCGGCGGGAAATCCGTGACAGGCGGCAAGACCCCGTTCCGGTTGGGGCCGTGGGCTGCAATTGCAATCGTGGCCATTCCGGTTGTCATTGTGAATGCGACCTCTGACCTGATCGAGATGCAGCGTGCGGGACTGCGGGTGCATCCGGCTGAACCCTTCATCTGGGAGATAACCAGCGCCCTGGTGCTCGTGCTCATGGCGCCCCTGGTGGGCATGGCGACGCGGCGCTGGACGCTGGCGGGTCCCCGGCTGCCGGTTTCGCTCCTCATCCATGCCGGGCTGACGGTTCCCTTCACCTTGGTTCACCTCGGCGGGACGCTCCCATTACGCAGCCTCGCTTACTGGGCCTATGGCCGCAGCTACGACTTTTTCGGCGGCGAAATCTGGCTGCCGCTGATCTATGAGTGGCGCAAGGATGTGCTCACCTACGCGATCTTCGCGGCGACCTATGCGGCGTTCAGCTGGCTGGCAGCGAGGCAGATCGATCCGGACGCTGCGCCGGAGCGGATCGAGATCCGCGATGGCGGCCGCACCTTCTTCATCGCGCCGCCGGACCTCTTCTATGCCGAGGCCGCCGGCAATTATGTGAACCTGCATACCGCAACCGGCGTTCGTCTGGTGCGCGGAACACTCGCCGCCTGGGAAAAGCGCCTGACATCGCAGGGCTTCGTGCGCATCCACCGGTCCCGCATCGTCAACCGGGCGCATATTGAGGC
>CAYQRX010000452.1:0-2133 GCA_964419865.1 uncultured Hyphomonas sp. | reverse complement strand
TCAAGATCGCCTGCACGTCCTTGCGCGTCGTCGGCCGCCATATGCGGCCCTCCGATCGTCCCCGGATATGGCTATGCCGGCGAACTGGTGTCGGGCAGCGTGGGGCAGGGGGCGGAAAGATCAACCCTAGCGCGGTCTGTCCCGATCCCCGCAGGGCGGCCCGGCGCTCATGGGCGAGCGTCGTAAGCTCGCCGGCCTCGTCGTCGGTGAGCTGGCCCGCGCCGTATCGAGTCCAAACCTCCCGCATGATTTCATCAAGCGCGTTCCCGCGCGCGCAGCCGATCGCGGCCGCGTAGTGCGTCCTCAACATATGCCCTCGTCCTTCCTTTTGAAGGACATGACAGCGCGGACGGCAGGCACAGCTTTCCCCGTTTCCGCAAGAATCAATCTTGCGAATTGGAGTGCTCTAGCGTAGATAAGGGGAGACTTTGATGGCCCCGGCTCTACGGTGTGTCTGACGGCCTATAAAACGCTCGACCGCGCCAACGGTCGGGCGTTTTGCCGTTATGTCCCTTGCTTCGCTTCGATATAGAACCTCAACGCTTCCTCGATGATCGGCGCGCGCCCTCGCAAGCCCGCGTCGTCCTTCAGGCGGTCAATCGCCGCGACCAGCTCGCCGGGCAGATCGGCCTGCACAAGAATCCGGCCCTCCGCGCGCCAACGGGCGCGCAGGTTTCGGACACTTTCCAGCTTAACTTGTTCTCGGGTGCGACTCGCCATGTCTACATGAAGAGACGAAATCGCCCGATTCTGCAACCCTTTGCGTAAGGGGGCGAGAAAGGCACTACTTCTAGGGCCGGGCGACTAAACGTAGTTGCGTCAATGCGTATCCACGTCAATGCGTTCTATGGCCCGGTAGAGGGTAGAGCGATGCACACCCAAGAGCCGGGCAACCTCGGCCGGCTTCTTGTCCTCGCTGATGAGCTGGCGGGCGTGTGCGATCTGCTCGGCCGACAGGGCAGGGGGGCGGCCGAACCGAACGCCCTTCGCCTTCGCCGCAGCTCGGCCGGCGCTCGTGCGCTCATGGATCAAGCTGCGCTCGAACTCGGCAACGCCGGCGAAGAATGTCAGCACCATGCGCCCGGCCGGCGTCGTCGTGTCGGCCCACGGCTCGGCCAGCGAACGCAAGCCGGCCTCGGCGTGGCCGATCCGCTCAGCAATGTCGAGAAGATCGCGCGTCGATCGGGCGAGGCGATCAAGCCGCGTCACCGTCACCACGTTCCCGGGCTGCAAATGGTCCAGCATCTTCGCCAGCTCGCGGCGGCCGCGCTGCGCGCCGGATGCCTTTTCCTCGAACACGCGCTTGCAGCCGGCCGCTTTCAGCGCCGCGCGCTGCTGGTCGAGAGTCTGGCCGTCGGTCGAGACGCGGGCATATCCGATAAGCAAGGGCAGGGGCTTCCTCGTGGGCGACATGCCCGGAATCTACCTCGTGCAAACCGTCGCGGAAATCCCTATTATGCGACAAGAAAGCTGTCGCGGGTTTTGGAATTTTTGCGACAACGCAGCATCATCGAAATTGGTTGAACAATGAAGTCGCCTGAACTCCACATACTTGAGAGAATAGAAGCCCTCCGCGCCGAACTCGCACGTCCTGTTGTCGTGGCGCTTGACGGGGGAAGCGGCTCCGGTAAGTCAACGATTGCGGCAAGGTTGGCGAAGCTGACCGACATAGCCTTGGTTACGCTCGATGATTTCTATCAAACGCAGGTTCCCGAATCCGAGTGGCCTCACAAAACCGTGGCGGAGCGGTTGAATCGCGTTTTTGAGTGGGACCGCGTTCGCGAGGCAATAGAGCCTCTACGCAAGGGGGAACCTGCACAGTGGCGAGCTTTCGACTTCATGCAGGGACTAGGCCCGGATGGCACTTACAGCCTCAAGAACGAATTTACCGAAGTCGCGCCAGCGCCCACGATTCTGCTCGAAGGAGCTTATTCCGCATCTCCGTTCCTTCGGGATTTGATCGACCTCGCCGTGATCGTGGATGTGCCGACCAAAGTGCGGCATGAACGGACTGCTGCGCGCGAACAGGGCGCGGAGGGCTTTTTAGCCGCGTGGCACGCTGTTTGGGACGATGTTGAAAGCTACTATTTCGAGCGCGTCTGCCCGCCAAGGTCTTTTGATCTGGTGATCCAG
>CAYQRX010000451.1:0-2143 GCA_964419865.1 uncultured Hyphomonas sp. | reverse complement strand
CGGCGAGCGGCGTGCGGGCGCTCGCCGACAGCGAAACGTCGATCAGCACGCTGATCACTGCAGCCGCGAAGCCGGCGATGATCAGCTTGGCGCGCGCGTCGGCATACCAGCCGAGCGCCGCTCCGATCAGCAGCGCGAAGGGATTGAACAGGCCGGCAAGGCCGAGAAGCAGCGGCAGGGATTCGGACGGGCTCATGCCGCTGTTTTAGGATCGCAGGCGGCAAAAGGAAACCGCAATCGCGCGCCCGCGAGCCTGTATCGAGTGCGACATTTCCGCAACACAGATCCGCACCACTGGTCCCTCCCCGGCCAGCCAGGACCCGCGCCATCTTGCGCGGCTGGGAGCCCGCGCCTATCTGTGGCGCGTCAACTTCGGAGAGCTTATGCGCAGCCAGCTCGAGACCCGGTAAAGCCCGGTCCATCGAGAACAGACCGGGCAACAAACCCACGCACGACCGCTTGCGTTGCGGGCGGCGGTGACGTGCGCGTGTGAACTGCATCTCCGGACACTCCGAAACATGGATATTTCCAAGGCCGAGCAGCGGGTCCTGCACCTGCTCGCTCAAGGCGGCCATGTGCTCGTCGAAAAGGACGAGCGCGGCCGCATCGAAGAGCTCGCCATTGTCACTCGCGAGGGCTGGCACAACACCGGGCTGACGCTTGACCTCTTTCGCAAGCTGAAGCGGCGCCGGCTCATCGCCTCCGCCAATTCGGGCCCCTACCGCATCACGCGGCTCGGGCTGCTGCGGGTTCGTTCGCAACTGGACAATCGCTGAAACCGGGTTGCCGCAGCGGCATCGAAAGGTGCCGTTACGGCAGCCCCAATGCGGGCGTTTTGCCTCTTTTCAAATGCCGGCGGTTGTGGATTGCTGGGCGGATCGACGCCCCCTGCCGGAGTTCTTCCATGTCCTTCGAAACCTGGCTGGCCTTTTCCGCCGCCTCCTTCGTGATGCTCGCCATCCCCGGTCCGACGATCCTGCTGGTCGTCTCCTATGCGCTCGCCCATGGCCGGGCGGTGGCCTCGGCCACCGTCATCGGCGTCGCGCTCGGCGATCTCACCGCCATGACCGCCTCGCTGCTCGGCCTCGGCGCGCTGCTCGCCACCTCAGCGACCCTGTTCACGGTGCTGAAGTGGATTGGTGCCGCCTATCTGATCTGGCTCGGGCTGAAGCTCTGGCGCGCGCCCGTTGCCGACACGGCGCCGCAGGAGATGGCGGACGGCACCCCTGGCCCCGCATCTGCCCCGGCCCGCGCGCCGATGCTGCGCATCGCCCTGCACGCCTATGCGGTGACGGCGCTCAACCCGAAGAGCATCGTCTTCTTCATCGCCTTCCTGCCGATGTTCATCGATCCCACGCGCCCGATGCTGCAGCAGGCGATGATTCTCGAGGCGACCTTCGTCATCCTCGCCGCGCTCAATGCCGCCGCCTACGGGCTGATGGCCTCACTGGTGCGCACGCGCATCCGCCGTCCCTCCGTCCGGCGCTGGATCAACCGCAGCGGCGGCACCTTGATGATCGGTGCCGGCCTGCTGGCGCTCGGCTGGCGCCGCGCGGCGGCCAACTGACGGGGCTTCGCCCACCGCTTGCAACCGCAAAACCGCAAGCAAAACGGGGAGGCAGTGCCTCCCCGTCGTCCTTTCGCATCCGCCTTTTCGGCCGGTCAGGCGCGCAGCCGCTCGGTCGGCTCGCGCATCGTCACCAGTTCCTCGGCCGCCGTCGGATGCACCGCCATCGTCGCATCGAAGTCCGCCTTGGTGGCGCCCATCCGCAGCGCGATGCCGAGCACCTGCACCAGTTCGCCGGCGTCATGGCCGAGGAGGTGCACGCCGAGCACCCGGTCCGTCTCCGGCTGCACCAGCACCTTCATCAGCATCTTCTCATCGCGCCCCGACAGCGTGTGCTTCATCGGGCGAAAATGCGCCTTGTAGACGTCGACGGCGCCGTAGCGTTCCAGCGCCTCCGCCTGGGTCAGGCCGACCGTGCCGATTTCCGGCTGCGAGAACACCGCCGTCGGGATCATCGCATGGTCGGCGGACCACTCCTTGCCGCCATAGACGCTGTCGGCGAAGGCGTGACCCTCGCGGATCGCCACCGGCGTCAGGTTCACCCGGTCGGTGACGTCGCCCACCGCATAGATCGAC
>CAYQRX010000450.1:0-2190 GCA_964419865.1 uncultured Hyphomonas sp. | reverse complement strand
GCCGGTGCATGATCCGTTTGTCGATCTGGTCCCTGAGGCCGGCCTGCGCCTCACGCCGCGCCACTACGCTTACCTGAAGATTTCCGAGGGCTGCAATAATCGCTGCACCTTTTGCATCATCCCGAAACTGCGCGGCGATCTTGTCTCGCGCCCGATCCATCATGTGCTGATGGAAGCGGAAAAGCTGGTGGCCGCCGGGGTGAAGGAACTCCTCGTCATCAGCCAGGATACCTCCGCCTACGGACTGGACGTGAAATACAAGCCGGAAACCTGGCGGGGCAGCGAATACCAGACCCGTTTCCTCGATCTCGCCAAAGGTCTCGGCAGCCTCGGCGTCTGGACGCGGATGCATTATGTCTATCCCTATCCGCATGTCGACAACGTCATCCCGCTGATGGCCGAGGGCCTGATCACCCCCTATCTTGACATCCCGTTCCAGCACGCCTCGGCGAACGTGCTCAAAGCGATGAAGCGTCCCGGCAATCAGGACAAGGTGCTCAGCCGCATCGCGAAGTGGCGCGAGCAGGTGCCGGACCTCGCGATCCGCTCCACCTTCATCGTCGGTTTTCCCGGCGAGACGGAAGAAGACTTCCAGATCCTGCTCGACTTCATCCGCGAAGCGAAAATCGATCGGGCGGGCTGCTTCCGCTATGAGAATGTCGCCCATGCGGAAAGCGGCAAGCTCGACGGCCACGTCCCTGAAGAGGTGAAGGAAGACCGCTGGCATCGCTTCATGGAGGCGCAGGCGGAAGTCTCTGCGGCGCGCGCCGAAGCCCAGGTTGGCCGCATCCTCGACGTCATCATCGATGGCCCCGGCGAAGAGGCGGGCGAGATGATCGCGCGCACCCAGGCAGATGCGCCGGAAGTGGACGCCGTCGTCTATCTCGAGAACGCCGCCCATCTCAAACCTGGCGACATCATCCGGGCCGAGATTACCGGCGCCGACGATTACGACCTTTACGGCGCGCCCGCCTGAGCCTTCAGCCGGGCGCCCGCCTGCTGCGCCTCGGCAACTCGTTTCTGCATCGCCTTGTCCACCGTGCCGGCAACGCGGGCGAGTGTTTCGCCATCGGCAAGCTCCGGCCGGCCGCCCGGGAAGGGCGGCGCCGGAGCATATTCTAGGCCGAGGGTGAGCGCCTTGGCATAGGCCTCGCCCGCGATTTCGGCCAGCATGGTGAAAGCAAAGTCGATGCCCGCCGTCACGCCGCCGCCGGTGAAAATGTTTCCATCACGGACCACGCGCCCCTCATCGGAAATGGCGCCAAACTCCGGCAACAGGCCGCGCCAGGCCCAGTGGCAGGCGGCGCGCTTTCCTTCCAAGAGCCCCGCCGCACCGAGGATCAGGGAGCCGGTGCAGACCGAGGTGATATATTTCGCGCCGAGCGCCAGGCGGCGGACTTCACCGACGAATTCGGTGTCGAGGGCAACTTCGGTGGCGGTCATGCCGCCGGGGACGCAGATCAGATCGCAGCGCTCGATCTCCGAGAGTTTCCGTGTACGGCCGATGACGAGACCGCCCTCGGCGACAATCTCGCCCCCATCGCGGCTGGCAACAATCGTCTCGGCGCCGGGGATGCGGCAAAGCACCTGATGCGGACCGGTGAAGTCGAGATGGGTGAGATCGGGATAGATCGCGAACACGGTGATGAAAGGTGTCTGGCTCATGGCGGCCTCCTTGCTGGCCGGTCCTTTGTGGCGTAAAGGGCGTTTGGCAGAAAGGACAATGTTCCCATGTTTCCCGCCAAACCGCGCGCCATCGGCATCCTGATCTTCGACGGCTTCCAGCTGCTCGATGCGGCCGGGCCGACCGGTGTGTTCGAGATGCCGATGCGGGGCATGACGCCCCCGCCCTACCGGCTGACAATATATTCGCTGAAAGGCGGGCCGGTACGCTCCTCCAGCGGGGTCGAAATGGGGTCGGCCGCGCTGCCGAAGCGGCCGACACTCGACACGCTGATCGTCTCCGGCGGCGAAGGGACGCGCGAAGCGGTGAATGATGCGGCGCTTATGGCCACTATCCGCGATCTCTCGGCACGCACGCGCCGAACCTGCTCGGTCTGTTCCGGGTCTTTCCTGCTGGCCGCCGCTGGGCTGCTCGACGGGCGGCGCGCGACAACACACTGGCGGCGCAGCGAGGCGCTGGCGCAGCGTTTTCCCTCGATCCGGGTCGAAGCGGACCGGATCTTCGTG
>CAYQRX010000449.1:0-2192 GCA_964419865.1 uncultured Hyphomonas sp. | reverse complement strand
CGCCGCAATCACCGTGAATGCCCTGCACGCCGGCATCGACGGCAGCCCGCATCAGATTGGTTCCCGCGGCGACATTCGCGCTGATTTCCGTGCCATCGGCATCGCGCCAGGTTATGAAGGGCACCGTATTCCTCTCCGTCGTCTTGCGAGGCGCGCCCATCCGCGCCCCGATTGCAGCCGCGGCGGGCGGCACGGGCCACCCGCCACGGCCTCGACCATTTCCGGCGACGGCCTTACTCGGCGGCGACGGCGAACGCGCGCCGGTAGCCGCCTGTCCGCTCGGCGATGTAGCGCATGAAGTCGTGGATCGGGCGTTCCAGATAGGACAGATGCCCCGCCCGCGCCGCATCCGCGCTGAGGCCGCGGAACACCTTTTCGGTGCAGCCGCGATCCTCGGCATTGACCTCGTCCAGCAGGCCCTTGAGCGTCGCGACATATTCCTCGGCGCGCGGATCGGCCATGAACTCGGGCGAAAGGCCGCCGCCGAAGACGATCGACACCTGGCCAGTGCCCTTGGGATGCAGCGACAGATACCAGAAATAGCCCGGCGTCAGCGTGATCAGATGGCTGGGATAAAGCGTGATCAGGGCCGTGGTCTTGCGCCAGCGCCCCTCGAGCCGGCGATTGTCAGGATGCGCATTTCCCATCGGCAGCGAGGCTTCCTTGGTGATCCAGTGATAGTTGAAGGCTTCAAGGCCCGGAGGGCACTCCATTTCCTCGAGCCTGGAGTGACCGCCCACGGTCGCGGCATGGCAGACCGGCAGGTGATAGCTTTCCATGAAGTTCTCGGCGAGCACCTTCCAGTTCGTGTCCCAGACATGGGTCTCGCGGAAGCACTCGACATAGTTCTCCATCTCATAGGGGGCGATCAGCTTTTCCAGCGGGCCAAGGGCCGCGGCGACGCCGGGGCGATCCTTGTCGAGCGTGATGTAGATCCAGCCCAGCCATTCCTCGCAGCGGATCGGGGGCAGGGCGTAGTTCTCCTTGCAGAAGCCGGTGGTCTGGGTCATGAACGGCGCCCCTCGCAGGCGGCCGTCGAGGTCATAGGTCCAGGCGTGATAGGGGCAGACCAGCACCCGCTTGTTGCCGCAGCCCTCGACCAGCGTCGACATGCGATGCAGGCAGACGTTCGAGAAGGCGCGCAACTGGCCATCCTTGCCGCGCAAGACCACGACGGGCTGGCCGGCAAGGTCATAGGTCAGATAGTCGCCGGTCTTGGCAAGCCGGCTGGAGCGGCCGACACAGATCCATTCCTTCGAGAAGATGGTCTCGATCTCATGGGACAGGAATTCGGGGTTGGTATAGACGCCCGGCGGCATGGCGCGTGCGTCCTCGAGCGGCCGGTCGGCGGCTTCGAGCAGTTCGGCAAGGGGTTGGGCTAGAGACATCGGGGCGCTCCTTGTCTTGGCGTGGGAAGCGGACAGCCTGTTCGCGCGGGCCGCAGGTCGGGAACCAGCTTGACCTTTTTGCAAGGAATATGAAAACTCGAATATCCGATGATTAAGACAGGTAAAATATGGTTCGCTTCACGCTGCGCCAATGCGCCTATTTCCGCGCCGTCGCCGAGCATGGCGGCATCGCGCAGGCCGCGCGCGCGCTGAACATCTCTCAGCCCTCGGTGGCGCAGGCGCTGGAAAAGCTCGAGGACGTGACCCGCCTGGTGCTGTTCGAGCGGCATCATGCGCGCGGGCTGACGCTGACGCTGCAGGGCCGGCTGTTCCTTGAGCATGTGAACCGCCTTGAGGAACAGGCCGGGCAGGTCGAGCGCGAGGCGGCGGCACTGGCGGCCGAGACCGCCGGAGAGATCCGGCTGGGCGTGTTCCGAACGCTGTCGCCCTTTTACGCCGCGGGGCTGATCCGCAGTTTCGGCGAGGTGGTGCCGGGGGTGATCGTGCGGCAGCGCGAGATGGCGCTGGCCAATCTGGCCGATGCGCTGCGCGACGGTTCGATCGACCTGGCACTGACCTATGATCGGGGCAGCGATCCCCAAGGGCTGGCCTTCGTGCAGCTTGCGGCGTTACGGCCGATGGTGGTTCTTGCCGCCGATCACCCGCTTGCCGGGCGCGATTCCATCGACCTCGCCGATCTGGCCGACGAGCCCTATGTCATGCTGGAAGGGCCCGGAAGCCGCAGCTATTTCGAAGAGCTGCTGGCCGAAAGCGGGATCAGCCCGCCGGTCTCCTACGTTTCTA
>CAYQRX010000448.1:0-2196 GCA_964419865.1 uncultured Hyphomonas sp. | reverse complement strand
GAAGGGACGTATGCCGCCGACCCCGGCGACGGCCTGGCGCTCACCGGCGCGATGATCACCAATGCCGTGCGCTGCGTGCCGCCCGAGAACAAGCCCGTCGGCGCCGAGATCAATACCTGCCGGCCTTTCCTCAAGGCCCGCATCGCCGCAATGCCGAAGCTGAAAGTCCTGCTCTGCCTCGGCAAGATCAGCCATGATTCCACGCTGCGCGCCATCGGCCTCAAACTGTCAGACCATCCGTTCGGACACGGAACAAGTTACGATGTGACAGCGGGCGCCAAATCCGTCACCCTCCTCTCCTCCTACCACTGCTCCCGCTACAACACGAATACGGGGCGGCTCACGGCGGAGATGTTCGAAGCGGTCTTTGCGGAGGCGCGGCGCGTGGTGGACGGCTGAAGCCCCTCCTCTCTCATTGCATGGGAGAGGGGTTAAGCGCATCGCCACAATCCCCTCCCGCTTGCGGCAGGTGAGGGCTCTGCCCCTACCCCGCCTTCAGTATCCGCGCTTTCTGGCGCTGCCAGTCGCGCTTGGCTTCGTTCTCGCGCTTGTCATGGGCCTTGCGGCCGGTGGCGACGCCGATCAGGAGTTTGGCGCGGCCCTTGTCATTGAAGTAGAGTTTCAGCGGCACGATGGTCCGCCCCGCCCGCTCCACTTCCTGGGAGAGCTTCGCCAGTTCGCGTTTCGAGACCAGCAGTTTGCGCTTGCGACGCGGCTCATGATTGAAGCGGTTGGCGCCGGCATAGGTCTGGATCTCGGCATTGATCAGCCACAGCTCGCCGCCTTCGACCGAGGCATAGGCCTCGGCGATGTTGGCCTTGCCCTCACGCAGGGATTTCACCTCCGAGCCGACCAGCATGATGCCGGCTTCCAGCGTATCCTCCACGGCATAATCGCGCCGGGAGCGGCGGTTCTCCGCCACCAGCCCGTCGGTCCGGCCCTTGATCTGCGTGTTCTTCTTCGTTGCCATCGGCCCTATCTAGGCATTGAGGCCCGCAAGCGCCATGGCTTCGTCGATCCGGGCGCAGGCGGCCTCGTCCGGCGCGGTCAGCGGCAGGCGGACCTCCGGCTCGCAGAGACCAAGGCGGGAGAGGGCATATTTCGCCGGCCCCGGCGAGGGCGAGCAGAACAACGCATGGTGCAGGCGGATCAGCCGGCGCTCGATGGCGCGGGCCGTCTCAAGGTCTCCGGCATGGAAGGCGGCGTGCATCGCCGCGCAGCTTTCCGGCAGGACATTCGCCGTCACCGAGATACACCCTGCCCCGCCCATCGCCAGATGGCCGAGCGCGGACGGGTCGTCGCCCGAAAGCTGGACGAACTGTTCCTCCGGCCCGATCAGCGCAGCGTGCAGGCTGACCCGGTCCATATCGCCGGTCGCATCCTTGATGCCGACGATGTTCGCCAGCCGGGCGAGGCGTGCGACCGTTTCCGGCTTCAGGTCCACCACCGTGCGGCTCGGCACATTGTAGAGCACGATCGGCAGGGCGACGGCGTCGTTGATCGCCTTGAAATGGGCATAGAGGCCATCCTGGTTGGGGTTGTTGTAATAGGGGCTGACGATCAGGGCGGCGTCGGCGCCGACAGCCTTGGCATGGGCAACGAGGTCGATGGCCTCCTCGGTCGAGTTCGACCCCGCCCCGGCGATCACCGGCACCCGGCCGGCGGCGACTTCAACGCACAGGGAGACGACCGCCTTGTGCTCCTCGGTCGACAGGGTCGAGGTCTCGCCCGTCGTGCCGACCGGCACAAGCGCGGCGGAGCCCGCCTCGATCTGGCGCTCGACCAGATCGGCGAAGGCGGCCGTATCGACCCCCCCATTGCGGAAAGGTGTAACAAGGGCTGGGATCGAGCCGTGAAACATTTTAACGTGGCCGTATTCAGGGATTGGTGGGGATTGCGTGCTAGGCTCAGAGTTCTGGCTTGTCACGCTTCGGCGCAGAAATAAACTCAGGTGACCCCCTCCATGATCCGGATTCCCGCTGTTTTTGTGGCAATTTCCCTGCTTCTTGCAGGCACTTCGGCCGCCTCCCGGCCGGAAGCGCCCAGCCTGAAACCGGGGACAGCCACGGCCACGGACGATACCGCGGCCGCCGAGTCGTTCCTGAAAACGCCGGCGCCGCCTGCGCCTGCCATCGCGCCCCCGCCGTCCCAGCCTGGCACAGCCCTGCCGGCAACCGCGCCGGCCGCCGGCAGGGC
>CAYQRX010000447.1:0-2211 GCA_964419865.1 uncultured Hyphomonas sp. | reverse complement strand
GTTCGAACAGAACGTCGGACTGAACACCCCAGCTGATGAACAGGCGGCGGGGCGCATCGACCTCGAGAATCTTGCAGATCATGCGGTTCTCGGCACCCATCCCATCGGGACGCGTGCCGGGCGGATCTGTGAGTTCGTCATTACGCCACACGAATTCGAACTCCATGCCGGGGCGGAGATCCATTTCGCCGGCGGCGAGCCATTGGCGGCGCAGCTCGCTTTTCGTCAGATACTCCCAAACCCGGATCGCCGGACCTGGCAGCAGGCGCTCGATCTTCAGGACCGTTGGTTCGACAAGCTCGCCGTAGGCGGATGGGTTTGTGGTCTGGGTCATGACTTCTTTCCTTTTGGGGTCGGGGATTGGGCGTCTGCTTCGCGCAGCAGGCGCTCGAGGGTGTCGAGGCGGCCGGTCCAGAAGCGTTCGTAGAAGGCGAGCCAGTCGCTGGCGCTGGCGAGGGGGCCGGCCTCGAGATGGCAGACATGCGTGCGCCCGCGCACCTCGCGGCGCAGAAGGCCCGCGCTTTCCAGAGCCTTTATGTGCTTTGAGGCCGCGGCCAGCGACATCTCAAACGGTGCGGCCAGCTCTGAAACGGTACGGGCGCCGTCACTCAGCTCCCGAAGCATGCGGCGGCGGGTGGCGTCGCCCAAGGCATGGAAGACGGCGTCAAGGTGCGGGGGGTCCACTAATTCAACCATGTGGTTGAATATAGAGGGGCGCGGCAAGTTATTCAACCATTTTGTTGAATATTTATCCCACCGCCCTTATTGCCGGCCGTCTCAGGTCTGGCGCAAGGCCTTCGCCCATCAGATCGATGAAGTTTTCGGCATAGAAGGCTGCAATCTGGGCTGGGGTGCAGCCACCCAGCGTTTCATCGAAACGTTTCAGCGGGTTCCGGCCGCCTTCGACATGAGGGTAGTCGGAGGAAAAGAGGCAGATCTCATCCCCGGCATTGCGGATGATCCAACCTGCATCCTCATGCGGATAGGGCGCCGCCCGAAACTGCCTGCGGACGATTTTGGAGGGCTTGTCCGAGAGTTTCTGGAGCCGTTCTTCATTGCGGCGGAAGGCGTGCGCGGCCGAATCCATCGACCGCATCCATCCCGGCACCCAGGAGGCGCCCAGCTCGATGGCGCCCCATTTCAGCTGCGGGAAGCGGTCGAACACGCCGTCGAAGATCAGGGTAGCGAGCGTCTGCATCGCCGCGTTCGGGATCGGCATGTAGGACACCGAGGTGAAATTGTCGTCGCCACCATGGAAATCCTTCACCGGCGGCAGGCCGTTTTCCTTGTAGACGGGGTTGAGTTTCTCCTCGCCGCCGACATGTAGAAGGATCGGCAGGCCCGCTTCTTGCGCGAGGCGCCAGACCGGATCCAGGCCGATATGGCTGGGCGAATGTTTCTGCGGGCAGAGTGAGGGCACCATGAGCGCCTTTGCGCCGAGGGTGATGGCAAGGCGCGCGGTTTCCTCCGCTCTCTCAAAATCTTCCAGCGGCACATAAGCTACCGCCAGGAAACGGCGATCGGCGCCGCAGAAATCCGCGATCATTCGGTTGTGGGCATCCGCTGCCGCATAGCAGAGCTCGAGATCATCGGACTGGTCGAGACCGAAATTGCCCAGACAGAAGGTGGTGAAGACCAGTTGGCTGGCAAAACCGAGCAGGTCCATCGCCGCCAGGCGGTCTTCGGGCCGAAAGGCGCCCAATGCCTCGTAATTCTTCCGTAGCAGGATGGCATCGCCCGCACCGGCACGGAAGGCGGCGTCGTCATGTTTGGCGCGCTCCTGTTCCAGCCAGCGGGCTGATTTCAGCTTGGCCCTGTACGCGGGCAGCGCGTGATATCTCGTCAGGAGTGAGCGCTCGAAATAGGCATCGAGGCAATCGGGCATTTCCATCAGATGGCTGTCGGCATCATGGATCAGCCGCCCGGCAGCATAAGACATCTCGTTTCCTCCGCATCTTTTTGCGGAGGATGTCACAGGGCGGCCGGAATGTCCAAAGGCGGCCGCGCTGCCCGTCTATAGCGCCGCGATAACGGCGTCGGCCATCTCGCGGGTCGTCAGCTCGCCGCCCAGATCACGGGTGCGTGCGCCGCGCTCCAGCGCCTTTCCGACCGCCGTAAAAAGCTGGTCAGCCGCCTTCTCCCGGCCAAGCGACCAGCGCAGCGCCATTTCCAGCGACAGGATTGCGGCGCAGGGATTGGCAACACCCTGAC
>CAYQRX010000446.1:0-2232 GCA_964419865.1 uncultured Hyphomonas sp. | reverse complement strand
ACGTGATGACGAAAATGCGCAGCATGTATCCGCGCGGAAGGCTGGGGATACCGCCCGGCCGCCCTTGTGCCGCGCCAGGGGGCAGCGCCCCCAAGCAACCGGCCCGGCCAAAGCGAAGCGGCGGACTGGGGATAAGATTTGATCGGGATACGCAAAGCCTGAAAACCGGAAAGCCGTGTGTCCCGATCTCCTTATTCCTTGAGAGGCGGCGGCCATGAGCAAAAAGAAGCCCCGCTCGGATGAGCGGGGCGATCTCGGGTTTCGGCCTCAGTCGCCGTTGCGGCGGGACCAGATGAGATTGTGGGATTTTCCGTCCTCGGCTTCGACCAGGCTGGCGTAGATCGGTGCCGGGAAGCTCGGATCATCCAGCTTGACGGAGAGGTATTCGCGCTGTGTCTCGCGGGCGATCTTCTTCCAGGCCGCACCGAACTCGGTGGCTCCGGCGAAGATGCGGAAGTCGGGGCCGCGCTCGCTGTCGCTCTCGGTGGCGGTGAACTTGGCCTTGACGTTGAGCGTCAGGGTCTTGACCGCGCCGGTGAAGCCCGCGCCGTTCTCGTTCTGGGTGAAGGTGCCGATGGTTGCCATTGTCGTATTCCTTTTCCTGTCGGGCCGCACCATTGCGACCTCGATGGCGGTCGTGAGACCGGGGACGATCAGCCCCGCACCCCTTGGGGCTGGAACATCGTGGAAGGCGATCGGCGACGGCTTTTTTGTTTCGCGCTGCAAAGCCGAAGGCGGCGGAAAAAAGCTGGCGGCGGACGTTGTGGGAAGACGAGCGAGGCGAAGCCGGTCTTCGGTCAGACCTTGCCAGATCGAGGACGCGAATGGAGCGCTCATAACAGGAAATCGCGTGGAATAGGGCAATGGCGGCCGTCCTGTGCCTCGCCGGAATCGGGGACTCTACGCGGGTTTGTTGGCTGCGGTTTTCCCTGATCCGACCGGCAAGGCCAATTCGCGCTGTCGCCAGCGTGGGCCTGCGGGTGTGGTTTCGTCTGACCTTCGCCGATGCTGCCGTGTCCGGTTTGGCCGGAAGATCGCTTGCGGGGCGTTGCGCCATGCTCGGCCAAGCGGATGATTTGGCCTTTCCCGGTGCTGATCCGCCTGCCAATTGAAGTGAATGGAAAACCCAATCTCATGGGCCTGCCGCGGCGACCGGGATCGAGGCCCCGGAATTGCTCCCGTCTATCCGCGTGTAGCCTACCGCGAAATGGACGCCGCCGCCCCCTTGCGTTAGGGATTGAAGCCGAATGGCGGAAACGCGCCATGGGCGTGGTTCCGGCGCAGCCGAAAGCCCGGCCCGCAGGGCAACGCCCGAGTCTTCCCTTCCTCCCGTCGTATTGACATTGTGGATACGCGCACTCATATTGCGATCATGACCAAAGCTCGTATCGTCCCTTCGGAATCTGCCCGTTCTGCGACCACCGCGGTTGCAGGTCGTGCCTCTACGGCTGACACCAAGGGCAGCATCAATCTGCGGATCGAGACCGGCACGCGCCAGCTCATCGACGATGCGGCGGCTGTGCTCGGCAAGACACGCACCGAGTTCATGGTGGAAAGCGCCCGGCGGCAAGCGGTCGACGTGCTGCTCGACCAGCGCCTGTTCACGCTCGACCCCGAGCGCTACGACGCCTTCATGCAGGCGCTCGACAATCCGCCCGCGCCGGGGCCGAAGCTCAAGGCCCTGCTGCGCCGGACCCCGGCATGGCAGAAATAGACGACACGCCCGACCATCCCGAATTGCCACTGTCTGCTCCAGTTCCTCTGACGGCAGAGCATGACCTTTCGGCATTCGACTGCGGTGAGCCCGCGTTGAACGACTGGTTGCGCCATCGCGCCTTGAAGAACGAAAGCCGGTTTTCGCGCACCTATGTCGTGTGCGTGGGCAATCAGGTCGTCGGTTACTTTTGCATTTCGGCCGGGTCAGTCGAGCGCGGTGCGGCTCCCGGAAAGGTGCGGCGCAACGCGCCCGACCAGATTCCGGTCTCGGTCGTCGGCCGGCTGGCCGTTGACCTCGACCACGCCGGAAAGGGTCTCGGCGCGGACCTTTTGGCGGACGCGCTGCGCCGGATTGCGCTGGCTTCGCAAAGCATTGGTATCGGGGCCGTGATGGTCCAGGCGAAGGATGAAGCGGCCAAACACTTCTATCTGCGCTGTGCCGAGTTCGTCGAATACCCCGAAGACAGCCGGACGCTGTTCCTGCCTATCGAAACCGTGGTCGCGGCGTTTAGCTAG
>CAYQRX010000445.1:0-2241 GCA_964419865.1 uncultured Hyphomonas sp. | reverse complement strand
CCGCAATAACCGGCGCGCCGGCCTCGACATCCTCCACCGGCGCGGTCTCGCCCCCGGCAAGGGCTGCGCGCCAGGCTTCGGCGCCGGAGGGGCCGGGGGTTGTGTCCGCGGAGACGAGCACCGCGCGCGCCAGCTTCTCGCCGCGCGCTTCGGCGATGATCTCGGCGGTGACCGCGCTGCCCTCGGGCGCCACCTTCATGTCCGATTTTGTCCGCAGGAAGGCCCCGGCCTGGCCGGGAATGTCCAGGAATGTTCCGCCCGCGCCCGCTTCTGTCCGGCCGACACGCGCCGCGACGCGCTGGCCGAGCATCAGCCGCCGGCCGGTCCGCTCCAGATACAGGGCGGCAGCCTGCCCCTGCGCATCCAGCGCCAGCCAGCGGGTCTCCCCGACCGTGCGCTCCCGGAGAATACGGCCTATCGTCAAGGGCTTACGAAATCTGCCGCAGCAGGGCGGCGGTCACCGGGTCGCCGGCCTTGTCCGGCGTCTTCAGCACCGCCTTGATCCGCCCGGCCATGTCCTTGCCGCGCTCGACGCCCCACTGATCGAACGGGTTCAATCCCCAGAGCTTGCCAGCAAAATAGGTGCGGTGCTCATAGAGGGCGACCAGCGCGCCGAAGGCTTCAGGCCCGAATTTCGTGTGCGAGATCAGGGCCGAAGGCCGCCCGCCGGCATGCACCTTCTGCGCGGCCACCGCCTCGCTTATCCCTGCTTCCTCTGCCTTCACCTCCTCAAGGCTGCGCCCATTGGCCAGCACTTCCGCCTGCGCCAGCGCATGTGCGGTCAGCGCATCGAGGCCGTCCTGATCACGGTTGAAGTCCGGCGCCAGGATGAACTCGCACGGCACATCCTGCGAGCCCTGATGCAGCCACTGGTGATAGGAGTGCTGCCCGACCGAGCCCTCACCACCCCAGAGCGCCGGCGCCGTCGGCGGCGCCACCGTCCTGCCTTCGGAATCGACAGACTTGCCGTTCGACTCCATCTCCAGCTGCTGCAGATAGGTCGGCAGCATGCGCAGCCGGTTGGCATAGGCCAGCAGCACCCGCATCGGCTTGCCGCGAACGGATGTGTTCCAGTAATCCAGGAGGGCGAGGCGCATGGCGGCGTTGTGTTCCAGCGGCGCCGTGCGGACATGCGTGTCCATATCCTCGGCCCCCTTGAGGATCGCCTCGAATATGTCGGGGCCGAGCGAAATCATGCAGGCGAGGGCGGCGGCCGACCAGAGCGAGAAGCGCCCGCCGACGGAGATCGGCATATCGAAGACATAGGCGTCACGCCCGCTCAGCCAGTCTTTCGCCCGGGCCGGATTGGCTGTCACCAGGGCAAGATGTTCGTTCGCCCGCGCGCCAAGGCTGCCTTCCAGCCAGGCGAGCGCGCGCCCGAGATTATAGAGTGTCTCCTCGGTGCCGAAGGACTTCGACACACCGATGACCAGCGTCGTGGCCGGGTCGAGGCCCGCCAGGGCGCGGTCGAGATCATATGGATCGACATTCGCCGCAAAGCGAAGCGTGATGCCGGGCTCGGCGAGGTCTGCGAAGGCGTCGGCAATCAGCCTCGGCCCGAAATCCGATCCGCCGATGCCGATATGAAGCACCGCCTCAAATGGCCGGCCGGAGACGGTCGTCGCCTCGGCCCGCCTGACGGCCCCGGCGAATTCAAGCGCAGGGGCGAGGCTCATGCGGACGGCTTCCGCCTCGCCGTCGAGCGGCGCGGAGGCCCGCAGGGCCCAGTGAAGGGCAGGGCGGTTTTCCGACGGGTTCACGATGGCGGCGCCAAACAGGTCAGCGCCGGCCTTTTCCAGACCGGCTTCGGCGCCATGGCGCAGGAGCGCAGCTTCCGCCGCCTCATCCAGAACCTGCCGGGCAAGATTGATCCGCCAGCCGGCCGCTTCAAGCGGCGCGGCCCCGGCGCGGGCCGCAGCCAGCGCCTTCAATGGCTGGCCGCTGAGCCGGTCTGCCTGTCTGCCTAGCTCGGTGCGCATCCCGTGTCCCCTTCGCAAATGAGTGTTGTGCGCGCTTATCCGCCGGGGCGGACAGGTTCGCAAGGGCCGCGCCCCCGCCGCTCCAGACCGGTAAAACCCTGCTTGAAACAGTGCGCACACATGGCTATTAGGCGCCGCTTAAAGGCTGAAAAGCCTTCAATTGTGTTAGGTTGTCCCTGTCCGGCGGGCCGGACGCATACCGAATAGAGGAGAGGCCCGATGGGCAAGGCAAAGTTTGAGCGTACGAAGCCGCACGTGAACA
>CAYQRX010000444.1:0-2243 GCA_964419865.1 uncultured Hyphomonas sp. | reverse complement strand
GTGAAAAGCGTCATTCCCGCTGTAGCAGCCGGTCGAGCTGAAGGCCTTTGCCCAGTTTTTCAAGGAACTCGGCCTTGATGGCTGCTGGGTCATACTCCTCGCTGACCCAATCCAGGAAAGGTTTCCAATCCTCCCGCGGCCGGCCCTCATTGAACCGGACATAGGCCTCGACAAAGGCATCCAGCACGCCCGTCTTGCCCTGGCGGATGTGCAGGTAGCGGCCAGAAAGCTGCTCGACAGCCTCTTCCAACGGGACCTTCTCGCGCAGGAGCTTGTAGAGCACGGCCATGATCCCCGCCCGGTCCGCGCCCGACTTGCAATGCATCAGCGCCGGATAGCGGATACGCTCGAATAGTTCTCCGGCGGCGAAAATCTTGTCTGCCGAAGGCGGTTCACGCGAGAACATCTGGAAGTCGATGAGGTCAATGCCCGCCTGGCCGCAGGCCTCCTGCTCGAGCAGGTAGAAGCCCTTGGTGGTTGGGCCGCGCAGATTGATGATTGTCCGGATTCCCCGCTTGCGCGCATGGGCAAGCACCTGTTTCGGCGAAGGCTGGTTTGAACGCCACATTTCAGGAGAGATCTGGTGCAGGTTTGAGAACCAGACTCGAAGGAAGCCGTGGTCGCCGAGATAAAGCTCCCGCCGGGCACGCGCGCGGCCCTCGCGGGTCGCCAGATCCGGGGCAATGTGCGGCCGGCGCATACTTTTGGGGGTGATCTTGACCATCCCCTTCGCGCTTAGGGCGGCCCGGTCGCCGAGGCAAGAGCAGCCGGCAGGGGATCGCTTCGGCACCATTTTTTTTGCGCCTTGTGCATCCAAACAGGATCAAGGGCGCATCTTACAGGCAAGACAGCCGGCAATGGCTGGCGGAAACCTTACTCAACCCACTCCCTGGAGTTTAATAAGATGGACCTCGAAAGCGTGTTAGTTC
This sequence comes from uncultured Hyphomonas sp., assembly GCA_964419865.1. GTDB lineage: Bacteria > Pseudomonadota > Alphaproteobacteria > Caulobacterales > Hyphomonadaceae > Hyphomonas. The sequence continues at coordinate 1,314 of CAYQRX010000444.1, read as the reverse complement.
CCATCGTTCTTTTCCTGTCGCCCGCCCTGATCGTTTGGATCGTCAGCCACTTCAACGCCCGCAAGCGCAACACGGTGCATGAGACGCTGCGCCTTGCCATCGACAAGGGCCAGGCGCTCTCGCCGGAAATGATGGAGAAGATGTCGTTGCTGACTGATCCCGTCCGGGCAGACCTCCGCCGGGGTGTCCTGTTCCTGGCCTTCGGCGCTGCCTTTGCGGTTCTCGCCGCCCTCGTCGGCCGGGAAGAGGCCGATGCCCTGACCCCGATGCTCGGCATCGCCACCTTCCCAATCTTCATGGGTATCGCTTACATCGGTCTGTGGGCGTTCAGCCGTGACAAAGCAGCAGCTGAATAGTCTCACTCTGGTGGTCGCCGGAGGGCGGGACATGCGGTCAGATCCAGATCTCGCCCATGCGGCGGCCCGGGGAAGCGAAACGGCTTTCGCAGAACTCGTCCGCCGCCATCAGGCCCGGGTCCGGGGCATGGCGCGGCGGCTGACGGGCTCGGATGCCCAGGGCGACGACATTGCCCAGATGACCTTCCTGACGGCCTGGCAAAAGATCGCCAGCTATGCCGGGGGCACTTTCAGCGCCTGGATATGCACGATCTGCTGGCGAGAATTCCTGCAGTGGCGGCGGCGCCAGAAGATGGAGATAGAGTTCGACGAAACGGCCGAGATCATCCCCTTCGACCGTTCAGCGGCAGAGACAGAGACCCGAATGGATCTTGCCCGCGCGCTGAGCAGCCTCAGCGAAGCCCAGAGGGTCTGCGTCGTCCTCTGCATCGCCGCCGGGCTCAGCCACCGCGAAGCGGCCGAAGTGACCGGCTGGCCTCTTGGCACGGTGAAGTCCCATGTTCTGCGCGGCGTGGCCCAGTTGAAGACCTGTCTTGCGAATGCCGACGTGGCGTGATGGAGTATGAAGATGCGTGACGAAGAAAATTATGGCGACCTGGCCCGGCTGTTTGCTGCGGAAGACGCCCGGCTTGATGCAGCGGTGTTCACGAAGGATGTGATGAAGCGCATCCGCCGCCAGGCCATGGTCCGTCGGCTGACGGTTGGCGGGTTGGGGCTCTTCGGTGCCGCAATTGCGCTGCTGCAGTTGCCGGAGCTGCTGTCAGCCTTTGTCGGTGTGGACGACACGGTATCTGCCGCGATGGCCGTCGCCAGAATGGAGATCAGCGCGGCGATGGCGGGCAATCCGCTCTGGCTGGCGATCGCTGCCGGAGCTGCGATGTGTGTTTTTGCGGTGTCGGCTCTGGAACGCGCCTGACCTTGACAGCCCAATAACGCGTATGGCCGGCGCCCGCAGGCG
>CAYQRX010000443.1:0-2262 GCA_964419865.1 uncultured Hyphomonas sp. | reverse complement strand
GCCTGTTTCGCCAATCCCGGCACTTCCGAGATGCACCTGGTTACCGCGCTCGACCGCGAGCCGCGCATCCGCTCGGTGCTGGCGCTGTTCGAGGGCGTGGCGACCGGGGCGGCCGATGGCTATGCCCGCGTCACCGGGCGCCCGGCGATGACACTGCTGCACCTCGGCGCCGGTTTCATGAATGCCGGGGCGAACATCCACAATGCCAAGCGGGCGTTCACGCCGATGATCAATGTCATCGGCGACCATGCCGTGCCGCATCTGCGCTATGATGCGCCGCTCACCTCCAATATCATGGGCCTTGCCGGGCCGAACTCGGTGTGGATCAAATCGGCAGATCGGGCGGAAGATACCGGCGAGCTGGCGGCGGAGGCCTGGGCGGCAAGCTTCGGCCCGGCGCCAGGTCCGGTGTCTCTGCTGCTGCCGGCGGACTCCGCCTGGAATGAAGGCGGCAAACCCGGCAAGCGGCGCAGCCAGCCCTTCCTGCGTCCGCCCGTCAGTGAGCGGATCGAATCGGCGGCGGCCGCTATTCGGGAGGCAAAGCGCCCGGTCATTCTCATCAATGGATCGGCGCTTACCGGGCCGGGGCTTGGCCATGCAGCCCGCCTCAGCGCGGCAGGTATCCGTGTGCTGACGGATACCTTCTTTGCGCGCCAGGTGCGCGGCGCGGGTATCTTCGCGCCGGACCGGATGCAGTATTTTGCCGAAGGCGCGATGGCCGATCTGGACGGCACCGACCTGATGCTGGTGGCGGGCACGCAGGTGCCGGTGGCCTTCTTCGCCTATCCCGGCAAGCCGAGCCTGCTGGTGCCGGAGGGCTGCCGGCCGATGGTGCTGGGCGGTCCTGAAAGCGACAGTGCGGCGATCCTTGAGGCGCTGGCCGATGCACTCGGCGCGAAGGAAGCTGCGCCCGTGCCGGCGCTCGATATTCCAGACGCACCGACGGGCGCTCTCAACGCCGCCACGGTCGGCGCCTCGATTGCGCGGCATATGCCGGAGGGCGCTTTCGTGTCCGATGACGGCGTCTCCAACGGCCTTCCGAGCTTTATGATGACCGGGCGTGCGCGCCCGCATGACTGGATGATGTTGACCGGGGGTGCGATCGGGCAGGGGATGCCGCTGGCACTTGGCGCCGCCATCGGCGCGAAGGGGCGCAAGGTGCTCTGCCTCACGGGCGACGGGGCGGGGATGTATACCAATCAGGCGCTGTGGAGCATGGCGCGCGAAGGGGTGGACGTGGTCAATGTCGTCTTCGTCAACCATTCCTACCGTATCCTGAATATCGAACTAGCGCGCACCGGCGCCGGCAATCCGGGCCGGGTGGCGGCCGACCTGCTCGGCCTCGGCCGGCCGGAGATCGAGTGGGTGAAATTGTCGGAAGCGCAGGGCGTGCCGGCGGTGAATGCAACAACGGCGGAGGAATTCGACACCGCGCTCGCCCGCGCCTTCGCTGAGCCGGGCCCGCATCTCATCGCGGCGCATGTGCCGGCGCGGTGAGACAGGTTCTGTCTTGTGCCGTTCTGGCCGATTCCCCCCCCTCCGTCCCTGCGGGGCACCTCCTGCGTGAACGGGGGATTGTTTGGGGGTGAGGGGCTGAGCTGTGGTCTTGCGATTCGGTCGGCGGCCGCGCATATAGCCCGTGGAGGCAGGCGGCGGACGGGCCGCTCGCCAACCGGGTCAGGCGGGGAACCGAGCAGCCCTAACGAGTTTCCGCCCGGGTCGCTCGCCTGTCTCCACCCTTAATCCCCGAAAATTCAGGCGCTGACAGTTTGCGGCAGAATCGCCAGGCCCTGATTCTGGCCCGCCGCATGGGCGATTCCGCGGGGCGATTCCCCCGCAGGGCCCGCCCGCGCGGCTGCTGGTCTGGATACGCGGGCGGAATCTTTCTGGCCGAAGGGGTTTCTTCTCTCCCATGAGGGGAGATAAACTGGCACGGAATCGCCTGCAGTTATGGGGTTCGTTAACCGCGATTAACGGGTTTTCCACGGGCTTCTTGAAGGATTTGCGAAAACGCCCGTTGACCGGAAATTAACCTTCAGACACTATATCTTGTGTCGGGGCAGGAGGGGCGAGACCACATCTGGTTGAGTTCCCGCATCATCCCTATATCTGCTGGAACATCAAGGAGGGTGGCCATGTCGGCAACCAACGCCAAATCTGTCGCCGCTGAAGCCGCCCGCAAGGGCAAGCCGAAGGCTGGCTCTGGCGCGAAAGTGACGCTTGTGCAGGCGAACCAGGTCGTCACCGACCCGTCGCGTGACG
>CAYQRX010000442.1:0-2275 GCA_964419865.1 uncultured Hyphomonas sp. | reverse complement strand
CCACCCACCGGCGGGAAAGATGGGGAGAATGCAATCTTCGGTACTTCGGTAGCCGAATAAAATGCCTGCAGCGAGAGGTTATGTTGCGGTGCAAGCTCGAATTCCGCCTTGCCGAGGATCTGATAGCGCTTTTCTTCCTCGGTGATATTGTCAAAGGGCGTGAACTGGAAGCTGCAGAGCGCGTTCGGCCCAGATACCAAAGGAATGCCGGCGAAGTTTCCACAAGCCGGATCACGTGTCACAGCCTGAATGCCCGGCTGAAAGGTTGCGTCGATAGGCAGGAAAGCCCCCGGATTACCGACGAGCGACCAGCCGCCCTGCGGGTTGCCGAGGAAATCGCGAAGCGCCCAATCCCGCTCCGTGGTCGGAAGTTCCGAACGGAACTGGTAGCCCGCCGCCAGAAGGAAGTTCGCATTGCCGACATTCCAGCCGCCTACAGCGCTGAGCGTATAGTCGCCGTCCGAGCCATCGACGAACTTGTAGTCGCCGCCGATCTCGAAGCCCTCGAAATCGCGCCGGGTAATGAAGTTCACAACCCCCGCGACCGCGTCAGAACCATACGTCGCCGCCGCGCCGTCCTTCAGGATCTCAATCCGGCCGACAGCTGCAAGCGGAAGGATGTTGGTGTCCACTGAGCCGTTGCCTGCGAAGGCGAACGGGTTTGGCGCAAGGCGCTTGCCATCCAGCAGCACAAGCGTCCGCGAGGCACCCAAACCGCGAAGGTTGATGGTGCCGGACCCTTCAGAGCCCTGCGCGCGTCCGTCGAACTGGTTGGTATCCCCAAGAACGCCGCTAGAAACGGGCAGCGACTTGATGATGTCCAGCGCCGACGGATTGCCCTGCAGTCTCAGATCATCGGCCGTCAGCACATCCACCGGCAGGGCGGCGTCTTCCGGCGTCCCCTGAATGAACGAGCCGGTCACCGTGACGGTGCCGAGCTTGCGCTCGCCCTCGTCTTCCTGCGCCGTTGCGGCCATGGCCCCGCTGAGGGCTATGGCCGACGCGCACAGAAGCGCTCCTTTGAAATATTTCATTCGTTTCCTCCCGTTGATAGCGGTCCAAACGCAAGCTTTTGCCGCTTGTCATAACTTGGACTCGCACCCACTCTGATGACGAATTACCCCTACGCAAAGGGGGGAGTTGTGCTGCATTGCTGCATACCAAAACAGAATGGATTTCAGCTCCGTGCCGCCCGGATCATATTCTCAGCTGGTGCAAAATATGGATAATTCCGTTTCAGAACCCGATCATCTGGGGGCCGTGCCTTTTCTTCGCATTGCACAATGGTTCGGGGATGCCGTGAGGGCAGCTACGTTTCCCGAAACAGTGTTGCGCTGGCGCAACCAGCGCTGGGCCGAGGCCGTGGGGCTTGGGGATTTGAGCGATGAAGCCTGGCTGGCGCATTTTGGCCGCTTCCAGCCCCTGCCCGGCAATCTGCAGCAACCACTCGCCATGCGGTATCACGGGCACCAGTTCGGCACCTACAATCCGGAACTCGGCGATGGCCGGGGGTTCCTGTTCGCCCAGCTGCGCGATCCCGCCGGACGTCTCCTCGACCTCGGCACCAAGGGCTCCGGCCAGACCCCCTGGTCACGCCGGGGCGATGGCCGGCTGACACTCAAGGGCGGCGTGCGCGAAATCCTGGCGGCCAGCTATCTTGAAGCCCTCGGCGTCAACACCTCGAAAGCCTTCAGTCTGATCGAGACGGGCGAGCAGCTGCAGCGCAATGACGAGCCCTCCCCCACGCGTTCCTCCGTCCTGGTGCGCCTGTCGCACAGCCATGTCCGCTTCGGCAGCTTCCAACGCGCCGCCTGGCTGGAGGACCACGAAGCTATGGCGCGCCTGATCGACTATTGCGTCGCCGAGTTCCACCCGGCCGCCGACCGGTCCGACATGGGCGCCAAGGCAAGCGCCCTGCTTGGCGAAATCGCCGTGGCCACGGGCCGGATGATCGGCCAGTGGATGGCCGCCGGGTTCGTCCACGGCGTCATGAACACCGACAATTTCAATGTCACCGGCGAGACCTTCGATTTCGGGCCCTGGCGCTTCCTGGCCACCTCCGACCCGAACTTCACCGCCGCCTATTTCGATGCGCAGGGCCTTTACCGGTTCGGTCGTCAGCCATTGCAGGGCGGCTGGGCGCTGCAGCAGCTCGCCTCCGCCCTCCTGCTGCTGGCGGATGCGGACGACCTCGCCAAAGCCCTCCTCCCCTATGAGGCGGCCTACCGGGAGAGCTTCATCGGCCACACCCACGCCCTTCTCGGCCTTCGGCCGG
>CAYQRX010000441.1:0-2279 GCA_964419865.1 uncultured Hyphomonas sp. | reverse complement strand
GGCTGCGCTGGACCTGTCGCGCCCGCCGGTGGACCTGTCGGAATATTCCGTCGGCGGACGGCGAACGCCGGGACCGGTTGATGCTTTCCTTTACTCCGACCGGGGCATTTACCGGCCGGGCGAGACGGTGGAGCTGACGGCGCTCTTGCGGGACCGGGCCGGCCGCCAGGTAACGGGGCGCAACGGCCATCTCGTGATCTACCGACCGAACGGGCTCGTTGCTGCCAGGGAACGTTTCACCGATCCGAAGCCGGGTGCGGTGCTGCACAGCTTCAGCCTGCCGCGCGGCGCGATGCGCGGGGAATGGCGCGCCAGCCTTGAAGTTGACGGCCTCAGTACGCCAGCGGGGGAGCTGCGCTTTGCGGTTGAGGATTTCGTGCCGCAGCGGATTGCCGTGGATCTCACGGCCGATTCCGAAACCCCGATAAAGGCGGGCGGGACGCGCAATATCGAGATCGCGGCGCGCTTCCTCTATGGTGCGCCGGGTGCGGGCCTGACGGTGAAGACCGAAGCACGCATGGAGCCCGACCCGAACCCGTTCAAGGCGTTCGAGGGCTTCCGCTATGGCCGCCATGACCAGACCTTCCAGCAGCAGATCCTTGAATTTGACGACACGACGACCGATGGCGCCGGCAAAGCGATGGTGCGCCTGTCGCCGGGCACGTCCGGCTCGAATTCCGGTATTCCGCTGCGCCTCAATACGGTGGTCAGCGTGCTGGAGCCAGGTGGGCGCGCGGTGGCCGACAGCGTGCGTGTGCCCTACCGGCCGGAAGCGGTCTATCTCGGTGTGAAGCCCGGCTTTGACAGTTCCGTGACCGAAGGCGGCGAGGCTTCCTTCCAGGTCGTTGCGGTCAATGCCGATGGCGCCGCTACGGCGCAGCGCCTCAGCTGGAAGGTCCTGCAGATCGACTATCATTATGACTGGTACCGCGAGGGGGACCGCTGGAACTGGCGCCGCTCGCGCACGGTCACAAAGGTCAATGAAGGCATCGTCACCACGCCGGCTGGCGGGACAGCCGAAATCAAGGTGCCCGGTCTCGGCTGGGGCAGCCATGAACTCGTGGTCGAAGGGCAGGGCGCGTTGGCGGCCGTTGGCACCTCGATGCCCTTCTATGTCGGCTGGGGCGGCTGGGCCGGCGCGGATGGCAGCGAAGCGCCAGACCGCGTGAAGGTCGTCGCTGCCGAACGCACACCGCGCGTTGGCCAGAATGCGGAGCTGACCATCCTGCCGCCCTATGACGGGCAAGCGCAGGTCGTGGTCGCCACCGACCGGGTCCTGTCGGTGCAGAACCTCACCGTGTCGGCGTCCGGCACCCGGATCACCCTTCCGGTTACGGAGGAATGGGGTGAGGGCGCCTATGTGATGGTGAACGTCTATTCCGGCCGGGATCCGGTCCTGCGGGCCAAGCCCCGGCGGGCGGTCGGGATTGCGCATGTGCCAGTGGATATGGGCGCGCGCTCCTTTGCGCTGCAGATCGATGCGCCGGATGTCGCCCGCCCGCGCGGCGAGCAGGGAATCGAGGTGTCGATCTCTGGTGGCCCGCGCGAGCCGGTCTTCCTGACGCTGGCGGCCGTGGACGAGGGGATCCTGCAATTGACGAAATTCCGCTCGCCCGATCCGGTGGCGCATTATTTCGGTCGCAAGGCGCTCGGTGTCGAACTCTATGACGATTATGGCCGCCTGCTCGATCCAAACCTCGGCATGCCGGCGGAAGTGCGCACCGGCGGCGACCAGCTAGGCGGGGAAGGGCTCTCCGTCGTGCCGGTCAAATCCGTGGTGCTCTATTCCGGGCTGGTTGATGTCGGCCGATCCGGCCGGGCACGCATCCGCCTCGACATTCCGGAGTTCAATGGTGAGCTGCGCCTGATGGCGGTGGCGTGGTCGCGCACGGGCGTCGGCTCGGCGGATCGCAAGATGACGGTGCGCGACCGTGCGCCGGCTGATCTCGTCATGGCGCGCTTCCTTGCGCCCGGCGATGAGGCGGTCATCACGGCCAGCATCGACAATATCGAGCTGAACCCCGGTCAGTTCACCGCCAGGGTCGCGGCCAGCGGCCAGGTGAATGTCGCCGAGGCCGAGATGAGCCGGACGCTGCAGAAAGGTCAGAGAGCGGATATTCCAGTGCGCGTTGCGGCGGTGGGCGAAGGCATCTCGACTGTACGGCTGAGTGTTGGTGGGCCGGAAAATTACCGCACCGAGCGCAGTTATGACATCCAGACGCGCTCGCCCTATCTGCCGGAAACGCGGGCGATGACCCAGCTGATGCGGCCGGGCGAAA
>CAYQRX010000440.1:0-2286 GCA_964419865.1 uncultured Hyphomonas sp. | reverse complement strand
AAAACAACGACTTCAACTCGTTTCCGGCCCAGAGAAGGTTGGATATCAGGCCCTTACCCTCCGCCACCTCGGTATAAAACCGGGAACGCCGATTTCCGCCGTTTTCCCTCCCTTAGTGGCTACCAGCGTCCTCAACAGGGTGCTTTTGCTGCCTTTGATGTAGATTGCGTCGTCCGCGACCTCGACGTGCTGGGCGAAGGCCCGGACGTGTTCCCGCCGATAGCCGCCCTTTCCAAGCCGGAGTCGGGTGCGGGCTTCACTCGCCAGTTCCCGCACGGCTGCCCCTGTGAGGCCCTGATGGGCCGAGCTTTTCAGCATGGCCTCGGTTCTTTCGGCGTCGGCGCGTGCCTGATCCCGTAGCGCGGTAAGGCCCGCTATCCGCTCGCCGAGGGCGGCTTCGGCCGGGTCGAGCGAACCAGCCTCGATAGCGTCGTAAAGCCGCTTGAGGCGCATGTCGGCCTCGGCCGCGCGCTGGTTCAGCTCTGCAATGTGCTGGCTGCGCCGCTCGACGCTCTCCTGCCGGCGGTCGAGCAGCGAGGCGAGCACATCTTCGATCCTCTCGGGGTCCAGCACCCTTTCCTCGATATGGCTGACCACTATGCGATCGAGCTTGTCCATGGGGATCGCGCGGCCTTTGCAGCCGGTCTCGCCCTGCCGCGCCCGGATCGAGCAGGCATAATAGCGATAACGGCCGTTCTTGCCGGTGCGCAGCGTCATCGCACCTCCGCAATTGCCGCAATGGCAAATGCCGGTCAGCAGATTTGGGCCGCTGACCACGCGCGGCGGCGTCACCTTCGGATTATTGACCTGCAAGCGCCTCTGCACCGCCTCGAAGGTCTCAAGGTCGATCAGCGGTGGCACCGCGACGGTGACGATTTCCTCCTCGGGCTTCACGTCACCCTTTTTGGAACGGCGATTGAACCGATGCTCGCCGATATAGGTGCGCCGGGTCAGGATACGGTGGAGCTGGCCGATGCCCCAACGCCCGCCGCTGCGGGTGAACATGTGGTTCCTGTTGAGGTAGCTGACGATGTTCTTGACGCCCATGGGGCCGGACGTGCCGTCGCCTTCCGTTGCAAGGCGGAAGATCAGCCGCACGGTGTCGGCGTGCAGCGGGTCGATTTCCAGCTTCTTCTTCATCTTCGCGCCGCGCTGCTCGGCATCGACGACGCGGTAGCCGATGGGCGGCAGGGAGCCGTTCCAGAAGCCTTGTCGGGCATTCTCCTTCAAGGCGCGCAGGACGTGCTTGGCGTTCTCCTTCGACTGGTATTCGTCGAACAGCGCCATGATCTGCCGCATCATGACGTGCATGGGGTCGTCGCCCATTTCCTGTGTGATGGACACCAGCCGGACGCCATTCTTGGCGAGCTTCCTGACGTTGAACTCCAGCTCGAAGTGATCGCGGAAGAAACGCGAGAAGCTGTGAACCACCACCAGGTCGAACGGCGCGGGCTTGCTGGTGCCGGCCTCGATCATCCGTTGGAACTCGGGGCGACGGTCGTTGGTCGCCGATGCTCCGGCCTCGACGAAGGTTTCGACAAGCTGGTAGCCGCGCGAAGCGCAATAGGCTTCGCCCTGTTTGCGCTGGTCGGGGATCGACACGTCATGCTCGGCCTGCCGGGCGGTCGAGACGCGCAGATAGAGCGCGGCGCGCAGGGCGACGTGTGGGGACTGAATGCTCATCATTGGCCTCCTTTCGCCGCGCGGCGTTCGAGCAAGGGCAACGCCAGCTCCACGCGATCATGCAGCACCTTGGGCACGAGCTTCTGGCCCTCGCCGGGGTCCATGCGGATCAGGCCGTAGCGCGCCATTTTCTTGAGGGTTCGGGACAGGTTGGGCTTCGCCCGCCCCGTGATCCGCGACAGTTCCTCCAGCGAGCCGGGCGACTGCTCGTCGATGACGCGCAGCAGCTCGCGGTTCCCGCTGGAAAGGAGCTGCGCGAAGGATTCCATGGATGTGAACCACACCTTCGGATCGTCGGCCGCCGGCTTTTCTTCGCCGCGCGCGATCCGCATGGTGCGGGCCTTCATCTCATCGTAGCCGGCAATCCCGACTTTCAATGTGGTCATAGCACGCCTCGCTCCTTCAACACCGCGTCCACCGCCTGCCAGAAGTCGGCCAGCAGCGTGGCCGCATCCTCGTAGGCGTAGGGCTTCACGGTCTGGAGGCGGTGCCGATGGTCCATCGGCTCGCCACGCCTGCCCCGGCCGACTGGATGGGCGTTGTCGAAACCGACCAGCCGTTCGCCCGAAGGCCCGTGAAGCGTGAGCGAGTAATCGAGGCCGT
>CAYQRX010000439.1:0-2294 GCA_964419865.1 uncultured Hyphomonas sp. | reverse complement strand
CGCCTACGGCTGGGCCGGCCTGCCGCCCGGCGCCGAACTCGACCTGCGCATCGGCGGCCTGCTGTGGCCGGAAGCGCAGGAGCGCATCGCCCACACCGCCTGGCTGACCCGCGAGCGTCTGGGCGCCGGCCAGGTGATCCTGTTCGCAGGCAACCCCGCCTTCCGCGGCGCCAGCCACGGCATGCAGCGCCTGCTGGGCAATGCGGTGGTCTACGGGCCGGGGGCTGGGACCAATACAGTGATCGAGGTGCGCTGATCACTCGGCAGCGAAGTGCGTCAACGCTCCCGGCGAGATCCGCTCTCCGGGACGGCTTCAGACTTGCCGCGTGATGCGAGGCGCCCCGCAGTCAGCGCGCCCGGCTGGAAGTCTCTATTGTCGGCGGGAATCTGCCTTCCATAAGACTCCTCTCGCTTACCAGCTGGGGTTGATCACGATCCCAGCTTGCTTTGATCTAATTTCGACTTCCATGTAGATGTTGACATGCCGCGTGAGGTCCCTGCGCTTCAAGAAATAGGCCAGCCTCGCCAGAAAATTCGGCTTTGGGGGCGATGCCTCAAACGATGGAAAATGCTTTGCCTTTACCGTGTTGAAATCCGGCGAAAGGCGGGCAAAGTAGTAAATTAGCTCTCGTGCGCTGAACTCTTTCCAATGGTGCGAGTAAGTGTGCTGGTTCAGTATTTCATCGACGCTGATTCCGCCGCCGAAGCCTTGCACAAACCGGGAGAAAGCCCAGGCTCGTGAATACGGGGAGTAGTAGTTTGGCGTGGTTATCACGATCCTTCCGCCAGGCCTCAGCACTCTGTAGATTTCACGCCAAAACTCCACCGGATTGAAGGTGATGTGCTCGATGATCTCCGAAAAAAGTACGAGATCGAACGAATCAGCATCCACGGCCTGGAGCTCAGCGGGCTTCGACAGATCGGCTATGGGAACCAGATCGATGTCCATTCGGTCGGCAGCCGCCTTTACGGAATCCAACTCCAAGGTGGTCGGAAGGTCGGCTGCGGTTACGCGGTAGCCCTCCCCCCAGAGCAAAGCCGCTTGATGGAGCCAGTGTGCGCCGACATCGAGGACTCGCGGCCCAATCCCTGGCGACCAACCGGTCTGAAGCTCATCCACCGTTGCCCGGAATCTCGGGAAATGGTGGGACAGATACTCGACATCCGTCCCGCCAAACTCTTCGAAGAATTTGCGAACTTCGTCAATCGAAGTAAAAGCATTCATTGTTCATCGTCCTCGGTGCCGCTTGCGGCTGGACTTCAGAGTCGGGACCGTCACGTCTTTTAGGGGCAACTTGTGTTGCGGGTGCAGAATTCAGGACTCAAATGGCCGCGCTGGGCGCAAGGGCCGCGCGCCTCGACCGTCATCACCGCGTAAAGTTGGGTTGGCTTGATCTGCCCGCATGCAATCTCCGCCTCGTCACGCGCATGCACGCGATCGATGAAGTCGCGATCCCACTCCCGCTCCGGGTCGAAGTGCCAGCCGAAGCTGCGATCGATGAAGGGCAGGATGATATTGCCCCAGGGAAGGAACAATTCGAATTGGAAGTAGTGGCGCAGCAGCGGCAGGACATCCTGAGCGCGAATGCCCTCGAAGTTTCCGACCGAGCAGTCCCAGTCGAGGAAGCGGTGCTCTTTGCGTCTCAGTTGAATGTTGTAGCGAAAACTCTCCGGCAACTCCTGCCAGAACTCCTCCAGCACGGCCAAGGCCTCAGGCCAGCGTTGATGGCCGTTGCGGCCGATCACGTCCGAAGTCAGGAACAGGGCACCGGGCGCCAACGCTTTGCGGACCTCGCCGAAAAGGTGCTCAAGCGCCATCACGTGGTGCAGGCTCTGGTTGGCCATGACTCCATCGTACTTCCCGGAATCAGCGACCCAGATATTGAAGTCTGCCTCGATCGGAATCACCTGTTCCGCGAGCCCTGACTCCGCAGCGAGACGCTGTCCCCTCGCTCGCATCGCGGGATTCAGTTCGAGACATTCAATGCCGAAGTCGGTCATCCCCCCTGCACGCAGCGCGGCAGCCAGCCGCACCTCGGTCTCACAGTTCCCCGAGCCGATGCTGAGAAACCTCGGGCCACGGCGACCGGTACGGCCTGCCGAGGCTGCCAGATGCCTCACGAAGAAGTCATCGGGCCCGGAGAATCCCATCGCCTGCTGCATGGGCAGCAGGTAGCGGTGACTCCAGTAGTGAAAGATCGGCGGCAGGTCATGCACCTCTTCCTGCCCGGTGAAGATCTCCACCTCGCTGGCGAGCCTCGCCGAGTAGGAAGCATCCAACTACGCGAGCGGGG
>CAYQRX010000438.1:0-2300 GCA_964419865.1 uncultured Hyphomonas sp. | reverse complement strand
TTTCGCCCGGCCGCATCAGCTGGGTCATCGCCCGCGTTTCCGGCAGATAGGGCGAAACTTTCTCCGTCAGCCGCGCGATGCTGGAGGGCTATGTGCCGGGCTCGGTCGAAGTCGCGGTCGGTTTCTCGCCGATCCCGATTGATGCGCCGACGCTGTATGCGTCGCTCGACCGCTATCCCTATGGCTGCACGGAGCAGATCACGAGCCGCGCCTTGCCGCTGCTTTACTCGCAGCAACTTGTTGCGATGGGCGCCCCGGAGTCGCGCGATGATGCCCGCAACAAGATCCAGACGGCTGTGAATACGGTGCTCAACCGTCAGGGAGCGGATGGCGCCTTCGGCCTGTGGCGGGAGGGGGATGGCTATGCCTCTCCTTGGCTCGGCGCTTATGTAACGGACTTTGCGCTGCGCGCGAAGGAGGCGGGCTATGCCGTGCCCGATGAGGCGCTGAGCCGCGCCTATGGCGCGCTGCGCAATGTCGCCTCAGGCGATACATGGCGCATCTATGGCTATGACACGAATGTCTATGAGAGCCGCTATTCCAACGACACTGCACAACAGATGTCCTACCGGTCTGCGGCCTATGCCCTCTATGTGTTGGCGAAGGCAGGCGAGGCGGATATCTCGCGCCTGCGCTACCTGCACGACCGGGAGATGAGTAAGATCGACAGCCCGCTGGCGCGTGCGCATATCGGGGCGGGCCTCGCCTATCTCGGCGACCGGGCGCGGGCGGCATCGGCCTTCAAATCGGCGGAGGAGAAACTCGGCTACAACAATACCGGCGACTATTACCAGACGCCGCTGCGCGATCTGGCCGCCATTGTCGGCCTGGCCGCAGAAGCTCAGCTCCCGGACGTTGTTGGTCGCCTCGGTGAACGCCTCGGCCGGGATGTGCCGGATGCGCAGAACCTGACGACGCAGGAGAAAGCCTATCTCCTCCTCGCCGTGAACAGCCTGACCGGCGGACAGGACAGTGTGCAAGTCACAGCAGAGGGGCTCGGCACCGGCAACAACAACCAGCGCCAGTACAAGCTGAGCGAGGCTCAGGCCGCGGCCGGCGCGAACTTCCGGCTTGGCGGCGATACGCCGATGTTCCGCACGGTGCTGGTGACCGGGGCGCCCGCTGCCCCACCGCCGGCCGTGACCTCGAAACTGGCCGTTGCCAAACGCTTCTATTCGATGAGCGGCAGTGCGGTGTCGCTCGACCGGATGAATCAGGGCGAACGGCTGGTCGTTGCACTCACGGTGACCCCGGAAGAGCGCCGGGTGAACCCGGTCATCATTGCCGACCTCCTGCCGGCGGGCTTCGAGATCGAGGCCGTGCTGCGCCCGGCAGACGGGCGGATGACGGAATATGACTGGCGCAGCGGCGAGGATCAGGTGCGTGCCGGGGCGTTCGCCTTCCTTGGCGAGATTGCCCGGCCGCAATCGGCGCAGTCGCAGGACGACCGCTTCGTCGCCGCCATCGATGTGATCGAGCAGCCGGTGACACTTGCCTATGTCGTGCGGGCGGTCACCCCCGGCAGCTTCGCCATTCCGGGCGCGGTCGCCGAGGACATGTACCGGCCGGAAGTGTTCGCCCGTTCGGCGCCGGGCCGCGTGACGATCCTCGCCGCGCAGGGCGCTGCCGGCGGGCGCTGAGCGAGGGGAGGGCGGCTTGGCGGCGCGCATTCCGACACGCCTGATCGCCGGCCTCGCCGCGCTCATTGCGGCCGTCCTGCTGCTGGACGTGATCTTCCCGCCGCCGCTGGAGCGGGCGGGGGGAACATCTGTCCTCGTCACCGATCGCGCCGGCAAGCCGCTGCGCGCCTTCCCGACGCCGGACGGGCGCTGGCGCTTTGCGGTCGAGCTTGAACGGATCGATCCGGACTTCGTCGATGCGCTGGTGCGGGTCGAGGATAAGCGTTTCTGGCGCCATCACGGCACAGACTGGCTCGGTCTGGCGCGCGCCGCGTTCGACACCGCGCGTTCGGGGCGCATCGTCTCGGGCGGCTCGACGCTGACGATGCAGACGGCGCGGATGCTGGAGCCGCGCCCGCGTACTATCGGCTCGAAGCTGATCGAGATATGGCGGGCGAACCAGCTTGAGCGGCGCCTGTCGAAACAGGAAATCCTCGAGCTTTACCTCTCGCTGACGCCTTATGGCGGAAACCTGGAAGGCGTGCGCGCGGCCAGCTGGAGCTATTTCGGCCATGAGGCAGACCGTCTGTCGACGGATGAGATTGCCCTGCTGATCGCACTGCCGCAATCGCCGGAAGCGCGCCGGCCCGACCGCCGCCCCGAGATCGCCGGGCGCGCGCG
>CAYQRX010000437.1:0-2308 GCA_964419865.1 uncultured Hyphomonas sp. | reverse complement strand
GGAAGCCGTGAGGATCGGCGTCTGGTATTCGGTGAAGCCCTGCTCCACCATCCGGCGGCGCAGGCTCGCAATCACCTGGCTGCGCAGGATCATGTTCTTGTGCAGGCTCTCCCGGCGCAGGTCGAGATAGCGGTGCTTGAGGCGGATTTCCTCCGGATAGTCCGGCTCCCCGAACACCGGCAGCGGCAGTTCGGCGGCTTCCGACTGGACTGACACCGCCGCGCCGACGACCTCGATCTCACCCGTCCCGAGGTTCGGGTTCACCAGATCGGCGTTCCGGGCAACCACCTTGCCCTCCACCGTAATCACGCTCTCGGCGCGCAGGCGCTCGACCGTCGCAAAGCCGGCAGAGCCCGGATTGAACACGATCTGGGTCAGCCCGTAATGATCGCGCAGGTCGATGAACATGACCCCGCCATGGTCCCGGCGGCGGTGCAGCCAGCCGGACAATCTGACGGTTTCCCCCACATGGGACTTGCGCAGCTCGCCGCAGGTATGGGTGCGATAGGCATGCATCGGGCGAAAACTCCGGAAAAAGCGGTCCAACAGAAAGAAGCGGCGTAGGGCACAGACCCCCTCGCCTTTGTCAAGTTGGTGCGATAAGCGCTCCGGTAATGACTGACAACACCCTGACCCCCATCACAGAGCAGTCGGCCCTCGAAGATTTGTGCGGCCAGCTGGCAGAAGCCGAGTTCATCTGCGTGGACACCGAGTTCCACCGGGAGACGACCTACTGGCCTGAACTGTGCCTGATTCAGGCCGCCGCCCCCGGTGTGGAGGGGCTGATAGACCCCCGCGCCGAAGACCTCGACATCGGCCCCTTTCTGAACCTGATCGGCACTGACAAGCAGATGAAGGTGTTCCATGCCGCCCGGCAGGACATCGAAATCTTCAACCGCCTGATCGGCCACCCGCCCGGCCCGATTTTCGATACCCAGGTCGCGGCGATGGCGCTCGGCTTTGGCGATTCGATTTCGTATGACAACCTGATCCAGCGGGTCCTGCGCAAGCATATCGACAAGTCCAGCCAGTTCACCGACTGGATGCGCCGCCCGCTGAGCGAGAAACAGCTCGTCTACGCGCTCGGCGACGTCACTTTCCTGCGCGATGCCTATCAGCGCATGCGCGATGAACTCGACAAGACCGGCCGGCTTAACTGGGTGCGCGAGGAAATGGCGAGTCTGGAAGACCCGGCCACCTATGACACCGACCCGATGAATGCCTGGCAGCGCCTGAAGCTGCGCATGCCGAAAAGGGACTATGCGGCTATCGTCGTTGCCGTCGCCGCCTGGCGCGAGCGCACGGCGCAGGAGCTCGACAAGCCCCGGCGGCGCATCCTCAAGGATGACGCGATCCAGGAGATCGCCTCACAGAAGCCGCGCACGGAAGAGGATTTCAGCCAGCTGCGCGCCGTGCCCAACGGCTTCATCCGGTCGAAACACGGCCAGGGCCTGATCGACGCCATCCGCGAGGCGCTGGCCAATCCGGACGCCTTCGCGCCAGACCTTGGCCGCCCGGTTCAGAACCCCCAGATCCCGGCAGGTGCCCCCGAACTGCTCAAGGTGCTGCTGAAACACGTCTCGGACGAGAACAATGTCGTGCCCCGCCTCATTGCCAATTCGAGCGACATTGATCGCATCGCCCGGGGCGAGACCAGTGACGATATTCCCGCGATGACGGGATGGCGCTACGAGATGTTCGGCAGGAAGGCGATCGCGCTCCTCTCGGGCAAGCTGGCTGTATCGTTCGAGGGCGGACAGGTCCGCCTGTTCGACGTCTGACAATCGACTCCCGGGATCTGCTTCAAACAGGCCGATCCGGGAAACATTCAATACCCTAACGCACGGCGGTTGCGGATTTGAGCCTCAGCTGGCTGGCCGCCTGCGCAAGACGGCGCTGCACTGTCTCCGACAGGAGGGCTTCATCCTTGCGGCTAACCATGAGGGTCAGGACATCACCGTCGCGGCGCAGCGATGCCCGCTGCAGGATCGGGCCTGAGCGGCCGGAGAACACCGCGCCCAGCCGCATCAGCAGTCCGACCTGGCGCGCACGTTCTGCCTGCGGCTCAGTGGTCAGCGACACATGTTCCTCCGGGCGCCTGAAGTCCTTGTCATACCGGCAGCCAATGGCATGGGCGATCATCGCCCGCTCCGGATGGGTCACCCCCAGATAGGGGGCCCGCAAGGCATGGTCATACGCCATCCCGGCGCGGTGATCAGGATGGAACCGGCCAGCGCTGTCGGCCATCATGCAGGCCGCCTTCTCGATACGGACATCGGCGGCGGGCGATCCGAACAGGTCGGGCTGG
>CAYQRX010000436.1:0-2310 GCA_964419865.1 uncultured Hyphomonas sp. | reverse complement strand
ATTTAAGACCATTCCCCAACTGCGCAAAACCCGCTAACGCCTCGGCCGCATGACGCCCGCCATCCTCTCCCGCTCCCGCGCCCTGCAGCTTGCCTGGCCGATCATGCTGGCGCAGGTGGCGACGGCGACGACCGGCATTGTCGATACCGCCGTGATGGGCCGCTATGGCACGGCCGCCGAACTGGCGGCGGTGGGCCTCGCGGCGGTCGTCTTCAACTACCTCTATTGGGGCTTCGGCTTCCTGCGCATGGCCACCACCGGCCTCACCGCGCAGGCCGACGGCGCCGGCGACCGGCCCGAGACCGACGCCATCCTGAAGCGCGCCCTGCTGCTCGGCGGCGGGCTTGGCCTTGGCCTGCTCATTCTGTCCCCCGTCCTTTCCTGGGCGGCGCTGGAATTCTTCCAGGCCGAGGCAGAGGTGGAATCCGAAGCGGCGGCTTATTTCCAGGCCCGGATCTGGGGCGCCCCGGCGGCCCTGATGATCTACGCCGTCACCGGCTGGCTGATCGGCACCGGGCGCACCCGCGCCCTGCTGGCGGTGCAGGTCGGGATGAACGCGGTCAATGCCGGGCTCGACTGGGCCTTCGTCGCGCTGCTCGACTGGGGCCCGGCCGGCATCGGGGCGGGCACGGCGATGGCCGAATGGGCAGCGCTGGCCTTCGGTCTCGTGATCGTGCGCGCCAGCCTCGGCCCTGGCGCGCGCCTGCTCGACCCCGCCCGGATCGCGGCGCTGATCAGCGCCAATCGCGACATCATGATCCGCACCCTGGCGCTCCTCTTCAGCTTTGCCTGGTTCGTCAATTCCGGCGCCAAGCTCGGCACCGCGCCGCTGGCCGGCAATCAGGTCCTGCTCCAGTTCATTGCCGTTTCCGCCTTCGTCCTGGACGCCTTCGCCTTTGTCGCCGAGAAGGAGGCGGGCGCCGCCTATGGCGCGCGCGACCGGGCGAGGCTGATCCGCGCGATGCGGGTGACGAGCGAGCTGGCGCTGGCCTTCGGGATCGTCTTTTCCCTGATGTTCTGGCTCGGCGGCGCGGCGGTGATCGACGCCTTCATCCGCGATCCGGATGCGCGCGCGGCGGCGCTCGCCTATCTGCCCTGGTGCGCGCTCGTGCCCCTGATCGGGGTCGCCGCCTGGCAGCTTGACGGCCTCTTCCTCGGCACCACGCAGGGGCCGGCCGTCAGGAATGCCGGCCTCCTGGCGATGGCGGCCTATCTGGCGACCGACATGCTGCTCGCCCCGCGCTTCGGCAATGCGGGCGTCTGGACGGCCTTCCTGCTCAGCTATGCCTACCGCGCCGGGGCCCTCGCGCTCTACTGGCCGCGCCTCATGGGACGCCTCGCCTAGAATGGCACGTTCGGGTCGTCCTCGCCCTTGCCGCCCCGCATCAGCCCGGCAAAGTCGAACACGCGCGGGTCATGCAGATGGCTGGGGCGCACATTGGCCAGCGCGCGGGCCATCACCTGCCGCGTGCCGGGCTTCTTCCGCTCCCACTCGTCCAGCATGCGGTTCATCGCCACGCGCTGCAGCCCGTCCTGGCTGCCGCAGAGATTGCAGGGGATGATGGGAAATTCCATCGCTTCGGCAAACTTCGCAAGATCGTCCTCGGCCGCTGTAATCAGCGGGCGGAACACCTGCACATCGCCCTCATCATTCAGGAGCTTGGCCGGCATCGCCGCCAGCCGCCCGCCATGGATCAGGTTCATCATGAAGGTCGCCAGCGCATCATCCCGGTGATGGCCGAGCACGATGGCCTCGCAGCCTTCCTCCCGCGCCACACGGTAGAGAATGCCCCGGCGCAGGCGCGAACACATCGAACAATAGGTGCGCCCCTCGGGCACCTTCTCCGTCACGATGGAATAGGTGTCCTCGGTAATGATCCTGTGCGGAACACCATTCTTCGCCAGCCATTCGGGAAGGATGTGTTTCGGAAAGCCCGGCTGGCCCTGATCGAGATTGCAGGCAAGGAGATCCACGGGCAACGCGCCCTGCCATTGCAAGTCCATGAGCACGGCGAGAAGCCCATAGGAATCCTTGCCGCCCGAGAGGCATACCAGCCATTTCGGCCGCGGCTTTTCCCCGGTCTCGATGGCGCGGCGATCAACCAGCCCATAGGCGTCGATCACCTCCAGCGCGCCGCGCACGAGGCGTTTCCTCAGCTTCTTGAAGCTGACGCTGGAGGGCGTATCCGCAAACAGCGGCAGGACAGGGGAGAGGGTTGTGTCTGGCATGGGCAGGGCTTTGCCATGGGGCGGGGAGAGCGGCAAGGGGGCTTCCCCCTCCGTCAGCCGTCTGCCACCCCCCCTGCTTCG
>CAYQRX010000435.1:0-2311 GCA_964419865.1 uncultured Hyphomonas sp. | reverse complement strand
ACGCCCTGGTCGTGTCCGGCGCCAAGGGCCAGACCGCCGAACGTGTCATGAGTGCCCTGTCGAAGGCCATGGCATTGGGCTCTCTGCAGGGCGACAACCTCAATACGGTGATCGATTCCGGCGGTCGGGTGTCGCAAGCCCTGGCCGATTCCATGGGTGTGACGACCATGGAGCTGCGCAAGCTGGGCCAGGAAGGGAAGATCGGCAGAAAGGAGATCCTGGGCATCTCGAAGGAGATGGAAAAGCTTCGGCGCGAGGCGGGCGAGATGCCGGCCACGATCCAGGATGGCTTCATGCTCCTGAACAACGCCCTGCTGGAATATGTCGGGCGCGGGGACGATGCCGTCGGGATGTCGGGCCGGATCGCCGAGGCGCTTACGGTCATCGCCGACAATTTCGATACCGTCGCCGATTCCGGCCTCAAGCTCGCCGCGGTTCTTGCGGCCGGTATGCTCGGCCGGTCTATCGGGGGCATGATCACCAAGCTCGGCGCCGCAACCGGGGTGCTGATCAAGTTTGGCGCCGCATTGCGCGCGGCTACCTCCATGGCCAGCGTCGGCACCGCAATCGGTGGGTTGAGTGCGGCGGCGGGGCCGCTGGGCATGGTTATCGGCGGTCTGCTCGCTGGCGGTGTCCTGCTTTACTCGGATCGTGCCCGAGAGGCGGAACAGCGCAGCAAGGATCTGCGGGATGAGCTGCAACGCCTGGGGCTTTACGCACCGGATGCAGCCGTGGCGCTGGAAGAGGTCGCAGATGCTGCCGATGGTATCGGCACCGAGGATCAGTTGGCCCGCATCGAGCGGTTCCGCAAGGGCCTCGAAGATATCAAGGGCACTGGCGGGTTTTGGTCTTGGATCAAAGGCGACGACAGCGAACTGGGCAGGATGATCCAGCAGGTTGACCATTTCTATGCGGCTTTTGACAAAGGCGACCTGCCTTTGCTCAAGCAGATGCGTGATCTCGCAGAGGCTTATCAGCGAGGAAAAATCTCTGCTGATGAGTTTGCGCGCAGCGTCGCCGCTATTGATATATCCGGCCTGGGTGCCGCGGCACAACAATATGCGGCAGCGATGCGGGACGTGGCTGGTGTGTCGGACGCATTAACCACCGGGCTCCTGTTCGATGGCGTTGCAGTCGAAATCGATGCGGCAACTGCATCTGTGGATGGGCTCCTGGAAGAGCTGCATCACGTTGCCAACCTTCAGGGTCTCGGCGATGTGGTTGTGCAGGAAATCAGGGACATCATCGCGGAAATGAACAAGGGCGAGAAGTCCGCCCAAGAGGCTGCCGATGCGATCGAGGAACTCGGAAGCACCCGCGCAGACTTTAATGGCCTGCATGGTGATATCGCAAATGCCATCATGGCCCTTGGTGAATTGCGCGCGGCGGCAATCCGAACTGCATCGACCATCGCGGCCACGGTGGTGATGCGCCCGGGTTCTGGTGGCGACGACACCTCGCTTGAGAAGCAGGGTGCTGCTACCCAGGCATTTCTGGACGAGCAGCGTCGGCTCAATGCTCTTAGCCGGGAGCAGCGGGATATTGAGGAGCGGACAGCGCGAATCATGAAAGATGCCGCCACCTCCCAGGCGGCTATCACCGAGGAGCAGGCGAGGCAACTTGCCATCGAACAGGCCGCTGCAGACGCGCGCCGCTCGGCCGAGGGCAAGGTCGAGAGGGCATCTGGCGGCGGCGGGCGGGCGAAGGCAGGCGGTGGCCGCTCGAAAGGCGGCAAGACCGTCACCGATATTTTCGAGGACGCCGGGGCGGAAATCGAGAACCTGGAACGCCAGCTCGTCCTGGTCGGGAAGTCCGTCGAGGAAACCGCCCGTCTGCGTGCCGAGTGGGCCATGCTCGACGCCGCCAAGAAGGCCGGCATCCCGATTGACGAAAAGACCAGCAAGAACATCGCCGACCAGGCCGAACATATCGGCCATCTGGCCGATCAGCTTTCGAGGGCAGAGATGGCGCAGCAGCAGTTCGAGCAGGCTATTGACGGCATCGCCGACGCCTTCGCAGGCGCGCTGGTGGCCGGGGAAAGCCTTCGCGACGGTCTGGCGCAGGTTTTCAAGCAGATCGCGGCCGATATCCTCCGCTCCGGCATCCGGGCCGCATTGATCGACCAGTTCAGCGCGACCGGCGGCGGTGGCGGCGGCGTCCTCAGCAATGTGCTGGGCAAGATCTTCGGCGGCTTCCGCGCGGCCGGCGGCCCCGTCCAGGCCGGCAAGGCCTATGTCGTCGGCGAGAAGGGGCCGGAGCCCTTCGTTCCTGCGGTCAACGGGCGCATCCTCAGCGTGTCCCAGGCGCAGGC
>CAYQRX010000434.1:0-2332 GCA_964419865.1 uncultured Hyphomonas sp. | reverse complement strand
GATCCTGATCAGATGGGCATGGTAGCGGTCTTGGCCGCGCGGATGGAGCCGGGCCAGGAGGCGATCGCCCGGGCCGGGTGCCCTGCCCTCCAGCGCCTCGACCGGCAGGAGGATGGTGGCACCCGCGTCGCGCTCGCTGCGGCAGCGCAGATCGCCTTCCTCGTCGACGCCCACCACCTCGATGACGCCGACCGCCGGCAGCCCTTCGGGTGCTGCCGTCTGGCGCCGCGCCCGGCGGGTGTTCCTGCCCCTCGGCCTGGTTGGCAGTTTTGCGGGCGCCTGGATCCTGCTGACAGCGCCCACCCTGGCTGGAAGCCAGATGATGCTGGGCAGCGGCGTCCTGATGGCCTTCTCGGCTTTTTCCTCGCTGGGCTATGCCGGGCTGATCGCGGCCCTCTCCACAGGTGAGCCGGGGCCGATCCGGCGTTTCCTGGCAAGGGCGGGATCGGCCTCGCTGACAGCGTATCTCCTGCAATCTGTTATCTTTTCCCTCATCTTCACGGCCTATGGCCTCGGCCAGTTCGGCCAGATGACCGCCGCGGGGGCCATCGGCACGGCCGCGCTTGTGGCCATCGCCTCCCTCGTCTTTACAGGGCTTTGGCGCGGCTTCGCCCCGCGCGGTCCGATGGAGGTGCTGCTGCGGCGGGCGACCTATTGGGGCCGCGCCTAGAGCTTTCCTTTACCTCCGGGGGCGTTAAAAGGCGCAGTTTGCAACGCAGCCCTGAAAGTCCCAATGACCCAGCCCCGGCGCATCCTGATCACGTCCGCCCTGCCCTATATCAACGGCGTCAAGCATCTCGGCAATCTTGCCGGTTCGATGCTGCCGGCAGATGTCTATGCGCGGGTGATGCGGCTGATGGGCCATGACGTGACCTATATCTGCGCCACCGACGAGCATGGCACCCCCGCCGAACTCGCCGCCCAGGCGGCCGGCCAAACCGTGCAGGCCTATTGCGACGAGCAATACGAGATCCAGCGCAAGGCCGGCGAAGGCTTTAACCTGTCCTTCGACTGGTTTGGCCGTACCTCCCGCCCGGCCAACCACAAGATCACCCAGCATCTTGCCCAGCAGCTCGAAAAGAACGGCCTGATCGAAGTGCGCACTTCAAAGCAGGTTTACGCCGTCGATGACGGCCGCTTCCTGCCGGACCGCTATGTGGAGGGCACCTGCCCGCATTGCGGCTATGAAAAAGCGCGCGGCGACCAGTGCGACAGCTGCGGCCGCCTCCTCGATCCCGTCGACCTGATCAATCCCTATTCGGCCGTTACCGGCAGCCGGAACATCGAAATCCGCGACACCGACCATCTCTACCTGTTGCAGGCAGGGATGCAGGACCGCATCCGCGAATGGGTCAATGAGAAGGGCAAGAACTGGCCGTCCCTCGCCGTCTCCATCGCCAATAAATGGCTCGATGAAGGCCTGATCGCCCGCTCGATCACCCGCGATCTCAGCTGGGGCGTGAAAGTCACCGATGCCGATGGCAATCCGCGCCCCGGCTTCGAGAATAAGGTCTTCTATGTCTGGTTCGATGCTCCGATCGGTTACATCTCCGCCACGCAGGAATGGGCCGAAGCGACCGGCAATGACTGGGAAAAACTCTGGCTCACCGACAAGGGCGCAGACGAGACAGAATACGTCCAGTTCATGGGCAAGGATAACGTTGCCTTCCACACGGTCAGCTTCCCGGTCACCCTGCTTGGCTCCGGCGAGCCGTGGAAAACCGTCGACAAGCTCAAGGCCTTCAACTGGGTCACCTGGTATGGTGGCAAGTTCTCCACCAGTCAGAAACGCGGCGTGTTCATGGACCAGGCGCTCAGCCTTCTGCCGTCTGACTATTGGCGCTGGTATCTGATCTCCAACGCGCCGGAAGGCTCTGACGCTGCTTTCACCTGGGAAGGCTTCCAGGCGGCGGTGAACTCAGACCTTGCGAACGTCCTCGGCAACTTCGTCAACCGGATCACCAAGTATTGCGCCTCGAAGTTCGACGGCAAGGTGCCGGATGCCGGCACGCCTGGGGAAGCTGAAGCATGGATGGCGAATGAACTGGCAGAGCGCCTGCCGCGCCTGATCGAGCACTACGAGGCCATGGAGTTCCGCAAGGCCGCGGCCGAAACGCGCGCCATATGGGCGGCGGGAAACGAATATCTCACCAGGGCCGAACCCTGGGTGAAGTATAAGGCCGATGTCGAGGCTGCTGCCGTCGGTGTGCGCACCGGCATCAATCTGGCGGCCCTCTTCGGCATCATCGCCCAGCCGATCATTCCTGATGCCGCAGAAAAGATTCTGGATGCGCTGGGCATTCCCGAGCCAAACCGGACGTTCGGTTTCGCT
>CAYQRX010000433.1:0-2335 GCA_964419865.1 uncultured Hyphomonas sp. | reverse complement strand
GAGAAGGCCCGCCGTGGCGAACTCGTTGTTGCAGCCCCTGTGGGCTTCGTGAAGGTCGGGGACCGGATCGAGAAGGATCCCGATCGCCGCGTGCAGGAGGCAATCATCATGGTGTTCGACAAGGTCGCGGAACTCGGCAGCGCCCGCCAGGCCCTGATGTGGTTCCTCGAGCATGGACTGGATCTGCCGGCAAAGCGCAATAATGGCGACGTCGTCTGGCGCAGGCCGAACTATGCAACCATCCACCGGATGATCGAGAACCCGATCTACGGTGGTGCCTATGCTTATGGTAAGTCTGGTGTCGCACCGGGATATGGCCCGTCTCCCGTTCGGCCGGGCGCTCGCCGCAAAGCGCGCGAGGAATGGCTGGCGCTGATCCCGGGCAGTCATGAAGGTTACGTCAGTTGGGAAAGGGCAGAGGCAATCCGCACCATGGTGAGCGACAACGTGCCCACGAGCCGGCATCACGGAGCGCCCAAGCATGGCGACGCATTGTTGGCGGGCCTTGTTCGCTGCCGACGATGCGGTCGAAAGCTCACGGTGCGCTACACAGGCACCAAGCACAATATCCCGCGCTATTCCTGCTGGCGGGGACTGCTGGACAATGGCGAGCCGCGTTGCATCGCATTCGGCGGACTGCGCGTCGACGATGCGATCGAGGAAGCGCTTCTGCGTGTCGTGGAGCCGGGGGCGATTGCTGCGGCTGCCGAAGCTGAGGCGCAGGCAGCCAGTCGCCGCGACCAGGTCCAGGATGCCCTCAGCCGCGATCTTGAAGCTGCCCGCTACGCTGCTGACCGCGCCTTCCGGCAATATGACGCTGCCGATCCTGAGAACCGCTTGGTCGCGGCGGAACTGGAGGTGCGATGGAACCGCGCGCTCGCCTATGTCACTGAGATCGACGGCAAGATCGCCGCACACGATGCCGCAACACCGAAGCCATTGCCTGTGTCGGCAACGGAACTCCGGGCCTTGGCTGCAGACCTTCCCGCTGTCTGGTCGGCGCCGACGACAGATGCTCGGCTCAAGAAGCGCATCGTGCGCACTGTGATCCAGGAGGTAGTCGCCGATATCGACGATGAAGCCTCCGAGATCATCCTGCTGATCCATTGGATTGGTGGCGCCCACACCGAACGTCGCCTGCCGAAGCGCCGCCGCGGACAGCGCAACAGCACCTCCGCCGATATCATCGCGGCCATCCGGCACTTGGACGCCTCCGGAAACTGGCGCGTCGCAGCGATTTATGATTCCCTTCCCTCATTGATTTGGTGGAGGGATCGAGATGCTGGGTCAGCGCGGTTTCTGGGACATCGAGGAGCGTCTGAAAGAGCTTTCGGCCGAAGGCGACCCGCTTGAGAAGCTGAATGCGACGGTTGATTTCGAGATGTTCCGGCCGGTTCTGCACAAGGCGCTTCGCAGGGCCGACCCCTCGAAAGGCGGGCGCCCGGGTTTCGATCCGGTGCTGAAGTTCCGGATGCTGGTTCTGCAGGCCATGCATGGGCTGTCGCTTCACCAGACCGAGTATCTGGTGCGCGACCGGTTGAGCTGGATGCGCTTTTGTGGCCTTGGTCCGGGCGATGGGGTTCCCGATGCCAATACGCTGTGGGACTTCCGTGAGGCGCTGATCGCGGCCAAGGCGCTGGATCGGTTGTTCGAGCGGCTCGATCAAGCCATCCAGGCTGCCGGCTACCTGCCGATGGGTGGCCAGATCATTGACGCCACCCTGGTGGCGGCGCCGAAGCAAAGGAACACCGAAGCCGAGAAGGCCGCCATCAAGGCGGGAGAGATACCGGAAGAATGGAAGAACAAGCCGGCCAGGCTGCGTCAGAAGGATCGCGACGCGCGCTGGACGGTGAAGTTCTCGAAGGCCAAGCCAAAGGAGGACGGCGGCGAGCCGCAGATCGACATCGCCATTCCCGTCTTCGGCTACAAAAGTCACATCTCGATCGATCGCAAGTATGGCATCATCCGGCGGCAAAAAGCCAGCGATGCGGCAGCTCATGACGGCGCCCGACTGCGCGAAGGGCTGATCGATCCGGACAACACGGCCTCGGATGTGTGGGCCGACACCGCTTATCGTTCGGCGGCCAATGAGGCGTATCTGCAAAAGGTCGGCAAGACGAGCCGCATTCATCGCAAGAAGCCAAAGGGCAAGCCAATGCCGAAGGCTGTGGCTCGGGCCAATGCAACGAAATCGAAAGTCCGGGCCCGGGTTGAGCACGTTTTCGCCGAGCAGAAGGACCGCATGGGCCTGTTCGTCCGCACCATCGGAATTGCCCGCGCCGAGGCGACGCTCGCGCTGGCCAATATGGCCTTCAACATGAAGCGATGGTGCTGG
>CAYQRX010000432.1:642-2359 GCA_964419865.1 uncultured Hyphomonas sp. | reverse complement strand
ATGAACGCCACCGGCAGGCTATTTCCAAAGCGAACGGAATCAATAGAGACTTCGGATAGAGACACCATTACCGTCTCCCTGTTATCCATGAACATTCGTTCATATCACATGATCTTGATTCCTTCAACTTTATACTGACATTGACTATGTGTTATTATAGATGATCAGATTGACGAATCCGATCCGACTCTGTCCACGGTCACGGGCTGCCTCCGGACCATTTCTCCGTTTCCCTGAATCGGAACGCGCTCTAGGCGAGTCCCGTCAGGGAAAGCACCTTCTCGTAGAACCGGTGGTTGGCCGCCCGGCAATCCTGCAAAGCCTCGGGGTAGGAGACCGCTTTCTTGATATCCTTTTTCCAGGAAGCCTCGTCCGTCATGACGGGCGGAAACTTGAAACCATGGAATTTGGACGAATAGGGAAAGCAGACCACTTTCTTGCCCAGCAGGGTCGCCCAATAAACGCCGTGGTACGAGTTCGTCAGTACAATCTCTCCGCTGGCCAGCCAGGAAATGGTGCTGTCGAGATCCGCCGTGTTGTCCAGCGTCGGTATGCCGTCAAGGCGTGGTCTGGCGATTTTCCGATCGGCGTTGACGAAAGCCACCGCCTCATAGAGCAGCGGATATCGCCTCTCCAGCTGCGGCAGCATGCAGCTTGCACATGGGACATAATCGCCGCCTTCGCGATTATATTCCCGCACGCCGATCAGATCGAGATCCTGCACCAGCGGCCCATGCGTCGTTTTTCCGTGGGTGGAACTGCCGATGCCCCACGCCACCCGTTTCTTTGCCCTGACGTTCCGGTGGATGCCCTCCCCGCGCAGTCGCCATTCAATGGCGCCTCCGCCGAAAATCGCTGCCTCGCAGTCAGGCACCGCATCCGTCACGTCGAATTCCCGCTTGTCCGGGAAATCGAAGTAATGCATCGGCGTGCATACCAGGTCACCGATATTCTTGGTTTTCTTAATATGAACAAAGGCAAACATCATGCTATCCCTGAGTGAGCCTGAAATATCGGTAACCTTCGATAGCCCACGTTTGTGGCGGGAAAAAGTTGCAGAGATGCTGTCTATGCCGCTTTCCGTTGCTGGAGCGGAGAGAAGCCCGCGGCATGCATCCGACGTTGCAGCGGATTCAGCGCCGTGGACGGAAAGCCTGAATGCCCACTCCGTGAAAAACACACGTTAGATCAACAAGATCGACAGCGACACAGAGGGCGGCACCGGTATGAGGGTGGGGTCATCCGCCATTTCGCCACACTCTAACGGTTAACTGTACAGACATTCGATATCGCTGGAGACGTCGAGTGGCGGATCAAACGAAATTGCGGACAGATGCCGTCGGGCTTCAGCGCTTCGGCCTCGGTCGGAAAGGCACGCAGCCGGCGTCCCTGCTGGATGACGCGCGCGACCTGATGCTGGAAGAAACCCGCGCCGGCTCCGCACCCCAGCCGCAAGGCATCACCCACGGCAGCCCGTCCGAGATCGCCGCTGCATTCTATGCCTATGACGACGAGCAGAAAATGTCCCGCAAAGCCGCAGCGCAACAGGCCGCGGCCTCCGGCGAGGCCAAGCCGCGCGGCGCGGATGCAATGCCGGGGCGCGCGCGGGAAATCTCCGTGCCCACCCGCATCTACCAGCAGGAGGCAGCGGGGAGCACCCGCCTCGCGCTCGAAGCGCGCACGGGATTCGGCGAGCGGCTGGTGCGGTTCTGGTCCA
>CAYQRX010000432.1:0-632 GCA_964419865.1 uncultured Hyphomonas sp. | reverse complement strand
TCAGCAAGGGCGTCATACCGCGGATCATGGCCGGGGTCTTCGAGCGCGAGGCGATCAGGCCGCATGTTTTCGGCCGCTTCGAGGATATGCTGATCGCCGTCGAACGCCATCCGGCGATGCTTCACTTCCTCGACAACCACCTGTCGATCGGCCCCAACTCGCCTGCGGGCAAACGGCGCGGCCGCGGGCTCAACGAGAACCTGGGGCGCGAGATTCTCGAGTTGCACACGCTCGGCGTCTCCGGCGGATACACCCAGAGCGACGTCACCAGTCTGGCGCGCATCGTCACCGGCTGGACGGTTGCGCCCAGGAATGGCGCGCTGGGTGCGCCTGGTTCCTTCGCCTTCAATGCCCGGGTGCACGAGCCCGGCGCACAGACGCTGCTGGGGAAGCGTTATGATCAGCCCGGCGAGGAGAAAGGGCTCACGGCGCTCGTCGATCTCGCCCGGCACCCGGCGACGGCGGCTTTCCTGGCGACGAAACTGGTCCGGCATTTCGTCTCCGATACCCCGCCCGCTGCGGTCGTCGACGATCTCACCGGCGTGTTCCAGCGCACTGGCGGTGACCTCGCCGCCGTCTCCCGTGCCCTGATCGAGAACGAGCGGGCATGGAGCGCCGAGCCGGCCAAGGTC
>CAYQRX010000431.1:0-2361 GCA_964419865.1 uncultured Hyphomonas sp. | reverse complement strand
CGCGCCATTTCGCGGCCGCCGGCAGCACGGTCTATGTGCTGCGCTACCGCCTGCCGCATCAGGGCTGGCAGGCCGGGCCGGCGGCGCCGCTGCAGGATGCGCAGCGCGCCATCCGTCTCATCCGGTTGCGGGCCGGCGCCGACGGGATCGACCCGGAGCGCGTCATGGTGATGGGCTTCTCCGCCGGTGGTCATCTTGCCGGCACGCTTGCCGCCCGTTTCGATGCGTCTGTCTATGAACCGGTAGACAGCGCCGATCTGCTCTCTGCGCGCCCGGACGCGGCCGCCCTGATCTATCCCGCCACGACGATGGCTCCACCATATGCCCATGCCGGTTCACGCGAAAACCTGATCGGCCCGGCGCCTGCCGAAACGGCCATTGCGGACTGGTCTCTGGAAACCATGGTCCGCCCGGACATGCCGCCCATCTTTCTGATGCACGCCGCCGATGACGCCGCTGTGCCTGTGGAAAATGCGCTCATCCTGTATGAAGCTTTGCGTCAGGCGGGTGTGGCGGCGGCCCTGCATATCTTTGAAGCGGGCGGCCACGGCTTCGGCCTGCGGGGCATCGAAGGCACGCCTCTTGAGGCCTGGCCTTCACTTGTCCTTGTGTGGGGCGCGAACAAGGGGCTATTCCGCTAGGGAAGTTCCACGAGGCTGATGGACAGCATGACCAGAAGACGACGTATTGAGCCCGTGCTGGGCGCTGCCGGAGAATTCCTGCGCCTGGAAGCGGAGCGGATCAGCGAAGATCCGATGACCAATTCGGTCTTCGCCCTCGCGCAGACCCTGTTCCGCGAGATTGATACCGGCCGGACAGGGCTGGACGAAGTCGCCGCTCTTGTGGATGAGGCGCATCTGGTGCTGGTCGAACAGCGCGCCGCGCGCCTGCGCGAACGCCATGCCGGCGTGAACCCCCGCAAGGTCTGGTCACCTGTTCGCGCCCGCCTTGAGGCGGTGGCTGCTGAAGGGTTCGAGGCATTCCGGGCCTTCGCTGAGCGGCCGCGCGGCGGCATTGTGTTCACGGCACACCCGACTTTTTCACTGTCGCCGGAACTGCGCGCCGCGATTGCGGGGCATGCGGTGAAGCCGGGGAAACGAACGCGGGCGGCGCTGGAGCGCGCGATCCGGCAGGATGCGCGCGCCTGGAACCGTTCGATCACGCTGGCGAGCGAGCATGAAGAGGCGCAGGCGGCTCTGGCGCATGCGGCTGCCGCCCAGCGCCACTATGCGCACCTCGTCTTCGATGTTGCCCGCGCGCAGTTTCCAGACCGCTGGCAAGGCCTGCGCCCGGCCCTGCCGACGATTGCCAGCTGGGTCGGTTATGATCTCGACGGGCGGACCGACATCCAGTGGTACCATTCGATCGGATTCCGCCTGGCGGAGAAAGCCGAACAACTGCGCCGTTATCAGCGCCGCGTCCAGGACATCCTCGACGCTTTCGCTGATGTGGCGGGTCTTGACGCGCTGGCGCGGCGTCTCGACCTTGCTGCAGGTGAAACGGCGCTGCAGGCGGCATTGTTCAGCGCTGACCTGCACGATCCCGAGCAACTGGTCGCTGCCGCCAACCGCCTCACGGCTGAAGGTGAAGGCCGTCTGACGGATGCTGCCGAAATTACCGCAGCGCTTGATGAAATCATTGCAGCCACCAGCGATCCGCCGCTTATTCAGGAGCTTGTGATTTTCCGGGCGGAAGTCGAAAGCCAGCAACTCGGCACCGGACGTATCCATCTGCGGGTCAATGCGGCCCAGATCGCCGCCGTCATAAGCCGCGAGCTTAACCTGGAGGCGGATGACCGGGCCCTTGGGCGCCTTGCGCTTGCCGAGCTCTCGCGCCGGGCGGCGATGCCCAGGTCGGTCGATATCAATTTTGCCGATCTTTTCCTGGAGCAATCAACCGCCCGGCGCCAGTTCATGCTCTGCGCACAGATCCTGAAACATATCGATGCCGGCTCGCCCATCCGTTTCCTGATCGCCGAGAGCGAGAACCCGGCAACGGTCATGGCGGCGCTCTATCTGGCCCGGCATTACGGGGTGAACAAAAAGCTCGACATATCC
Source organism: uncultured Hyphomonas sp. (assembly GCA_964419865.1). GTDB lineage: Bacteria > Pseudomonadota > Alphaproteobacteria > Caulobacterales > Hyphomonadaceae > Hyphomonas. Next base: position 304 of record CAYQRX010000431.1, on the reverse strand, counting down.
CCCCTGTTTGAAACGCCGGAGGCTCTGGAAACCGGTGGGCGGTTCATTGAGCGCCTGCTGGATGAGCCGGAGTTTGCCACTTATGTGCGCCGGCGCGGGCATCTTGCCATCCAGCTCGGCTTTTCGGATTCGGGCCGTTTCATCGGCCAGATCGCCGGCAATATGGCGATCGAGCGTATTCATAATCTTATCCTGCGCGCGCTTGCCCCGCGCGTTCCCGGCGCCGCGCTGCTGATCTTCAACACGCATGGCGAATCAATGGGCCGCGGCGCCTGGCCGGGCACGTTCCAGCAGCGTTTCGAAC
>CAYQRX010000430.1:0-2369 GCA_964419865.1 uncultured Hyphomonas sp. | reverse complement strand
GTTTCTCAACGTGACCACGCCTATCCAGCCCGGCGGCCAGCCCGCACTGACCGGCCAAGTCCTGTTCTACAAGAATCCGCAGCCGCTTTCGGCCGAGGAGCATGGCGGCCTTGGTGTCAAACAGATCCAGCAGCCATTCGCGTTCCTGCGCGAGGCTCATGCCATTCCGGTCACCGTGACCGAGTTCGGCGTCGCCGCTGCCTCCTACCCGGTGATCTTCGTCGGCGATGATCGTACACCGGTCGCCGTCATGGGCGTGCGCCAGGGCCAGAACCTCTACGTGACACAAGAAGGCTTCGTGCTGGAAGATCACTATGTTCCGGCTTTCGTGCGCCGCTATCCGTTCGTGTTCGCGACCGATGAGACTTCCGACCGCCTGCTGCTCTGCGTCGACCGCGCCGCACCGATGGTCTCGAACCAGCCGGACGTTGCCTTCTTTGAGAACGGCCAGCCGACCCAGTTCACCAACGACGCCATCGAGTTCTGCAAGGAATTTGAGCGCCAGCGCCGCGCGACCGTTGATTTCGTGAACCTGCTGCGTGAGGCGGACCTGTTCGAGCAGAAGACGGTTACCTTCCAGCCGCGCGACCCGCAGGGCAATGATGCCGGCCCGCAGCAGAAGATCGCCGACTACTGGGCGATTTCCGAAGAGAAGCTGAACGCGCTGTCGCCGGAGAAGTTCCTCGAGCTTCGTAACAACGGCGCCCTGGGTGCCTGCTACGCTCACCTTGTTTCGCTGCTCAACTGGCCGTCCGTGGTCAACCGCGCTGTTCGCACGCCCCCTCCGGGACAGGCCGCAGCCTGAGCCTCCGAGGCCATTTCAAATGATACTGACGGCCCTCCCTTGCGGGAGGGCCGTTTATCCATGTGCATCACGAACGGGAGAGCAGGGCTTTCCCCCGCTGCTGCGGCGGCGCATATGAGGCGGCGACGACGAATTCTGGCGGAGCCTTTCCGGATGACATCATTTTTGCGCGCCTTGACGGCGGGGCTGATCGCTCTTTCCGGACTGGCGGGGGCCGCAGAGGCACAGTTTGGCGCTCAGCGCGCCCAGGCCGAGTTGATCGCCGATCAGTCCAGTGTGGCGCCCGGCGACACGTTCTATGCCGGTCTGAAAATGACGATGGACCCCGGCTGGCACATCTATTGGCGCAATGCCGGAGATGCGGGCCTGCCGCCGCAACTCATCCTGAAGGATGGCACAAACCTGCCCGATGACAGCGTTGGCGGTTTTCTGTGGCCTTTGCCGAAGCTGCTGCCGGTCTCGCCGGGCGAGATCATGGACTATGGCTATGACGACCAGGTCGTCTTTGCCTTCCCGGTCAGCGTGCCGGCCGACGCGGCCGGCGAGGTCCGGATCATCGCTGTGGCGGACTATCTCATCTGCGAGTCTATCTGCATCCCCGAAACGGCGGACGTATCTCTCATCCTGCCGGTCAGCGGCACCGTTGAGAATGCAGCGTCAGGCGCTCTGATCGGCGAATGGATCGGCCGGGTGCCGGCGGCCTTTCCGGGTGAGGCGCATATCGACGATGCCCTCTCGCCCTGGACGCTCAGCCTGCGCCTGGACGGCGGCTTCCCGGAAGGGGCCGCAATCCGCTTCTTTCCCTTTGCCCATGAGATAAGCCACCCCGCCGATCAGCCGCAGCGCGGCGGGCCGGTAGGTGCCAGCCTGACCCTCACGCCGGATCGTGCGGGCCGCGTGGGCGAAACGCTCGACGGTGTCATCCGCATTGATGCCCCCGGCGCCGAGCCGATCGGCTATGAGATATCGGCGGCGCGCGGAGAGGTCTTTGCGGGCACGGCAGATTATGCCGCCGTAATCGCCCTGCCAGGCGGGGAAACCCGCGTGCTCGGCTGGGGCGGTATCGCCGCACTTGCCGGGCTGGCGCTGATCGGCGGCCTGATCCTCAACCTGATGCCCTGTGTGCTGCCGGTTTTGTCCATGAAGGCGCTGGGCATGGTTCAGGCGGCGGCGAGCGGCCGGGCGGCCGAACTCAAGGCGCACGGGCTCTGGTATACGGGCGGGGTGCTCATCTCCTTCCTCGTGCTGGCCGGCGCGTTGCTTCTGGTTCGCCAGGCAAGCGGGTTTGCCACGCTCGGCTTCCAGCTCCAGCATGCTCCGACCGTGGCCGTGCTGACGCTCATCATGTTTGCCATCGGTCTCTGGCTGATGGGTTTCTTCGAACTGGGCGGCTCGGTTCAGAATGTCGGCGGCAGTCTTGCAAACCGGGGCGGCGCCGCCGGCGCCTTCTTCACCGGCGTTCTCGCTGCTGTCGTGGGCGCGCCCTGTGTCGGCCCGTTCCTCGGCGCCGCGCTCGGCGCGGTCATGAGCCAGCCGGAGCTCGCGGTCGTGATTGTCTTCTTTG
>CAYQRX010000429.1:0-2373 GCA_964419865.1 uncultured Hyphomonas sp. | reverse complement strand
ATCGATCAACAAATTAATCTTTTATTTTCAATGATCTTCCGAAACGGCGTGGCGGAGAGGGAGGGATTCGAACCCTCGATACCCTTGCGAGTATATCGGTTTTCGAGACCGACGCGATCGACCACTCCGCCACCTCTCCGCGCCGGGGTCTTTGAAGCGGCGTGAACTATCGCGCTCCGGCCAAAAGCGCAAGCGCCAGAGCGGAAAATTGCCGGTCCAACTGCAGCTCCGGCCTCAGCCGGCCAGCATGGCGGCGACGACCGGGTGCGGCGCCAGCGCTCCGCGCCTTGCCGCCAGGTCATCGAAGGCGCCCCGGGCCGCCGCAATCGTCGCGTCGATATCGGCCTCGGTCATGGCGGCGCACAGGAACATGTTGTGCCAGGGATGGGTGTAGATGCCGCGCGCCAGCATCGCTTCGCCCCAGGCAAAGCCGGTGCGGAAATCCGGGTCGTCCTCGAACAGGATCTGCGGCATCTGCACCGGGCCTGTCTGGCGCAGGCGGAAGCCGGCGGCGGCGGCGGCTTCATCCAGCCCCGCCCGCAGCCGCGCGCCGAGGCGCTCCAGATGCTCCAGATAGTCCGTCTCCCGGATGATCTTCAGGGTGCAGAGGGCGGCTGCCATCGGCACAGCCGAGAACCAGAAGGAGCCGGTCGCATAGATCGCGCCTGCCCCCTTGCGGCAGGTGTCGGCGCCGAGCAGGGCCGAGATCGGATGGCCGTTGGCAAAACACTTGCCCCAGCAGCTGAGGTCCGGGCGCACGCCGACGGCCTCCCAGCTGCAGTCGCGCGCAATCCGGAAACCCGCGCGCACATCGTCGACGATCAGCATGGCGCCGGTGGCATCGCAAAGCTCGCGTGCGCGCTTTGCGTAGGCAGGCTCCGGCAGTGCCTGGTCCTGGAAGGAGTCGTGCTTGAACGGGGAGGCGAAGATGGCGGCAAGGTCGCCGCCGGCTTCGGCTGCGGCGGCCTCGAGGCTGGCCACATCATTGTAGGTATACTTGCGAATCCATGCGCGGTCTTCGGCCAGAACGCCGGCCGGCAGGGGCGTGCACCAGGGCGCCGCCCCGTGATAGGCGCCCTCGGCGACGAGCACGATCCGCCGCCCGCTCGCCGCCCGCGCCGCCGTCATCGCCATCGTGGTCGCGTCCGTGCCGTTCTTGCAGAACATCGCCCAGTCGGCATGGCTGATCATGGAAACGAAGGTCTCGGCCAGCTCCACCATCAGCGGCGACGGCCCGGTCAGCGTGTCGCCCCGCGCCATCTGCGCGGCGGCGGCAGCGTTCACCTCGGCATGACCATAGCCGAGCAGGTTTGGTCCGTAGGCGCACATATAGTCGAGATAGCGGTTGCCATCCGCATCCCAGATATAAGCGCCCTCGGCGCGCGAGAAGAATTGCGGATAGGAGGCCGGCAAAAGGCGCGTCGACTCATGTCCGTACATGCCGTTGGGGATCACCCGTTTGGCCCGCTCCCGCAGCGCCCTGTCGACCGGATTGCCAGCCATCGCCGCCTCCCTCCCATCTGCCGCTTTCAGCCACACTACAGACGGCCCGGCTGCTGGCAAGAAGGGCGCAGCCCGGTCAGAGCCGCCATACGCGGGCGCGGCGGGTGAGCGCGCTTTCCAGCTCCATCGTGACGGCAATGTCGTATTCGGCGACCGGCGGCGCGCCGCCGTCTGGCGCATAGGCCCGCCCCGGATCGCCGGCATAGACCGCAACTCCGCGCGCAGCCGCCACAACAAGCCAGTCCAGGAAGCGCGCCGCCATGGCCTGCTCATAGAAGATGTCGCCGGCGAGGATCACATCCACGTCCGGCGGCGGCGTGTCCAGCAGGTTGCCGCCCAGCCAGCGCGCCGCCACGCCATTTGCCGCCGCATTGAGGCAAAGCGCCGCCTCACAGATCGGATCAATATCGTTCGCGCTCACTTCCGCAGCGCCGGCCGCGGCGGCGGCAATTGCCACCATGCCGCTGCCGCAGGCGATGTCGAGCACGCGTTGGCCGGCCACAATCTCAGGCCGCTCCAGCACCAGCCGGGCCACCGCCTGACCGCCCGCCCAGGCGAACGCCCAGAAGGGGGGCTCGAGCCCCTCGCGCTGAAGGTCGGCCTCGGTGGCCGACCAGATCGGTGTGATCTCATCGGCGAGCCAGAGCTGCATCGGGCGCGGCGGAGAGAGATGGGGCAGGGCGAGGTTATCCACAGGCTGCCGGCGCGTGTTGCGGCGGATGAAATCCTGCATCCGGGAAAGGTCGGCCGGGTCAGCGGGCAAGAGGGCTCCATCGGGCGAATGCGGGGCGGGGCAGCGCGTGACTGGCCTAGGCCAGTTCCGGCCGGGTTGCCAGCGGCCGTTCATTGCCGTCAACTGTCCTGAACTGT
>CAYQRX010000428.1:0-2379 GCA_964419865.1 uncultured Hyphomonas sp. | reverse complement strand
GTTTATCAGTCCATGGCAGGGACCATGGAGCCCGAGGCGCTGGGCGAGGCCGTCTGGCAATGGCTGGAGGCGCGCCGCTCCTGGTGGGCGGGCCTGATCGCCCGCAGCGCTATAATGCTGGACGCGGTTGATCATCCGGACGCAGGCGGCTTTGCCGCCACGGCGCTCGCCCTCTATGATGGCGATGATCTGCGAAAGATCCCGGTCATGCAGGAGGTGCTCGACCAGACCATCAATGCCTGGATCTTTGATGATCCCTTCCTGCCGGGCAGCCTTGATGACGTTTCGATGGATGAGATGGCGCCGCCGGCGCCCCCTCAGCCGGAGCGCCGCGGTGAGCTTGCAAAGCTGCTCAAGGGGAGCGGGATTTCGGCGCACTGGGTCGACGGGTTCCTGACAGCCATCATCATCGCCCCTGAGATGATCCTGCCCAATCAATGGATCGCCGTCCTGCTGGATGCTGCAGGCCCCAAGCTCGAACAATCCGGCCTGCAAAGGTTTCTCGACCTGATCATGATGCGGGCAAATGCTGCGGTAGAAAGCGCACAGGACACAGCAGCCCTCTCCCGCCAGATCGCCGGCCTGAAGGCAGGGGCAGCAAGCGAGTGGGCGCGCGGATACACAGAAGGGTTTGAAACCTTCAGAGCATCCTGGCCAGCAAGGCTGAGCCCGACGGTCAAATCGATGCACAAGCTGATGGAAGATGCGGCGAAAGAGGGCTTCACTGAGGCAGATGCAGCCCGCATTGGCAGCTGGATCAATGCCTGCTACCGGACCAATCTCAATGCGCCCTGAGGTTACAAGTCTACCCCATCCCGCAATGACAGCCGGACGGAATAGTTATTGCCGCGCCAGTCAAACGCATGAAACGCGCGACAGCTCGATGGGAGACAGCCGTCAGGCCATGCAGGACAAGGATATGCTTCTCAGCAGTGCCGAGGCCGGCGACGCGGCAGAAGCGCGTGTGTCGTCGCCGCTCGTTTCGGTTATCATTGTGAACTTCAATGCAGCCGACTACCTGCAGGCAGCCATCGACTCGCTCGGTGCCCAAACCTTCCGGGATTTTGAACTCATTCTGTTTGACAATGCGTCGACTGACGGGTCTGCGGATAGCGCCGACCTTAGCGGCCTTCCCTCCTTCAGGCTTGTTTGCAGTACCGAGAATCTGGGATTTGCCGCTGGCAACAATCGCGCAGCCGAGATGGCACGGGGCAAATGGCTCGTTCTTCTGAACCCTGACGCCGTGGCCGCGCCTGACTGGCTGGAAAAGCTAATGCGAGCAGCGAAAGACCATCCGCGCTGCGCAAGCTTCGCCTCAGTCCAGTACCAGCTTGGTGCACCCGATATCCTTGATGGTGCGGGCGACAACTATCTCATCTTCGGCATGCCCTGGCGCGGCGGTAGTGGAAGGGCTGTCTCAGAATTGCCAGGCGATGGCTGGTGTTTCAGTGCCTGCGGGGCGAGCGCCATGTATAGCACGGAAGTTTTTCGAGATCTCGGCGGCTTTGATGAACGCTTCTTCTGCTATTGTGAGGATGTAGACCTCGGTTTTCGCCTGCAGCTGGCGGGATATGACTGCCGCTTTGTCCGCGGCGCGGTTGTCCACCATGCAGGAAGCGGGATCAGCGGCAGCACAACCTCTTTCACAATCTATCATGGCACACGAAACAGGCTGATGACGCATGCCAAAAACATGCCCGGCGCAGCGTTCTGGCTGACCCTTCCAGGACATGTCGCGCTCAGCCTCTACCTGCTTGTGCGGAGCAGCTTTACGCCGCGATTCACCCCCATGCTGAAAGGCTATATAGATGGATTGAAGGTCGCCGTCAGGCTGCGCACCTCCAAAGCCTGGCGGGTCGAGGCAACCGTGGCCAGCAGACGGAGCCTTCTGAAGCGGATGGCCTGGAACCCGTTAATGCTCAGTGCCCGGAAAATCCATGTCCGCGCAGACCAGCCCAGCCTGACCACTCATACAGAACGAGAACCGGCCAAAATCGCATGAAGCTCCGCTTCAGTCTGTCTCTCCTGACGCGCAGATACGGATCGAATGAACAACATAGTGCGCCCCCGCTCCCTGCTGCAAGTCGAACCGGATTTGCCGGATCAGACTTTCGCTTAAGTCATTTCCTCCCGCGGCGAGCCCGGTCATGTCATAGACAAGGATACGCCGTTCGCCGGCAGCAAGCGGGCTCGGGTCAAGCGGGGCGCCTCGCCGATTGAAATCTTCCCCATGGGCTGGGCTCGAGTAGAGCGCAAGATCGATCTGGGCCGCGGGCACGATTGCCTCCAGATCCACAAGGATTACCGGATGGTCGCTGCCTTCAAGAGAGAGAGAGAGAGAGAGAGAGAGAGAGAGAGAGAGAGAGAGAGAGAGAGAGA
>CAYQRX010000427.1:1662-2381 GCA_964419865.1 uncultured Hyphomonas sp. | reverse complement strand
CCCGCTCTTCGGGCGTCAGTGGACGCGCGGCGAAAACCGTGCCGACATCCGTGTCACGGGTGGATTTGCGGATGCCGATGTCGGACCAGGCTTGGAGATCGCGGATGGCGTAGAGGACGCGGCCGCCGATCTTGCGATAGGTCGGGCCGGTCCCGTATGTGCGATGCTTCTCAAGGGTGCGGATGGAGAGGCCGAGGAAGCGCGCGGCTTCCTGAATGCGCAGCAGGCGCGGCGGCATATCCGCATTGCGGATGGCCATGGATCACCTCCAGGTTTGTCGTGGATGCGCGCTGCCGGTGAAGGCAGCGGGCTACGGCAAACCATGGCGAGGGATCGGCGACGGGTAGCGTGCCGTATTTGCGCATACGCGCTGGCGGCACCCCTGACGCGGCGGTTACTTGCGCGTGGGTTTGATCGGATAGTGGAGAAGAAGCCGGTAGCCGCCGCGCATCATGGCGATGCCGTTGGCGACAAGGCGGCGCACCTTGTTCTTTCGGGAATCGACCTCCCAATCCTCCTTCGTGCCCTCGAATCCAAGCAGCACTTCGGCGATGGCGCGATAGCTCTCGCCATGGAGCTTCGCATCGAGGGCGCGCAGCGCGAGGATGTGGAGCTGCCGGAGCTGCGGAGGCATCGCTCGAAAGTCGCGGCCCGGCCGGTCGCCGCTGAAGGAACGCCGGAGCCGCTGGGAGGCATGCGCGCGCAGGTCATGAAAATCG
>CAYQRX010000427.1:0-1652 GCA_964419865.1 uncultured Hyphomonas sp. | reverse complement strand
CCATCGGCAGGACCGAGGCATAGAATGCGGGGGCATCGGGCACGGCCTCGGGAAGCCAGAACTGATGCGTCACCCCATCGACCTGCCAGATGCCGTGCCAGCCATCAGCGGCGCGGCGAAGGTCGAGGCCGTCGAGATGGGCGAGCGTGATTATCGGCTCGGTGTCGCCGCCGTGGTGCTCGACGGGCAACAGCTTCACGGCCTGCGGCCGGACGCCAGGACTCCAGAAGAGTGCCTGTTCGTCTGCGGAGGTTTCAGGGTCGCTCGGGAAATCGCAACCCCCAGCGCCGTGTGAACGCCTCCAGCACATCGGTGCTTGGCTTGCGGTCACGGCTGATGGCTCGATAGTCGCGATGGTAATCCGCATCGCGGCGAAGATATTCCCAGGCGAAACCGGCGGCAGCAATACTCTTGGTATGCCTGTACGCTGCCGCTGAACGCCAGTCGATGTTCAGCATGGCGTTACCTCTTTACGCGGGCGATCTACTGTGAAACCCGAGCAAAGAGTGTCCGATGCAAGTCTAAGTGGTTGAAGTTAGTGAAGCACGAAACCTGGTGCGGCTCTGCCGACCGGGTGTGGTTACTCTATTCTTAATATGACAGCTGTTGCTTTGCGAGCCGGGCACAGCCCGGCGCCCGCGGCCATGTGCTCGGGCATGGCCGCACCGCCGATCCGCATCGCCGGATCGGCGCGATTTTTTCCGCCTCTTTGATTGCGGGAAGAGGTAGGGCCGCCGGAGTCGGCGGCCCTGTGGCGCTCGGGGTCAATTCCCTTTCAAGCGCTGCATCCCCTCGGCCAGCGTCCAGAGCGCGCGATTGAGGCCGACATTCTGGTCGATGCCGTTGATGGCGCGGGTCTGCGTGCGGCGAATGCGTCCATCCGATGTCTGGCGGCGTCCCCGCAAACCGCCCCGGATGAGGTTTTCCTGAATGACGTTGAACGTGCTCCAGACGCTTTGCCCTGCATCCTCGTGGCGGCGCGGTATGATGATCTGATCCGGCTGCACCGGGCTTTCCTCCTCGCCGTAGCGAGCGACAAGGCTGGCCTCGGCCAAAACGCGCTGCTCGTCTCGCGAAAGCCGCGTTTCCTTCATCGTCTCGGTGGCGTCGATGAGGCGCGGGAAATCCTCGGCGACGGTATAGACGCCTTCGATGATCTGATCCTGAATGCCGCCCTTGTGGGGAACGCGGATTTCCTCGAACCGCTCGCCCGCGATCATGCTGTTAGTGCAGACAAAACGCAGCATCCCCGCGAACATTTGATAAGCACTGGTCCCGTCATGGCTGTTGACGATGATGACTTCCGCCGCCTCCGGCTTGCCGATGCCGCCATCCCGGCGCAGGCGCAGCATGTGCTTGGCGTGGCCGTGGCGCGAACCGTCGCGCGGAACCGACTGCACGGCGAAGAACGGGAACCATCCCTCGCGGCGCAGGCCCTCCACGATGTCGATGGTGGGGACATAGACGTAACGCTCGGAACGGCTGTCATGGGCTTCGCTGGCGAAGATCGAAGGGACGTGCCGATAGAGGGCTTCGTTATCCAGCGGCTCGCGCCCGCTGATCTGATGGCTGTTGCGGCCGAACCGGGTGGCAAGCTGATGATACATGGTCTTTTTCCTATGGGCTTGGGTTGGAGCGCAGCGCTGCGCTGC
>CAYQRX010000426.1:0-2385 GCA_964419865.1 uncultured Hyphomonas sp. | reverse complement strand
GGCGTTCACAAGCACCAGCGCGGCCATCTGAAGGTGGTCAGCGGCGGCCCGTGGAATACTGGTGCGGCCCGGCTGACGGCGCGCGCCGGCCTGCGCGCCGGGGCAGGGCTTGTCACCATGCTGTCGCCTCTGGAGGCGGCCGGTGTTCATGCCTCGCATCTCACCGCAATCATGCTGGCGCCCTTCCAGTCGCCGGAAGACCTTGCCGCCTATGCGGCCAGGGCAACCGCCATGATCATCGGCCCGGCTGCCGGACTGACGGCGGCCACCCGCGCGAATGTCGAGGCCCTGCTGAAAACCGAAACGCGCGTTCTGATCGATGCCGACGCGCTGACCGTCTTTTCCGATGAGCCCGGCGCGCTGTTTTCGCTGCTGCGCCCCGGCGACATCATGACCCCGCATGACGGCGAGTTCGCCCGCCTCTTCGGCGACACGCTGGCCACCGCCGACAACAAGGTTGAGGCTGCCCGGGCAGCTGCGGCCAAAGCCGGCTGCGTCGTCTTGCTGAAGGGCGCTGACACCGTCATCGCCCAGCCGGACGGCGGCTGCATCGTCAACACCCATGCCACCCGCTGGCTCGCCACCGCCGGCTCCGGCGATGTCCTGGCCGGCATCATTGCGGGTTTCATGGCGCAGGGCGTCGAGACCTTCCAGGCCGCCGCCATCGGCGCCTGGCTCCACGGCGAAGCCGGCCGCCGCATCGGCGCAGGCCTGATCTCCGAAGATCTCGAACAGATGCTGCCCGACATCCTCAGCGCGCTGCATGGAGAGATAAGCCCGGGCTAGCCCGCCGGGCTGAGCCTGGTGCGGATGAGAGGACTCGAACCTCCACACCTTGCGGCGCTGGAACCTAAATCCAGTGCGTCTACCAATTCCGCCACATCCGCACGATGAGGGGCTTCCTACGCTACCCCGCTGCGGCCCGCAACTGCCCTGCCGTAGGGTCATCTGAGGCTACTGCAGAACCCGTCAGGCTGGCGTGGACAGGGCCTTGAGCCTGTGACATAAGCCGCCGCTTCAGGCAGGATAAGCAGGCTCCGGGCGCGCATCACGGGCGTGTGCCGCGCCGCCTCAGAAACGGAAGAATGTCTCATGGAAGTGACGCAGACCAAGGCAGAAGGTCTCAGCCGCACCTTTACAGTCAAGGTGCCGGCCAGCGAGCTGCAGGCAAAGCTGGATCAGCGCATCGAGGAAATCCGCCCGCAGATGCGCCTCAAGGGCTTCCGCCCCGGCAAGGTGCCGGCGGCGCATGTGCGCAAGATGTATGGCCGCGACCTGATGGGCGAGGTGATCGACAAGCTGGTCAATGAGACGAACCAGAAGGCCCTTGAGGACAATTCCCTGCGCCCGGCCGGTCAGCCGAACGTCCAGATGGAAGCCGATATCGAGAAGGTGGTCTCCGGCCAGGAAGACCTCGCCTATAACATGCATGTCGATGTCATGCCGGAATTTACCCCGGTGGATGTCTCGACGCTCACCGTCGAGCGCCCGGTTGCCGAGATCGCCGAGGAGCAGATCGAGGAAGCGCTGAAGCGCATTGCCGAACAGAACATCAAGTATGAGCCCCGCGCCGAAGGCGAAGCGGCGGTCGATGGCGATGCCGTGATCGTCGACTTCACCGGCAAGATTGACGGCGAAGCCTTTGAAGGCGGCACTGCTGAGCAGCAGGCCGTCGTGCTCGGCTCCAATCGTTTCATCCCCGGTTTCGAGGAACAGCTCCTCGGCGTGAAGGCCGGCGACGAGAAGGAGCTCAAGGTCTCCTTCCCGGAGGACTATCCGGCCGAGAATCTCGCCGGCAAGGAAGCGGTGTTCGAGACCAAGGTTCACGAAGTGCGCGCGCCGCAGACGCCGGAGCTCGACGACGAGTTCGCCAAGGGCCTTGGCCTTGAGGGCATGGAACAGCTGCGCGGTCTCGTGAAGGAACAGCTGGAAGGCGAGCACAAGGCCGCCTCCCGCGCCAAGGCGAAGCGTAACCTGCTCGACAAGCTCGACGAGGCCCATGACTTCGACCTGCCGCCCGGCATGGTCGAGATGGAATTCGACCAGATCTGGCAGCAGCTCCAGCGCGAAATGGATGCCGGCCGCGTCTCCGACGAGGAAAAGCAGAAGCCGGAAGAGGAACTTCGCACGGAGTATCGCAAGATCGCTGAGCGCCGCGTGCGTCTCGGCCTGGTTCTCGCCGAAGTCGGCCGTCTTGCCGATGTGCGCATTTCCGAGGCGGAAGTGAACCAGGCCCTGATCCGCGAAGCCCGCCAGTATCCCGGCCAGGAGCGCGAAGTCGTCCAGTTCTTCCAGAAGAATCCCGGCGCCATGGCCCAGCTGCGCGCGCCGATCTATGAAGACAAGGTCGTCGACCACATCCTCGAAACCGCGAAGGTCGAGGAC
>CAYQRX010000425.1:0-2422 GCA_964419865.1 uncultured Hyphomonas sp. | reverse complement strand
TCAAGCAGCTCCTGATGGTCGCCGGGTTCGACCGCTATTTCCAGATCGCCCCCTGTTTCCGCGATGAGGATGCGCGCGCGGATCGCTCGCCGGGCGAGTTCTACCAGCTCGATATCGAGATGAGCTTTGTCACGCAGGAAGACGTGTTCGGCGCGATCGAGCCTGTCATGCGCGGCGTGTTCGAGGAGTTCGCCGACTGGGAAGGCAAGGGGCGCGCGGTTCCGGCCGGGCCGTTCCCGCACATTCCCTATGCCGAGGCGATGCTGAAATACGGCTCCGACAAGCCGGACCTGCGCAACCCGATTGTCTGCTCGGACGTCTCCGACATCGTGACGCGGGAGGATGTGACCCTCGCCGTGTTCAAGAAGATCGTCGCCGGCGGCGGTATTGTGCGCGCCATTCCGGCGCCGAATTCGGGCGAACAGCCGCGCAGCTTCTTCGACAAGATGGACGCCTGGGCGAAGAAGGACATGCAGGCGCCGGGCCTCGGCTATATGCGCTTCGTTGAAGAAAATGGCGCGCTGGCCGCTACGGGACCGATTGCGAAATTCTTCGAGCCGGCGGCGCTGGCGGCGCTGGCCGAACGCGCCGGCATCAAGGCGGGCGACGGCCTGTTCTTCTCGGCCGGCGACAAGACGGCCGCCGTGAAGCTGCAGGGCGCGGCGCGCAACCGGATCGGCGAGGAGCTCGGCATCATCGAGCCCGGCGTGTTCCGCTTCTGCTGGATCGTCGATTTCCCGATGTATGAGTGGGACGAGGACAACAAGAAGGTCGATTTCAGCCACAACCCCTTCTCGATGCCGCAGGGCGGCATGGAGGCGCTGCTGGCGGCCGACACGGCGGAGAAGCAGCTGGCGCTGAAAGCCTATCAGTATGACATCGTGTGTAATGGCGTGGAGCTTTCCTCCGGCGCGATCCGGAACCACCGCCCGGAGATGATGCTGAAGGCCTTCGAGATCGCCGGCTATGGCCCGGAAGTGGTCGAGGCGAAGTTTGGCGGCATGCTGAACGCGTTCCGCTATGGCGCCCCGCCGCATGGCGGCATCGCGCCGGGCGTGGACCGGATCGTCATGCTGCTGGCCGAGACCGACTCGCTGCGCGACGTGATCCTGTTCCCGATGAACCAGCAGGCGCGTGACCTGCTCATGGGCGCGCCGAGCCCGGTGGATGAGCGCCAGCTGAAAGAGCTGAACATCCGCCTTGCCCCCCAGTTGAAGGCATAGGCCAGACCCATAAGGGCCCAAAAAACAAAGCCGCCGGTCAGATGGCCGGCGGCTTTATGAATCTGCCAAGCAGCTTGCTGCGCCGCCTAATTGGCGCCTTCGATCAGGAAACCGCTGTCCAGAACATCGCAGAGTGGAAGCGTGGTGCTCGGGGGCAGGCGGGTTGTCAGCGAGCCGCAGGCGCCACCGAAATCGGCCTCGCCGAAGCCCCGGGTGCGCGCAAGGTCTGCGCCGTGCAGGCGGGCATCGCGGAAGGACGCGCCGCCGATATCCGCGCCGCCAAACCGGACATCCATCAGGTTGGCGCCGTTCAGAACGGCGCCGCGCAGGTTTGCGCCATCAAGATTTGCGCCGCGGGCATTGGTGCCGGAAAGGTCCGCCGTCTCGAGATTGGCGAGCACAAGCTGTGCTTCTTCCAGGTTGACGCCGATCATCTTGCCACGCTGCAGGTTTGCGCCCTGCATCGAGGCGCGGCGCAGGTCGGCACCGGAAATCGTGATGCCCTGCATCCGCGCATTGGTCAGGACAGCATCGGCCAGCCGCGCGCCGGTGAGGTCCGCGCTGCGCAGGTCAGCGCTGGTGGCGCTTGCCCCCTGCATGTTGATTGCCGTCGCTTCGACCCCGCGCATATGCGCATAGTCGAGCCGCGCGCCAGCATAGTTCGCACCGTTGAGGCGCCAGCCGGCGAGGTTGCGGCCGCTGAGGTCGCAATCAGCGCAGGCGCCGATATAGCTTGGCTCCCAGGCGATCGGGCGACCCTGAGCGTGCGCGGCGGTGGTAAACGCCATCGCGGCCATACCGGCCAAGCAGAGGAGTCGGAAATACGTCGCTGTCATGGAATTGGCGTATCGCGGTTAGGGAAAAGTCCAAACTGAACAAACAGTAAGAACTGTAAATGCCCGGTAACTGTGGCGTCGTTGCAATATGGATTGACGCAGCGTCACAGTTAACTTTGCGCAATGTTTTGCGCCGAACACGGAGTTTTCCCGTATCGCGCTAGTTCGAGGCGCGGCTTTCCTCTCCACACGTGTCACAGGCGTGCGCGCCGCCCTCTTCCGATTCGCATAAGGTGAAGCTGCCGCAGGCCGGACAGGGATCGTTGAGATAGGTTGGGGCCCCGGCGGCCGCCTCAATCGCGGGTTCTTCGGTCTCGCCAGCGCTCTTTTCCGCCCGGCGCTTGCCGAGGATGACGATGTTGT
>CAYQRX010000424.1:0-2425 GCA_964419865.1 uncultured Hyphomonas sp. | reverse complement strand
GATGACGACGGCCGGAGAGGATCGCCGGTCGGCATATTTCATCTGCGGGCGCATGCCGGAGGCGCCCATATACGCCTCCGCCCGGATACCGCCGCGGCGCAGTTCGGCCGCCAGCCCGAGCGCCACGGCCGGATTGTCCTTGTCCAGATTGAGCACGACGACCGGGCCATCGAGCTTGCCGGCTTCGCCCAGGATGGCGAGCGCGGTGGCAAGGCGCGATATGCCGATGGAAAATCCGGTGGCCGGCACGGTTTCGCCGGTGAAACGGGCGACAAGGTCGTCATAGCGCCCGCCCCCGCCGATGGAGCCGATGCGATAAGTCCGGCCATCCTCGCCAGTGACTTCGCGCAGCAGCTCCGCCTCGAAGACCGGGCCGGTATAATACTCCAGCCCTCTGACCACGGAGGGGTCGATCTTCACATCCGCTTCCGGCGCGCCGAGGGCTTCAAGGGCGAGGGCGATGGCTTCAAGCTCGGCAAGACCGGCCTTGCCCTCATCGGTGCCGCCAGCGGCCTTTGCGAGATTGGCGAGCGTTTCTGCGCGCGTCCCGGCGCCCGCTTCGGCAAAGGCCAGCACGCGTTTTACCGCGTCTGCGCCGAGGCCGGCGCCCTTGGTGAAGTCACCGCTTTCATCCTTGCGGCCCGCGCCGAGCAGGTCGGCCACGCCGGAGGCGCCCAGCCGGTCGAGCTTGTCGAGGGCGCGCAGGATGGCGAGGCGGGTCTCCGGGGCCGACGCGCCCACCCCGTCCAGCACCCCATTCAGGAGGCGGCGGGTATTCACCCGGATGACGAACTCGCCATCCTTCATGCCCACAGCGCGCAGCGCTTCGGCGCCCATGGCGATCATCTCGGCATCGGCATGGAAGCCGGGCGCGCCGACGGTGTCAGCGTCGCATTGCCAGAATTCGCGGAAGCGTCCCGGCCCCGGCTTTTCATTGCGCCAAACCGGGCCGGCGGCATAGCGGCGGAAAGGCCGGCCCATCATCTGGCCCTGCTCGGCCACGAAGCGGGCGAGGGGCGCGGTCAGGTCATAGCGCAGCGCAATCCACTGCTCGTCATCATCCTGCAGCGAGAAGACACCCGCATTCGGCCGGTCATCATCGGGCAGGAACTTGCCGAGGGCGTCGGCATATTCGAACGCGCCGGTATCGAGCGCCTCGAAGCCCCATTGCCGGTAAACGCCGGTGACCGTCTCGACCAGATGGGCCTGGGCATGGATCAGCGCCTCCCGCCGGTCCGGAAAACCGCGCGGTTTGCGGGCGAGATGCTTGCCGGTGAGGGGCTTGGCGTCCTTGGTGCTCATAGGTCTTCTGGTCCTCTTTGCCGGCCGGGTCTCCGCATAGACCCGGTCAGGCCGGTTGGAAAGGCGCGACGCGAACGGCGGCGGAGCGAGGCCGGGCCTGGCTTCACCTTGTCTGCTTCGGTTCTCATGGAGGAACACTTGTCAGAGGCGCAGCCGGACCGATCCCGCGCCTCGCCGGCGCGCGTCACGAATGGTGATGGTGGTGGTGCAGCGCAGTGTTCATTGCGCCGGCGGATAGGCGTGCGGGCGGGGAATGTCAACCGGATCGGAAGGCGTCTCGCCAAGCCCGTCGGGCTGGCCTATGGCGTTAGCTGACATGACCGCACCCGCTCCGCCCGCCCCCGGCCTGAAAGCGCTTGCCGCCGCCAGCTTCAGGATCGGCTGTCTCGGCTTTGGCGGGCCGGCCGGGCAGATCGCGCTGATGCACCGCATCTTCGTGGACGAAAAGCGCTGGATCGGCGAGGCGGAATATCTCCACGCCCTCAATTACTGCATGTTGCTTCCGGGCCCCGAGGCCCAGCAGCTGGCGACCTATGCGGGCTGGCGCCTGCACGGCATTGCGGGAGGCGTGGTGGCGGGTCTCCTGTTTGTGCTGCCGGGCGCCGCCATCGTGTTCGCCCTGACCTGGCTTTATGCCGCCTGGGGAACGGTGCCGGTCGTCGCGGCGCTGTTTTACGGGGTCAAGGCGGCGGTTATCGGCTTCATCCTTGAGGCCTTGTTCAAGGTGGGCAAGCGGGCGCTGAAGCGGGGCAGTGACTGGGCGCTGGCGCTGGTGGCGCTGCTCGCCCTGTTCCTCTTCCAGCTGCCCTTCCCGCTGGTGATCGGGCTTGCGGCCGCATTTGGCCTTGCGCGCAGCTTCCTTATGCCCGCCCCGGCAGCAGCGCCAATGGCCGAGGCGCCGGACCTGCCGCGCCCGAAGGCCTTCGGCGCCCTGCGCGCCGCGCTCGGCTGGGGCGCGATCTGGTTTGCCCCACTTGTCCTCACCGCCCTGACGCTCGGGCCGGACCATGTGTTGACGCGCGTGGGTGTCTTCTTCTCGAAACTGGCCGTGCTCACCTTTGGCGGCGCTTATACCGTGCTCGCCTATCTGCAACAGCAGGCGGTCGAGGCCGAAGGCTGGCTG
>CAYQRX010000423.1:0-2443 GCA_964419865.1 uncultured Hyphomonas sp. | reverse complement strand
CCCAGCTGCCCCAGGGCGATCATCGCCCACACCGTGGAGCGGTACTTCGGCCCGTAGCCGGAGCCGGGCTTCACCCAGTAGCCCTCGTCGTTCATGTCGGCCAGGATGCCGGCGATGGGGCCGTCGCGGTGGGCGGCGGCGCGGGCGGCCAGCAGTTCGGGGCTGTCGGCCGGGTAATGGAGCAGATCGCGCAAGGCCAGGTAGCGCGGGCCGGGGTCGGCCGGATCGAGCAGCCAGTCGAGGGTGTCAGGGGGGATCGGTTGCGTGGTCATTGTGGCTCCTTCTCCGCGCCGTCGGCAACGCGCCGCGCTCCGGCTAGCGGCGAGAAGTACGGTCTCATTATAACACGCGCGCGGGCCGGCGGATCAGCCGGAGTGGGCCGCCAGGAACGCGATCACCGCGGCATTGAACGCCTCCGGGTTCATGACGTGCAGCAGGTGGGAAGCGCGGGCGATCTCGACCCGCTCGGCCTGCGGCAGATGGCGCTCCAGTTCATCCATGACCCGTTTGAACATGGGCGGGCTGTCCTGGCCAGTCAACAGGAGAGCCGGCGTGCGAATCGTCGCCGCTTCCTCGCGGGTGATCTCGCCGCTGATATCGCTGAGCGCGGTCGGTTCGTAACCGAGCAGGCGAATGTTGGCCATGATGCGGTCGGCGACCGACGCCGGAAGCTCGTCGGCCGCGCCGCTGCCCATGAAGCTTTCGAGGTACAACCGCATCCCATTCTCCATCTCACCCTTCAAAATAGTCCCCTTGGCCGGGATCATGCCCCGCGCGTATTCATCAAACATCCCGGTCCCGCCGGGCAAGGCGACCAGCCATGAGAACAACGCCGGTTCGGCCAGCGTTAAGGTTCGCAATCGATGGGGGAAATCGACCGCGAAACGCAGGGCGATATCTGCCCCGAATGAGAGGCTGACTAGGTGAACGCGGCCTACTTGGAGCGTGTCGATGAAGGCGGCGAGATCGGCCGCGTGGGTGGGGAGCGAATTGATCTCCGATCCGTCCCCGGTCCAGAGGTTGGGGTAGTGGTAGCGCTGGCTGTAGGCGATGGCGCGATATCGCTCCGCGAACGGCTCGATCTGCGCGCCCCACGTCCTTAAGTCGGTGGCCCCGCTGCCATGGACGAAAATCACCGGAACGCCTTGCCCTTGTTCAATGTAGGCGAGGGTGATGGGGCCGAGATTGGCTTCCTTGAACGCCTGTGACATGGGTTGCTCCTTGGCCTGGCCGGTTCCAGGCTCGTGTTGTGACCGTGATTCATCCATCCGTGAGCCAATTCATGACGCGACCAACGGACGGGGGCAGGCGGCCGTCCGGCGCGGGCAAGCCTGCGACCCGGCATGAAGGGGGAGGTCAGCTGTTGGCCGCGAGTTGCCGGCCGCGAGGCATCAGAAGGGCCAGCACCGCCGCCACGATCAGCAGCGCAGGCACGTCGCCCAGCAGGTGGCCGGCGTGCTCGGGATGGGTGACCGATTGGACGGCCATGATGCCCGCGTGGACGACACTCGACCACACCGCAAACCAGATCAGGCTGCGGTGCGCCAACGGGTCGCGCGAGGCGATGACCAGAAACGCCCCCAGCGTCGCGTAGAGGCCGATCATCATGGTCAGGTAGAATGAGCCGCCTTCTTCGTGCCACGTCCAGCCGGAAGGCCATACGACCGTCAGCGGCCAGAAGCCGAGGATGAAGATGAGACCGAAAACTAACAGGGCAATACGCAGGTACTTGAGGTGGTTCGATGCGTTCATGCGGTTCTCCGCCGGAATCCGCTAATCACCGGCGACACCTTGAATACACTGAAAATGCAAAGGCATTATTGAATAAGTGCCTGGCCGTTGTCAATAGGCAGTCCGACCCGGCGTGACTGGCAGGATGGACCGGTTTATTCCCGGCCCCGGCGGATTCGCGCTCAGGGGAGGTTGTCGAGAGGATCAATGGGGTGGAGAACCGCCCGGCCGGCGGGACATGAAGAGGAAGGCGACGAGGCACATCGCCATCAGCCCAAGGTCTAATAGCCAATCCAGCCGCCAGCCGGCCACTTCCGGCATCGGGTCGCCGCGCAAGAGCGCCACGGCGGCATGGACCAGCGACAGCCCGGCCAGCACGCCCCAGAACAGGAGCGCCGGCCGCGCCCGCCGGTAAGCCGCCAGAGCCAGGGCGAAGACGGCCAGCGACCCCAACGCGCCGAATAGCTGCGTGCGGTAGCGGACGGCGAAGACGCCCAGGTCGTCCGGCAGGTCGGCCGCCGGCCACCCCGGCGGCGCGGGCAATCCGTAGGCGCAGCCCTCGAAGCGGCACGCAGCCCAGCCGAAAGCCGACAGCAGCGCCAGCCCCGGCATGAGCAGCGCGGCATGGCGGTAGAACGGCCGCCGCGTCAGCCGCGACCAGAGCCACAGCCCGGCCAGCCCGCCCAGCAGCGCCCCGTGGTAGTTCAACCCG
>CAYQRX010000422.1:1406-2445 GCA_964419865.1 uncultured Hyphomonas sp. | reverse complement strand
CCCCGGCCAGGTCCGCCCCGATCAGGCAGGCCCCGGTCATGTCAGCCCCGGCTAGATTGGCATGGACCAGCCGCGCCCCTCGCAGGTTTGCGCCCTTCAGCGAGGCGTCCTTGAGGAAAGCGTGAGCGAGCGAGGCTGACAGGAGCCGGGCATGATCGAATGAGGCGGCGGCGAGGTTGGCCCAGTCGAGCCGCGCGCCGCGCAGCTCGCAATTGCGAAAGCGCGCGCCGGCGAAATCCTGTCCTCTCAGGTCTGCGCCATGGAAGTCGTGCCCCTCAATGAGCCGTTCATATCCCGTGTGGCCACTGATCAGGCCTCTCTGTTTCGACTGAATGTCCATCACTGTCCCAATTTGCCCCGGATTGTCCTTCTGCTTGTATTTGCGGGCCGCGGGAAGAGCCTGAATCCTGCATAAGGAATTGACAGGAGGGCCAGTCGCAATGACCGTCCCGCATTACCCCAAGGAGGCCGCACATGATCCAACTTGAACCGATAGGCTGGGTGCGCGGCGGGCGGGCAGATGCAGCCGATGACAATTGGGGCAGCGAGCGCGCGGTGATCGAGCTCGACCCCCGCTTTCCTGAGAGTGCCCTGTTTGGCCTCGAATCCTTCAGCCATGCCGAAGTGATTTTCTTCTTCAACCGCGTGCCCGAAGACCGGATCGAGACCGGCGCCCGGCATCCGCGCGGCAATCCGGATTGGCCGCTTACGGGCATCTTCGCCCAGCGCGGCAAGAACCGCCCCAACCGGCTCGGCCTCTGCACCTGCAGCATTCTCGGCGTCTCTGGCCACACTGTCGCAGTCGCCGGGCTCGACGCCATCGACGCCACACCGGTACTCGATATCAAACCAGTCATGCGCGAATTCCTCCCGCGCGGCGATATCCGCCAGCCGGTTTGGGCGAGCGAGTTGATGAAGGATTATTGGTAAGGTGCGGGCCGGCCGCCCGTGAGGGTTGGACAGGCGGGCGGCCTCGTCATAATCTCTCCACAGCGTTAACCTATGAGCTGGGGTGGTTCATTGGCATTCGCGAAGGGGA
>CAYQRX010000422.1:0-1396 GCA_964419865.1 uncultured Hyphomonas sp. | reverse complement strand
GGGATATCCGGCATGTTGAGACGATACACCATGAGTTCAGCTCGCGCCGCACTGGCGGTGGGGCTTGCCGGCGCCGTCCTTCTGACCGGCTGCGACCAGATTGAGCAGCGCCTCGACAATGCGCGCGAGATTGCCGATGCGGCAGCCGATCAGATCAGCGGCCGCGCCGTGGTTGATCCCAACCGCCGCAATCTGGAGCGCGCCTCCCCGATCGACCGGGCGCTCGCCGGAACGGTCATGGCCGAGTTCGTTGTCGATGAGGAAGAGCGCCCGCTGTTCGCAGTCGGCTCGATCATAGCCAAACCGCTGAATATCCCGCCGACCGAAGTGATCGACTTTCCCGATGATGAGGCGCTGATCGAGGAAGAGTTCGACTATTTCGAAAGCACCGATGATGATCTGGAATCGCTCGCCGCGCCGGCCCCTGCGCCGCCGCCTGCCATGGAGGAGCGCGCGCCAAGCCGGCTTCAGGCGATTGAGAGTTTCGAACCGGCCGGGGCCATGCCGCGGATCCGGATTGATCCGCGCGCCGCGCAGCAGTCACGCGAGGAGATCGTCGAAGCCCGCCGCCAGCTTGATCAGGTGGTGATCGAAGACCCCGCACCCCGACTGCAGATGCGCAGCATTTCGCGCGATGATCTAGAAGCGATGGCCCCGGAAGACCGCGTCGAGATGCGCAAGATCGCCCGCCGCGCGCCGGTCACGCGCGAAGCCGTCCAGAAACAGCTCGATGCCAACACGGTCATGCTGGACACGATGACCCGTTACGGCATCGGCGGCGAAGTCGCCCTCTCCCGGCAGGGCCAGATGGTGATCCAGATCGGAGAGGATGGCGCCAGCCCGACCCAGTTCCGTGGCCGCGTCAGGGCCGCGGAATTTCTTGCCCGCGCGGATGAAGTCGAATGTCCCGACAATGGCGATATGGAGATGATCCGCCAGGATATTGCCATCGCGACCGCCTGCGTGGTGCGCGATCTGCGCGCCTCCGGACAGTTCGAATATGTTGAGCCGGACTTCATCTTCCAGAACCAGTTTGCCCGCAAACCCAAGGACATGCCGGTTGGCACGCCGGGGACCAGCACGCCGGGTGGCTCCGCGGGGAGTGGCGGCCCGGCCACCCAGCCGGCGAGCTTCAATCCGAACGATCCGCTCTGGGCCCTGCAATGGCATTTCCATGATCGCGGCACCGGCGAGGGGCGCACGCCGGGCGGGGCGGGCTTCGAGAGCTTCTGGTCGCGCCAGGGCCTTGTCGGTTCGGACGGCATCGTCGTCGCGGTCGTCGATACCGGCCTGCAGATGAACCATCCCGACATTGCCGCCTCGCCCAACATCATGCCGGGTTTAGACATGGTCTCCGATCCGCGCATGGGCAATGACGGCGACGGGCGAGACCCGG
>CAYQRX010000421.1:0-2445 GCA_964419865.1 uncultured Hyphomonas sp. | reverse complement strand
AGGATGCGCTGCGCCGCCCAAGGGGGGCGGAGCGCATCCTCATCGGTATAATCCCTCAGCCTGGCTGTCATGGTCTCGGCCTCATCGCCATCCACGCCGAAGCTTTCCAGCAAGGCGGCAATCAGGATCGGATCGCTGCTGTTGAGCGAAATCAGGCCCCCTGTATCCCTGTAATCGGCAACGCCCCGGATATTATTGCGTACAAATCCGATCCGTCCGCCATCGGCGCGCCAGAGGCGCGCCTCTGTTGCTTCCGCCAGGCCTGTGTCCGGTTCGCCCAGCGCAATGCTGGCGGCGTCCCGCGGGCCCCCGCCGATTGACACTCCATAACGTACAGGCGGGCTTGTAAGATATATGAAAACGGCCTTTGATTCCATATCGTCCAGCGCGGACTGCAGGTCACGGTCTGATTGCAAGGCCAGCGTGACTTCGCGCGTACGCTCAAGTGCGCCCGCTCCAATCAGGATTATGGCCATCATCACCGCAATGAAGGCAAGGACGCTGGGCAGCACAAACCCTTTTTCGTTCAAATGCATCATCA
Source organism: uncultured Hyphomonas sp. (assembly GCA_964419865.1). Lineage (GTDB taxonomy): Bacteria > Pseudomonadota > Alphaproteobacteria > Caulobacterales > Hyphomonadaceae > Hyphomonas. The sequence goes on along the minus strand of CAYQRX010000421.1, from coordinate 1,904 downwards.
GGCCGGGCTCCCGGCAGGTGCCCTGTCAGACGGCGCCAGCGTATCTTCAGAAACCACGCGCAGGACCTCGCGGACCGTCGTCTGACCCGTCATGGCTTTTTCGAGGCCGTCCTCGGCGAGGCGGCGATACCCCTGCAGGCGCGCCGAGCGCTCCAGTTCCGGCACGCCTGCGCCTGCGAGCAGGGAGGACTTTACATCGGCATCGATCCGTACGATCTCAAACAGCGCAATACGTCCGGTATAGCCTGTGCCAGCGCAGTTCGAGCATCCTTCGCCCCGCAGCCAGACGGGCGCTCCAACCCGCGCTGCGATGCGTGCAGCTTCCTTTGTGTCGCAACTCCTCAGCAACACATCCAGCTGCTCAGGCGCCTCGCTGGGCCGGGCGCAGTCGGGGCAAACCCTTCGCACGAGGCGCTGCGCAGCCAGGCCGCGTACCGCTGAGCCGATCTGGAAGGCTTCAAGCCCGAGGTCGAGCAGGCGGGGGATTGCCAGCAGCGAAGAGTTTGTGTGCAGCGTCGAGAGCACAAGATGGCCGGTAAGGGCGGCCTGGATCGCGATCTTTGCGGTTTCCGGATCGCGTATCTCGCCAATCATGATTACGTCCGGGTCCTGACGGAGGATGGAGCGCAGCCCGGCCGCAAAGGTAAGTCCGATATCCGGCTTGACCTGGACCTGTGTGACCCGTTCCATATTGAATTCGATAGGATCCTCGATGGTGATGATCTTCTTCTGGCCGTCATTGATCCAGTGAAGGCCGGTATAAAGTGTCGTGGATTTGCCCGACCCTGTCGGGCCGGTCACAAGCACAATACCATTGGGCTGGTTGAGGACAGATGAGAACTCGGCCAGGGCCCGCCCTGTCAGGCCGAGGCTGTCGAGGCTGGGCAGGGTCTGGTTCTTTGGAAGCAGACGCATCACAAGGCTCTCTCCCCAGGCACCGGGCAATGAGGACACACGCAGATCGAAAGCCTGGCCTGAGATGCGGATTGACTGGCGTCCGTCCTGTGGAAGGCGGCGTTCAGCGATATCCATTGACGATATGAGCTTGATACGTGTGCTGACGGCATCAAACCGCCCGGCCGGATGGCGCTGCCAGTTCTGGACAACACCGTCGATTCTCAACCGGACCTCGAAGAATTTCTCATAAGGCTCGATGTGTATATCACTCGCGCGGTGCTTGATAGCGGCAGCGAAAACCTGGTTGACAAGGTCGATGATCGGCGCCTCTTCGGCGAGTTCCCGAAGCCGTGACAGGTCGCCGTCCGCGTCGAATTCACTTCGGCCGGCCCCGGTATCCGCACGAAGGCCGGAAATCGTATCGACCTGCGACTTTGACGCGAGACGCCAGGCCAGGTGAATGTCCCGGTCGATAATGCTCGCTATTGCGCGGTCGACCTGTTCTGTGACAACCGGGTCAAGAGGGTTGCAGGCAGCAATCACGAGGGCGCAACCATCGTCCTGCCACCAGAGCATGCATTGACGAGACTCAAGCCAGGCTGTTGACAGGCCGAGATCACGGGCCGCCGCTGACAAGCGGGCGGGCTCGCGCGGTATCTCACTATCCTGCAGCCGGCTGATTCCCCAGGCCTCCGATGCGCGGTCCAGCAGGACATCCTCATCAATCGCGCCGATGCGGACAAGCGCGTCAAGAAAATTTCCCCCCGTCTCCGCCTGAAGCCGGCGGGCGACGCGGATATCCTCATCGGCGACCAGCCCGGCGCGGGTCAGCGCAGAAATCAGGCTAAAAGTGGACATCGGGTCGAAATCCTGCCAATGCGGGCTGTGTCCGCGCCTCGGGCCACTCATACCGGTCATGGCCTGCAGCGGCAAGTTGCCGGCGGTTTTTGTGGAACACAATACTGTCTTGAACCTGGCCCGAAGAGGCTTCATTCAGGGGCGGCAGG
>CAYQRX010000420.1:0-2447 GCA_964419865.1 uncultured Hyphomonas sp. | reverse complement strand
CTCGGCGTAGACCTCTTTGATCTGCTCCGCGATGTCCCGCTTCTCGGCTTCCAGATGCTCGATGCGCTCGACGAACTGGCGCAGTTCGTCGGCGGCGACGGTATAGGTGTCGTTGTCCTGCATGGTTGGCTCCTCTCTGGAAAAGCCCCAGCTGGCGATGGCGAACCGGCCAGCCGGGGAGTGGGCCGCGCCCGGCGATTGGAGCGCGGCGGCAGGGTTCAGGTGGGTTCTGATTGCACAGCGCGGAATGCGGCCTCTGCGGCCTCCAGCTCGGCGCGCTGATCGGGGGTCAGGCCGTCGTCATTGTCATGGCCAGCATCTCCGAACGGATCGTCCTCGGAGGCGGCGGCATCACGATCCGCTGCCTCGGCCAGCGCTTTCAACTCGTCGATGATCGTTCGCGCTACCGACCGGGCGGCAATGCCTTCGCCTGAGCGCCACCAGTCCGTAAAGCGGGCCGTTCCTTCGCGCGCCTTCTCGCGGGCGTGATCGAGGATCTCTTTCTGCCGCTGCGCGTCGCCCTGACCCTTCGCCCATTCAGCCATGGACCGCCCGGTATCCACGCCCATCGGGCGCCGCGGGTCCAGCAGCGTCTTGAACTGGTCAGCGACCTTGATCTGGTGAACCGGGCAGCCGGGCGCCGACGGGTCGAGTATGACCATCGTCGTCATCTCGAACATAAGATCGCCATCGCTGGCCGGATCCCAAGGCACGTCCTCGCGGCGGGTCTTGGTCTTGCGGGCGTTCTTGGTCTTGCTGCCGAATCCGCTCTGCATGACCGGCTTGGCTCGGGTGCAGATGATGATGTTCGTCTTGGCGCGCACGATGCGATCGATAAGACGGCGGTAGCGCGGTTTCACCTCTGCCCAGGCAAGCTGACTGCGCTTGTCGGCCAAGGAGCCGTCGCCGCCGGTCAGGCGCTCCAGCGTCGTGGCATGAAGGTCCAGCACCCCGCCGACGCCTTCCCAGGCGTGAGAGAAGCTGTCGAGGATCAGCACCGGCAGGCCGGCGGCCTCTGCGGCGTCGATGACCTCGATCCACCGTTCCGGGCCGAACCCGACCAGATTGCCGGCCTCGTCTACCGCCTTGAAATCGAAATGACACATTTCGGGGAATGCCGCCTTGTAGTGCAGGGCTCGGCGGTTCTCGGTATCGACATAGCCGATGGGTGCGCCCTTGCGGCCCGTCATCGTCTCGGCGATGCCGCGCGCCATGAGCAGCGCGGTATAGGTCTTCCCGGTTCCCGATCCGCCGGACAGTCCGATGGACAGGGTAAGAGGGTCGTTCAGTTCAGCGACCGGAATGAAGCGGATCATGCCCACGGCGTTTCTCCATGATTTCCGGGGGCCTGCCACCTGTAGGCGGCTTCAAGGACATCGCGGCCGGTGGCTTTCTTCACCTCGGCCTCGAAGGTTTCACGCTCCAGCCAGCGCGCCTGGTAGAACTCGGGCAGCTCCAGCTGGACGATTTCGGCGGGATATCCAGGCCACTGGCCGGTGGTCAGGCAATGCCGCCACATTTCGCGCGCCCGTGCGGTGCGCTTGCGCGCCATGACCATGCTGTCGCCGCCAAGCTGGACGACGCAGCATTCGTGCGGCGCTTCCTTTTCGGTGAAAAGGAAGTTGAATTTCCTGTCCTCGCCAGTGGCCGCTTTCCATGTTTCGACATAATGCGATGCTTGGAAATCCAGGCCCCAGGCCATGATCGTGCGCTGAACAGCCTGCGGACTGGCGTCCGTGGTCGTTTTCAGATCCCACAACGGCTGCCTGGGATCCTCCGGCGCATGGTCGATCCGCGCACGGCACATCACCCCGTCGATTTCTGCCACCACCGTCATTTCTGACCGCGCAGGCGGGAAGGCCATGTCCATAAAGGCCAGACGACCCATGACTTCGGCCGCCATGTCGTGAACGGCATCGACCTCGGCGGCCTTTAGGGGCGTCATGCCTCGTGCGCGCATTTCCTGTGCCCATTCGCGCGCGGCATCGGTGCTGGCTGCGCCATTCTTCGCCAGCAGTTCTTCGGGATAGGCGACGTAATCCCCGCCTTTTCCCAAAATGCAGCGATGCGCCGCGCGACCAATATCGAAGGCTTTCTTCTCGACCGGCTGAAAATCAGGGTTGAGGCGGGATGATGCGTGCCAAGCGTGGCGGGGGCTGCGCTCCAGCATCAAACGGCCCAAGGTGCTGGAAAGGCTGGGGCGAGCGCAGATCAGATCGGCGTGATATGCGGCCTCGTCCACGTCCGCGTGAACGCCATGCGGAAGAAAATCAAGCATGATGCGCCTCCGGGAAGTTCAGGCGGGCGAAAGTGCCCTTTACGCGGATTGCCATTTCATCCCTCGCAACCGCAGCAGCGTGTTCGGTATCGAAGGTTCCGCACCAATGGGTCTTGCGGCTATGAACGACGGCAGCGCCCCATTTGCCGGTGGCTCTGATCCTTTGAAC
>CAYQRX010000419.1:0-2458 GCA_964419865.1 uncultured Hyphomonas sp. | reverse complement strand
CACCTCGGCCAGCCTTGTGCGCGCGATTGACTGGATGATCGCCGAAGAGGTTGCCGTCATCAATTTCAGCCTTGCCGGCCCGCCCAACAAAGCCCTGGAAGTCATGATTGAGCGCAGCCTCGCCGCAGGCATCGTGATTGTCGCCGCTGTCGGCAATGAGGGCCCGGCGGCCCGGCCCCTCTATCCGGCCGCCTATCCCGGCGTGATCGGCGTCACTGCTGTGGACGGCGACGGCCGGGTCTATCGCTGGGCCAATCGTGGAAACCATGTTGTGGTCGCCGCCCGCGGTGTGGATGTCGACGTCGCCCGGCCCGGCGGCGAGATGATCCGGGATTCAGGCACCTCCTTCGCCGCGCCGGTCGTGAGCGCCTGGATGGCGCGGCAGATTGCCGGAGCGCCGCCAGCCGACCCGCTGCGCCTGATACAGGCATCAGCCAAACCGGCAGCGAGAGGTGGCCAGGACGGGATCTATGGCTATGGGATCCTCGCCCCGGCCGGGCCACGCTAGAAGTTCAGCTTGAGCTGTACGGTTCCGACATGTTCCTCATAGTCGGCGGCGGTGAGGTTTGAGCTTCGGTTGCGATACTCATAGCCGGCGTCGAGGCTGAGCGGCCCGACAATCGGGACAATGACGCCGCCATTGGCGCCGCGCATCTCATCCTTGCGGCGTCCGTCGAGTTCCGGGGTAATGCCGGTATAGTCCCGCTGCTCGAATTCAGCGCCGAGCCGGAACCGCAAGTCCCGCCCGAGGGCCTCCGTCCGGTGGACATAGCGCGCCTTCAGGCCGGTATTGTCATAGCTGAACGCCTCATCGTCAGCCTGCGTCTCCCCGGCCTTGGCGCCGACCACGAAATAGCGCCGCGCGCCGTCGAGGAGGAAGAATCCGTCGAGGAGAAATTCGTCACTCGTGCTGTTGCGTCCGGTTTCGGTCTCGAAGTCCCGATCGCTGCGCGCATAGGCGCCGCGCAGCAGGAACTGGTCGCCGAACAGGTGCATCACATAGGGTGAGGCCTGCTGAAACGTCAGGTATCGATCGCCAGCAAGCTTTGCGTCGACATAATTGTAGAGCAGGCCGACGCGTGTCGCGCCGAGTTCATACTCGCCCTCGCCAGAGAGTCGGTGGGTCTGCAGATTGAAAGCGTCGAAATCCTGGTAGCGCGTATCGCTGAGCTCATAGCCCGCGCGCAGCGTCAGCCGGTTGGTGGGCTTAACTTCAGCATCAAGCTTGAGGCCCAGCAGGCTCGCGATATCGCCCTCGCTGGTGGTCTGGTCGAGGTCGGCGATACCGACATCGGAATCCGCAACGACGCCGGCAGAAACTTCGGCTGTGAATTTCGCTTCCTGTGCCTCGGCACCGGCGCCGGCGAGCAAGAGACCGGTGAGCGTGACGAGAGCGTAGCGGGGTTTGAATATGGGTGACATATGTGTGTCCTGAATTGTCCTGGATTGTCCGGCAAAGGGGCGGGCCTGACCGGTGGGATGAGGGGTCAGGCCCGCTGCAGGTCAGTTGAACAACTTGCCTCGGATGTCCTTGGCGATGTCGTTGCGAACCGTGTTGCGGATCTCACCCGCAACTTCGGCAGCCACCTCACCGGCAACCGCAGCATTGATTTCCTTGGAAATATCGCCGCGAACGCCATCCGTCACTGCATTCGCCACATCCCTGCCGACGGCGCCGCGGCCAGCAGCCATGGCTTCACTGGCCGCCGACCCGGCAAGTGAGGCGCCGAGGCCGGCCGCGTCCGCTGCAGCATCCGCCGCAAGGTCCGCGCTGCTCCAGGCCGCCGCGACCGCCGACATTGCAGTCTCCTTGCCTTCTGCAGCTGCTGCAGCAGACGTGGCCAGGCCGGTCTCAGCCGCGGCATTGGCGAGGTCGCCGCCCGACGCGATGGCATTCAGGGCCGTTTCCGTGCCGGCGCCGGAAACGCCGGTGATCGGCTCAACGTCGAGCCCTTCGGACTCATCGTCCTCTTCGCTCTCGTCGGGACCATTCACCGATCCGTGGGCAGAGGCGTTTGCGCCTGCACTGGCCCGCGCCCCGGCGCTGGTCTCCTGGCCGTGTTGCGAATTTGCAGATGCCCCGGCCGACGCTTCGGCACTGACTTCCAGGCCAACCCGCGCCTGCGCCGCCGCGGGCGTGGCCAGCACCATCGCCGCAACAAGCGCAACGGCGGAAACTTTACCTGTTTGATAGAACATACGTCTCTCCTTTCCATGACGTGGTGCAGGAAAGACGCCCGGCGCGGAGATTTATTCCCGAAGAAATGGCGCGGGGGGATCAGCAGTTCTTGTCTATGCCTCAAAAAACAGCTGGCGGCAGAAGGCCTGCCGCCAGCCGTGATATCAACCCTGACGTCTGCGCGCCGGTTTGGACGGCGGGCGGCGTCCTGATGTCTGCGGGGCGCGGGAGGGAGCCAGAGGCGCCCGTGCGGGCCGGGACCTCGTCTGCTCTCTGGCG
>CAYQRX010000418.1:0-2459 GCA_964419865.1 uncultured Hyphomonas sp. | reverse complement strand
GCGAGGAACTCTTCAAGGAAGACGAAGAATAATTCCCCGCGACTTTCACGGGTTACGAGCCGGCCGGTCGAGAGACCGGCCGGTTTTGTTTTGCCCGGGATTCTCGCAGGCCGCGAACTCTGGTAAACGCCCTGTTAACCGCAATCGAACAGGTTGCGGCTGTTATTCTATCCGGGATTCTTTGCTGCAATGAGCGTCCAGAGCCTCCGCCCTCAGCTGACAGAGCAGGACATTCATCGCCTGATGAAAGGCGAGTCGCCCGAGCAGCGTGCCTCGGTCGCACATCGCCTGTGCCGGCGCATTGCGCTCGACGTGCTCAGCGACGCGGAAAAGGATTATGCCCGGGAGATCATCCGTATTCTGGCCGATGACGCGGCCGATCTGGTCCGGCGCACGCTCTCCATCACCTTGCGCTCATCGCCCGTCCTGCCGCGCGAGGTGGCGCTGAAGCTTGCCCGCGACATCGAGGCGGTGGCCATTCCGATCCTGCAGGAATCGCCGGTCTTTTCGGACGACGATCTGATTGAACTCGTTCTGTCGGTTACCGCTGCCAAACAGGCCGCGATTGCGGGCCGGGACGGGGTCTCGATCACGCTCACCGAAGTCATCTCCGAACACGGCGCCGTCGAAGCGGTGCAGGCACTCGCCGCCAATCAGACGGCGGAATGGAGCAACAAGGCGTTCGACGACACGCTGCGCCGTTTCGGTCATGACGAGATCGTCCAGGCGGGCCTCATCCGCCGCGAATTCATTCCGGTGCATATCGCCGAGAAGATGGTCTCGCTGGTCTCGGGCGAGCTGTTCGATGTGCTGGTGAACCGGCATGAACTCCCCGCCCAGCTCGCGATCGAGCTTGCCTCCGGCGCCCGCGAACGCGCCACCATCGACCTTGTCGAACAGGCCGGGCGCACCAACGACCTGCCGCGCTTCGTCTCGCAGCTGAACCTTAATGGCCGGCTGACCCATTCGCTGATCATGCGCGCGCTGTGCTGCGGGCAGATGCCGTTTGTCGAACATGCCCTCGCCGAGCTGTCCGGCGTTGCGCATCAGCGCGTCTGGCTGATGATCCATGATGCCGGCCCGCTCGGCCTGCAGGCGGTGTTCGACCATGCCGGCCTGCCGCGCAAGATGCTGCCGGCCTTCAAGGCTGCGGTGAACGTCTATCACGAGACCGAACATGATGGCGGCCCGAACGACCGTGCCAGGTTCCGGGCACGGATGATCGAGCGCGTGCTCACCCAGTTCCAGGCGATCCCGAAGGACGACCTCGACTATCTGCTCGACAAGCTCGACTATTACTCAGAGATGGCCGCGCGCGACGATGCCAGCGGCACCGGTACCGACGCGGCCTGAGCGTCAGGCGTCGCAGCGCGGCGCAATGGCGCCGTCGATGCCGCTGTCGCCAAGATAGTCCCCATCCCGCCAGTTCGCATTGTCCGCAACGACGAGGATGCCTGTTGCGCGTGCAACCGCGACAACTTCCTGAAGCTCCGTAGACTGTTCAAGTTCATCCGCATCCACACGGATCGTGTCGATCATCAGGCGCATCGCTTCATTGAGCCCCGTCTGCCAGGAGCGGCGCATGTCGATGCCGACACGGAAGCCGTGCTTGCGCAGGCGGGCAACGCGGCTTGTGCTGTCGACATCTTCGGCCGAGAAGGCGGCGTCGGAGAAGATCAGGCAGAATTCCTGCTGACACATCGTGGTCCGGCGCACGGCCGCGTCGCAGGCAACTGCCGTGTTCTGATCGATCAGCGCCGCCATCGGTGCCGGCACCAGGATCGGCCGGCCCTGCGTGCCCTCGGCCCAGGCCGCCGAAGCCACCCGGACCAGCCGTTCGGCCAGCCAGGCGCCGGCGTCCATCTCCGGTGTCCTGCCCGTCACCGGGCCGAACAGGACGCGCTCCTCGAATTCCACCATTTCCTCGGCTGCCAGGCCCAGCATGTCGCCCGCCACAAGATGCACCACCGGCTGGAAGCGAACGCGCGCCTGCGCAGCATTACGGGTGATCGAAGGCGACGTAAGGGAAGGCATCGGCATCTTGTCCATGGCGGTTTCTGTCTATTGCCTTCCCTAGCGTAGCTAGCTGAACATCACGCGCAGGAGACCCGGCAAATTTGCCGGAAATTGGAAACAAAGAGGCCGATCATGACTGCCCAGACCCCGCCGGAGCCGAAGCTCTCAGCCACCATTCTGCTGCTGAGAGAGGGGCGGGCGGCGCCGGAAGTGCTGATGGTGAAACGCCATTACGAGATCGATTTTGCCGCCGGCGCGCTGGTTTTTCCCGGCGGCAAGGCGGCAGCCGGCGATACCGATTCCGGCTGGGACGCCTGGACGGATGGCGATTACGGCCCGGTCCAGCAGGACGCCCGCATCGCGGCCATCCGGGAGGCGTATGAGGAGTCCGGCATCCTGCTCGCCCGCCTTGGCGGCCTCCAGCGCGGCGCGGCACTCCAGCA
>CAYQRX010000417.1:1716-2463 GCA_964419865.1 uncultured Hyphomonas sp. | reverse complement strand
GAAGAAAAATGCAGACGCATACCCCAACGACGCCCTTCGGGCGGCGAACGATGACACTTGGCATGTTGGCCAACCAGACGCTGGGGAAGACAGCTCCGGAAGGCGCTCGTGTCGAGAAATGGAAGACATTCTACGCGATCAGGGACGCGCAGACGTTGCTCGGCGTCACGGACCGCTCATTGACGGTCCTCAACGCGCTCCTGTCGTTTCATCTGGACGATGAGCTCGAGGCCGAAGGCGATTTGATCGTCTGGCCGTCCAATGAGAAGCTCTCAGAGAGGTCCAATGGTATGCCGGCGACGTCGCTGCGGCGCCATCTGGCCGTGCTCGTCGATCGCGGACTTATCATCCGCCGCGACAGCCCGAACGGGAAACGCTTCGCGCGCAAGGGCATGGGCGGGCAGATCGAGCAGGCCTACGGGTTCGATCTGTCCCCGATCGTCGCACGCGCCGAGGAGTTCAAGGAGCTGTCCGAGGCCGTCTACGCGGAGCGCAGGGCCTTCCAGGTTGCCAAAGAGCGCCTGACACTGATCAGGCGGGACATTGTCAAGCTAATCGAGACCGGCATTGAAGAGAAGGTGCCTGCAAACTGGGGCAGGGTGCATCAGTCCTATCAGGCGATTGTCGGCCGACTTCCCAGGACGGCACCGCGCCAACTTCTTGAGGACGTTTACATCGATCTTCACGCCCTATGCGGCGAGATCCGCGAGGTATTGGAATCATTCGTAAAAACGCAGAATCTGGACG
>CAYQRX010000417.1:0-1706 GCA_964419865.1 uncultured Hyphomonas sp. | reverse complement strand
CCCATAGTGGCGCGCATATACAGAATTCAAACCCAAACCTCATCTCTGAATCTGAACACGGCTTAGGAAATAAAGAAGAAGCGAGCGGCAGCGCCGATGAACCCGACAACCTGCGGAGCTTGCCAAAGAAGGAACTGCCTTTGACGATCGTGTTAGACGCCTGCAGCAATCTGCAAGACCTCGCGCAGGGCGGACGCATCCGGCATTGGCGGGAGTTTTTGGCCGCGGCGGAAGTGGCGAGGCCGATGTTGGGGATCAGCCCGAGCGCCTGGCGCGAAGCCTGTGAGGTCATGGGGGAACAGCATGCCGCGATCACAATGGCGGCGATCTTCCAGCGGAGCGAACGGATCAACAGTGCCGGCGGCTATCTGCGCAGCCTGACCGAGAAGGCGCGCGCTGGCAAATTCTCGACCTGGCCGATGATCATGGCCTTGCTGAGGGAGCGGCTTGACGCCGGAAAGCCAGTCAATGGGGCAGGGGAGACGCCAGCGACAGAGCCTGCCGAAGCGCCCAGGTATCAACCCTCGGCATCGCTCCTGCGGAGCCTAAAGAACGACCGGAGGTTCCAGTAGTGCCTCGGTTACGATCCAGACGAGCCCGACGCCGCATCGTCGTCGACAAGCCCGGATCGCCGGGCCCGGTCGATCAGGTTCTTGACCGAGGATGGCGACCACTTCGTACCACCCCGTGGCGTCCGTTCATGCAGGCGCTCGAGTTGGGCGGCGATCTCTCGAAGCGTGAGGGAGCTGTTGGAGGCATGCATGCCGGCGACCAGCGTCATCAGCCGGTCTTCGGGCAGCCGGGGAGGAGACTTTCGGAGCAGGTCGGGGTCGGCCAGGTGCTCGGAAACGAGCCATCTGACGGCGCGTCGAAGCCGCTCGGGCGTCCAGTCGAGACCGCGTTGTTTCAGGACCCGTGCGATATCGTCCCAGGTGTGGTCAGGCCGCATACGCCGGACCGTCGGAAGCCATTGGTTCGCCGTCGCCTGGATTCTCCGGCCGTAGGCTGCTTTCTGTGCCGCCGTGAGCTGCGCCAACGTCTCCGGCTGGCGCTGTCGAATGCCCGGATTTCCCGGCAGCCTGCCCTTGGCCTTGGCGGCCTGTATTCCAGCCTTGGTCCGCTCGGAAATCAGTGCGCGCTCGAGTTGAGCCACGGCGCCAAGGACCTGCAGCGAGAACATGCCCTGTTGTCGGTTTTACTTCCCGATTTCAATTGAAGCGCTAAGGTGAAAATCCCACCTTCCCCACCGGCCCTCCAGTGGCCGAAAGCGGGGGAGGGGGTTTTCCTACAGGCCGGACGCCTTGGTGAGATTGACGCGAAACCGATCACGCCGCCGCTGATATTTGCGGGTCATCTCGGCGCTCGAGTGGCCGAGCTGCTTCTGCACATAGCGTTCGTCGACCTCGGCCGAGGACGCGAGACCGGCGCGCAGCGAATGGCCGGCAAACATCATCCCGCGTTCTCCCTCCGGCAGGTCCCCACGCACGCCGGCCGCCAGTGCGGTCCGTTTGACCAGGCGAGCAACCTCCTGATCATTGAGCCGATTGGCGCCGACCGCCTTCCCCCGGCCGGTGACACGCCGGAACAGCGGGCCGTGCGCGATGCGTGCGAGCTTGAGCCAGGTCTCCAGGGCGACCACGGGGCAGGTGGTATTCGACGAACCACGACCGACTTCGACCTCGCGCCAGCCGGTCTTGCCGCGCAGG
>CAYQRX010000416.1:0-2476 GCA_964419865.1 uncultured Hyphomonas sp. | reverse complement strand
CGCTGGTTTTCTTGATTATTCGGTTTTGCCCTTCCATGGGCTCATAACCTGAAGGTCGCAGGTTCAAATCCTGCCCCCGCAACCAAAATCCGCAATAAAACCAAAGAGTTAAATGTTGATCGTTTCGCTTGTGTATAAGCAAACGCATTCACCTCAACAACAACTCAACGTTACACGAGGCCCCCTACACGGGGGCTTTTGCGTTCCGGGCGCTGCCGATCAGCCGCCGCGGTCATCCCGGAACCGGTCCATCTGATGCATCCGCTCGTGCGGGATCGTCACGATGCCGACGTCCCCGTTCGCCAGCCGCCGCCAGTACACGAAATGATGCGCGTGGCGAAAGTAGAACCCATCCACCCCGAATTCCGCCGGAACCGGGCGCGATGCAATTCCGCCCCCTTCGATGCGATCGAACGCGGCGAACAGATCGGTCATGTAGCTGTCCGCCTGGTCCGCGCCCCAGCGATCGCGGGTGTAGCGGTAGATCTCGTCAAGCCGCAGCGATGCGGCCTCCTGGACGCGGATGGCCACGTCGTCAGCCCCGGTTCCGGGCGATCACCTCGGCGGCGGTCAATGGGCGATAGCTTTCCTCGGGCGCCGCGAAGGCACGCGTCAGCTCAGCCTTCAAGCGCTCGAATGCCTCCCGCTCCACCCGCTCCTTGTCGCGGCGGATCAGGTCGCGCACATACTCGCTGATGTTCTCGTAGGACCCGTTCTCGCCCACGTTCGACGCCACGAACTCGCTCAGCGCGCCGCTGATACGGACCGTCATCGTTGTGGTCTGGGACATCGCGGCCTCCGTCTGCTGTGTTCAAGATACGCAAGAATGAACACGCAGGCAAGCCGCGCGCGGCACGACGCAAAGGAACGGCCCAGGGATCGCTCAAGATTGCGAACAGCGCCGAGAAGCAGTATATCAATTGGTCATACCCTCGGAGGCGCCGATGACTGTCAAGACCACCCTCAGCTTCACCGACCGCCATCACCAGTTCATCTCGGAAAAGGTGGGGCAGGGCGTGTTCGCGACCCAGAGCGCCGCCGTCGCGGCCGCGCTCGAGCAGATGATGCAGGATGAGGAGGAGCGCGACGTGGCGCTTCAGGCCCTCGCGCAGGAAATCCGTGCCCGCATGGAAACGCCGCGTGATGGGTTCATCGACCAGGACGATGCCTTCGCCGCCGCCCGCGCCTCGATCGAAGCAGCGCGAAGAGCGTGACCTACCGCATCCGTTTCCACCCTCTCGTCGCGCGTGATCTCGACGCCATCGCGCGGTGGATCCTCGACTATGCCGGGCCGGATATCGCGGCGCGGAAGCTGGCCGAGATCGAGGCGGCCATCGCGACGCTGAAGGCAACGCCGCACAAAGGCAGTCTCCGCGGCGAAATCGCTCCTGGACTGCGTGCCATCCCGGCAGGGCGGAAGGCCGTCATCGCCTTCGTGGTGGATGACGAGGCCGCCGAGGTGCTGATCTACGCCGTTACCTATGGTGATGCGGATTGGGCCATGCGAGCCACGCAACGTCGGAAGGAAAGGTGACAGGGCATGGGCCATAGCCAAAGACAGTTGAACCAGCTTTCCGAATGCCTCATCGCCTTGCCGCCCGAAAATGACGGCATGCTTCTGAGCGAATTCGATGGCTTTGTTGCGGGCATTCTTGTGTGCCCCGAAATGATCCTGCCCAGCGAATGGCTGCCCATAGTGTGGGGCGAGGAAATCGCGCCGCATTTTGCCGACATGGAACAGGCCACCGCAACGCTGGACGCCGTGATGGCCCATTACAATCGCGTGGCGCGCGGTTTGGCGAAGACGCCTACCGACTATGAGGCCGTCTACGACAAGGACCCCCTGACAGGTGATCTGATGTGGGAGCCATGGATCACCGGCTTCGAGCGCGCGATGCAGCTGCGCCCCGAAGCCTGGGAGGCGACGGTTGAAAGCAGCGACGAAGAGATCGCCTCCAGCATTCCCATGCTTCTGGCTCTGCACGACATTGCCGAAGGCGGGTCCGAGCTGGGCGAGGACGCTATCCGGGAACTCGATGCGATGGCTCCCGACATGATCCCCGATCTGGTCGCGAACCTGAATGCTTGGGTGAAGGCTCAGGGAAGGGCACAGGGACCTGCCAATCTGCCCAGCGCGCCTGCCGGGCGCGCAAAGGTCGGTCGAAATGATCCCTGTCCATGCGGTTCAGGCCGCAAGTTCAAGAAATGCTGCGGGGCAGAGCCGATCCATTGAAGCCTGCGCTCACCGGCATGCCCTCGCTTGATCTCGCAGCACGGCATAGTCACTGAGCATCCGGACGACGACGGCGCCTTCCGGCAGCGCCTCGACCTCATCGGCCGCGAGCGCCTGATCGGCGGGGGTGTACTCGACCACAGGCGGGCAGGGCGCGCGGGTCTCAGAACCTACCGTCGCGCAGGCGCTCAGCCAGAGCATCGCGATCAGGAGGGCGGCGGGCGGCGGCGTCGAGCATCTGGC
>CAYQRX010000415.1:0-2485 GCA_964419865.1 uncultured Hyphomonas sp. | reverse complement strand
GCAGCTCTCGCTGCTGTCGATCCAATGGATCATGGAACATGACGTCCATCTGGGTGGTTTGAGCGCGCTCGGCTTCCATGGACTCGCCCACTATCTGCCGCTTGGCGGCGGGGAGCGTATCTATCTATATGGCGAAGTTCCCTCCTGGCTGGCCCGCCTTCCGGGCAAGGCACAGTTCGTCGTTCGCTCGCGCGTCCTGTTCGGTGAAGACCTTACCGGCGTCGAGAATGCCGAGCACCAGTTCGAGAGCGAGCCCGGGGCGGGGGCGGAACACGGCCCGACGGTGAGCCCTTGGCGCTGGCCGCTCAAGGTTTCGTCCCCCGAGCGCGCCATCCTCGAAGCTCTCGACGAACTGCCAGCCCACGCGACCTTCGACAATCTGGACATGATCTTTCAGGGTCTGACGAACCTGCGCCCCAAGCGCCTCATGGCCCTGCTTCGCGCTTGCCGAAGCATCAAGGTCAAGCGCCTGTTTTTTGTGTTCGCCGACCGGCATGCCCATGCCTGGGGTAAGCATCTGGACAAGAGCGCCATCGATTTTGGCTCCGGCCCGCGCGCGCTGGTGAAGGGTGGAAAACTGCACCCGGTCTACCGGATCTATGTGCCCGAGGCGCTTCTGCCTACGGACATGGACGAGGACGCGAGCCATGCGTGAACGCTATGTCGAGCAGGTCCGCTTGCTGATGCGCCTCCTGCCGGCCATTGCGGCCGAGGAGGTCTTTGCGCTCAAAGGCGGTTCGGCCATCAATCTCTTCTACCGGGACATGCCGCGCCTGTCGGTCGATATCGATCTGACCTACGTGCCGATCGAGGATCGCGCCGTCTCTCTTCAGCAAATCGATGCCACGCTCGACCGGATCATGGACTCGTTCGGCCGCAGCAACAGGGATGTACGGCTCCAGCGCATCGCCGGCGGCGGAAACCTGGAAACCCGCATCATGGCCTCGCGCGGTGCGGCGAGTGTGAAGATCGAGACCTCGCCTGTCATGCGCGGAACGGTGCTGTCGCCGGTGCCGATGAGGGTTTCGGACGCGGTGGAGGAGGCCTTTGGGTTCGCCGAGATGCCGGTGCTCGCCTTCGAGGACCTCTTTGCCGGCAAGCTGCATGCCGCCCTCGACCGCCAGCACCCGCGCGATCTCTACGATGTCCACCTGCTCTATGAGAATGAGGGGCTGACGGACGATTTGTTCCGGGTCTTTCTGGTCTATGTCTGCGCGTCCGGCCGTCCGCCGCACGAACTGCTGGCGCCGCCGGCTATCCCGATAGAAGAACTGTACACGGAGGAATTCGTTGGGATGACGCGGGAAGAGATCGCGCTGTCCGATCTCGAAACGGCGCGGACGCGCCTGATCGCGGATATCCGAAGCCGCTTGACTGGCAAGTCCGCGGCGTTCCTGCTGTCGCTTCACGACGCCGAACCGGATTTCGCCCTCATCGATCTGCCCCAGGCCGAACGGCTTCCCGCCGTCCAATGGAAGCTTCTCAACCTGCGCAGGCTCAAGGCTGAAAATCCGGCCAAGCATGCCGAGCAAGGAGAAATGCTGAAGGCGTTGTTTGCCTGAAGAGGGCCTGGGAGAAGAACAGGGTATATAACGGCTATAAGATCTCTGCCGCTTATGCGCGATCCTTATCCGGTATGCACCAATACTGGAAAGGCTCGGCCCATGAAGGAGAAGGAGGACCAGGCGACGGCGGTCATCCCGCCCCCGGCGAACGATAACGGCCCCGAGCATGGGGCGGCGCAAGAAGCGGAGCGGCACCTGGATACCATTGCGCGAGCCATCGGCCGCCATATTGCTCGCGAACACATCAGGGCCTGGGAGCGGGAGCGGCGGAAGCGGGCGGCCAACGACAACCGGCCAAAGGAAGAGGGGCGGGAACCGGACGGGTGAAATCCGCCCTTGAGAGAAAGGAAAGTCTTATGACCCGCGTTGCGCTATACGCCCGCTATTCCTCGGACAATCAGAGCGTTTCCTCCATCGAGGACCAGTTCCGCATTTGCCGGGACCAGGCGGCGCGGGAGAAGTTCAAGGTGGTGGGGGCCTACAAGGACGCCGCCATTTCGGGCGCCAGCGTCACCCTACGGCCGGGTATCCAGGCGCTCTTGCAGGACGCGCAGGCGGGCAAGTTCGAGGTCGTTCTGGCGGAAGCGCTGGACCGTATCAGCCGCGACCAGGCCGATGTCGCCATCCTCTACAAGCATTTCAAATTTGCCGGCGTGACGCTCGTGACGCTCGCCGAGGGCGAGATCTCCGAACTGCATGTCGGTCTCAAGGGCACGATGAACGCCCTGTTCCTGAAAGATCTCGCCGCCAAGACCCATCGCGGTCTGCGCGGCCGCGTCGAGAAGGGAAAGGCGGGCGGCGGCCTCTGCTATGGCTATGACGTCGTGAAACGTCTGAACGGCGATGGCGAGCAGGTGCGCGGCGAACGGAAGATCAACGAAGCCGAGGCCGAGATCGTCCGCCGCATCTTTCGCGAATTC
>CAYQRX010000414.1:0-2509 GCA_964419865.1 uncultured Hyphomonas sp. | reverse complement strand
CGCCGCCCAGCAGTTTCGCGCGCACAAGATCACGCTTCTCAGCCCAGCGTGCCGAGCCATAGGTCGTGACGCGCTTTTCCCAGCGCGAGCGCCAAACCGATCCGACAACCGCCGCCAGAATGCCAAGCAGTCCGCCACTGGCAGCGATCGCGCCGCCTCGCGCAAACACATCCGGCGCATAGGCCTCATAGGCATACCACCACTGGAAGAGCCGCCAGGGCCGGTAGACCGGCACCTCACCCCAGATGAACCATGGCCGCCCAAGCGCAGGCTGGTAGCCAAACGTATGCGCCACCCATTGCGTCGCGCCCCAAAGGGTCGCCACGATGATGGTCAGGACAATGAGAAACTGACCAATAAGAATTTTCGACGGCGACATGGACAAGGGCTCCCAAACAGAAAACCCCTCCAATGTGCCGCACACGCACCGCCCTGCCCAGTGTGAATGGCGGCAAATGGCGGCATCAGAATGCGCAGGACAGTCTCCTCAATTCAGAGCGTCCGCCTCGCAGGCCATGTCGCATTACACGCGAAAATATCGCCCTACGCGCTGGCAATACTCGGTATAGGCCCCACCGAAGATGCGGGTCAGGTGCGGCTCTTCCACATAGCGGATATAGAGATGGACAAGCCCCGCAAAGACGAGCGTGAAGACCAGCGCAAGGCCTGATCCGCCCGCAAGCGCAGCGCCCAGAAACATCAGCCCGTAACCGAGATACTGGGGATTGCGCGACCGGCGATAAATGCCCTGTTCGATCAGCACATCTTCCTTCAGTCCATAGACCCGGGCCTGATCGCCATAGGCGCGACGACCGAGATGGATGACAAAAGCCCCTAGAAGGAAAACGCCGGTGCCCCCCGTCAGTGACAACGGTCCGGGCGTATAGAGCCCGCCACGGTCAACAAAGGCGAGCGCAAAACTCGCTAGGGCGTGGCCGTGCATGGCGGCACCGGTCCAGATCGCCATTGGCCAGGACACCCGGCCAAGGCGGACAAAGTCGCGCCGCACAAGCAGAGCCATGGGCAGGGCCAGAACGGCGTTCGCGATCATTGCGGCGACGAGCCACTGGGCGGGGTCATTGGGTAAGGCAGACATGCGGCGATCTTTCTTCAGAATTTGACAAGACGCATGCCCTACAGTCTACAGCGACTGTAGAGACAAGAGGGAATTTTCATGCGCGGCAAACCGATGACGATTGGCAGGATCTCCAAAGCGGCCGGGGTAAAAGTGACGACGATCCGGTATTACGAATCCATTGGGCTGATGGGCACGCCCGACCGCAGCGAAAGCGGCCAGCGCCTTTATGGAGGCGACGCAGTCGAACGCCTGTCCTTCATCCGACACGCCCGCGATCTCGGTTTTTCCGTGGACAGCATCCGTGACCTGATTGCGCTGCAGACGACGCCTCAGGCCGATTGCGCCGCCATTGACGCCGCTGCCCGTCGTCAACTCGCCAATGTCGGAGAGCGCATCGCAAGGTTGCGCGCCCTTGAAGGCGAACTTGAACGCATGGTTCGGTCCTGTGAAGGCGGCGCAGTCGCGACCTGCGCGGTACTGGCCAGTCTGGCGGATCATGATCAGTGCGCGAGCGACGACCATGGTCCCCGCGACATTGCCCTGTAATTTTTCTGTTAAGCGCTTGCCCCTCCAGCGACTGTAGGGAGTAGAGGGCGTGAACGTCGCGACTTTGCCTCATGTTTTGGCAATCATTTTCTGTTAAGGATCAAGTATGAGTTTCGGATCTGTCTTTTCCTCACTGCGTTTGATGCTGGCTGCGCTTCTGGCGCTGGCCTTCATCGCTGCGCCGCTGGCGGAGACGGCACATGCATCTGAACCGACTGAAGTCTGCCTGACAGATCATCAGAGAGAAGCGGCCCCGCCGGCGGATGACCAGCAGGGACCTGCGCACGATCACAGAGCCCACCATTGCGGCAGTTGCCATCACCATGTCTGGCGTTCGGGCGAAGCCGAGCCTTTTGCGCTCACTCCGGCGACCTGCCGGTACCGCATCCTGCCGGACGCCGCGACGCTGAACGCGCCGCCTTACGACCTCCTCCGTCCTCCCCGCGCCTGAAATCTCAACCGCCATCATGCCGGGCCGCTCTTATAGCCTCCGGCATGCGTTTCGAGATATCAGCACGAGGACACTCCCCTAATGTCATTTCTGTTTCGGGGCGCACTCGCCGTCCCGGCGCTTGCCCTGGCCGCACTCCTTGCGGCAGGCAACGCGTCTGCAAGCCCCTGCACGCCGGGTGGTTCAACCGAACCCGGCACCCTTTCGCCCGAGATACCGGCAAGTCTTGACGCCGTGATCACCGAAATCCGGCGCGCCTCGCCGGATATCCGCGCCGCCGGTCTTGAAGCCCGCGCGCTCAGCGCAGAGGCCGATCAGGCCGGGCGCCCGCTCAATCCGTCCCTCAGTGTCGAGCTTGAGAATTTCTCCGGAAATGGCGCGCTGTCCGGGTTCGACCGCACCGAATCGACCTTCGCTGTCGAGCAGACCTTCCG
>CAYQRX010000413.1:0-2510 GCA_964419865.1 uncultured Hyphomonas sp. | reverse complement strand
GTCCGCATAGGTATGAATGATAGCGGAGCGGTCTTCTGCCACGCCCTGCTCGCGGATATGGCGCAGAAGATCGATGGTCAGGCCGACATGCCAGTCGCAATTGCGGAAGCGGGCGAGCTTGTAATAGCCGCCATACCAGCCGATGGAGCGGTTGGCATAAGCCTTCGGCGCGAACTGGCCGGCGCGGCCCATCCAGTATTCGATCACGTCCGGCCTGAACGCCTTGATCGCGCGGCCAAGGACGGCGCGCGTGGGAAAGGGCCAGGCATTGTTGAAGCTGGCGGTATCAACACCGATGCCGGCATCCTGGAACTTCGCGATGCGGAACTGGTTGTCGGGGCGCGTCACGACATGCTGTTGATGACCGGCCTCAGCGAGGGCAAGAACCGACTCCAGCATGATGTTTTCGGCGCCCCCTTCGGTGGCCCCTGCCATCACATGCATCACCCGCATTTCGCCCTCCTCAGGCCGTCATCCTGCTGCAACAGCGCATAACGGGGAACAGCGCGCGCGGCAAACTCTGCTTGGCAGCGGGGGGTGAACTGCCTAGACAGGCGCCATGTTTCCCAAGAGACCGATCTGATGGCTGGCTACAGACTCTTCGGCGCCGATACTTCGCCCTACTCCCTCAAGGTGCGCGCGGCCCTGCGATACAAGGGGCTCGACTTTGAATGGGTGGCGCGCTCGGCTGCGAATGAAGCGGAGTTCCGCCAGCATGCAAAAACGCCCACCGTGCCGCTGCTGATCTCGCCTGATGGCAAGGCCAGCCAGGATTCGACCCAGATCCTCGGCTTCCTGGAGCGCGACCATCCGGAGCCGCCTGCCCAGCCAGACGATCCGGCGCTGGCGGCGATTTCGCTGATCCTCGAGGATTATGCCGATGAATGGCTCAACAAGGCGATGTTCCAGCAGCGCTGGGGCCAGATGCCGGACCGCGAAGCCGCCTCCATCCGCGTGCTGGTGCAGCTGAACGGCGGAAAGCGCCCGCGCGCCTACAAGGCGGCGGCCAAGCAGATCGGCCAGCGGATGATGGCGCGCCTGCCGCTCGTCGGCGCGGAGCCCGAGAATGCCGAGACGCTGGAAACCTCGTACCGGCGTTTTGCCCTGCGGCTGAATGCGCATCTGAAGGAGCATCTGTTCGTTTTCGGCGGTCATCCGTCGGCGGCGGATTTTGCGCTCGCGGCGCAGTTCCAGCAGATGCTGACCGATCCGACGCCGGCGGCCTGGCTGACCGACCGCACCCCCTTTGTGGTGGCCTGGTGCGAGCATATGGACAACCCCAAGGCAGGTGGGCCCTATGCCAGCCTCGAGGCGCTCAAAGCCACGCTGCTGCCGCTGTTCGACGGCGAGGCCTCACGCACCTATCTCGCCTGGGCCAACGCCAATGCGGCAAGTGCATCGCGGGCGAAGAAGCGCTTCTCGGTCACGCTTGACGACGGGCTGTTCGAGCAGGCGACGCAGAGCTATGCCGGGCGCAGCTTCCAGCGGCTTCGGGACAAGGTGGTGGCCGCTGGCGACGCGCCGGGGCTGGCCAGCTTTCTCGCCGAGGCCGGCGCGGCGGGGTATTTCTCACAGCAAAAAGCCCCCGCAGCCTGAGCTGCGAGGGCCTGTGATTTCAGCGTTGTGGCGCGATCAGGCGGCGTTGCCGCCGGCGGTTTTCTTGCCGATCAGCTTGGGGCCTTTTTCCGGCGCGGCGCTGCCGATCTCGATCTTGCGGGATTTCTTCTCTTCCGGAATCTCACGGATGAGGTCGATCCGCAGCACACCGTGCTCGAGGCTCGCCCCGGTCACGATGACGTGATCGGCGAGCTGGAAGCGGCGGATGAAACTGCGCTGTGCAATGCCGCGATGGAGGAAATTGCGGCCGTCGCCATTCTCGGATTCCGCCTTCTTGCCGGCAACGGTCAGCAGGCCTTCCTTGGTCTCGATGTCGAGGTCAGCCTCGGTGAAACCGGCGACCGCGATCTCGATGGCGAAGGCGTTTTCGTCGACGCGTTCGATATTATACGGGGGATAGCCCTGGGTGCCGTCGAGGCGGGAGGCCTGGTCGATCATGTTGGCCATGCGGTCAAAGCCGACCATGGTGCGATACAGAGGAGTAAGGTCGATACTGCTCATTTTACAGTCCTTTCAAAAGCAACTGCGGTTGGAGTTTTCGGAAGGAGGCAGACCGCCAGCCCAAAGGCGCTGGCACCCCATTCCGGCCCCGGCCCGCTTGGCGGCACCGTGACAAAACCTATTTGGGAGGCTTAATGGGGCGATCAAGAGCCCCGGGATGGAGACGCCTGATGAAAAATCTACTGCTTGCTGCCGCTTCCGCACTGCTTCTGGCCGCCTGTTCGCCGGATACCGCGCCTTCGCCCGCACCCGCCGATCCGGGTGCAGAGACGGCTGAAACCGAAACCGCGCCTGCCCTGACCCTTCAGGATGTCGTCAATTCAGACCTTCGCTCGGCCGAGGAAAAGGCGCGCGACCCCTGGCGTAATCCGGCTCAGACCCTTGAATTCTTT
>CAYQRX010000412.1:0-2514 GCA_964419865.1 uncultured Hyphomonas sp. | reverse complement strand
CCATCGGCCAGTTCGAACCGGCCGCGGCGCATCTCGGTCGCGCCGGTAAAGGCGCCGCGCTCATGGCCGAAGAGTTCGGAATCGAGCAAGGTCTCCGACAGCGCCGCGCAATTGACCTTCACGAACGGGCCTTCCCAGCGCTTTGACAGGAAGTGAAGGCGCTCGCCGACAAGTTCCTTGCCGGTACCGCGCTCGCCGATGACCAGCACCGGCCGGTCGAGCGGGGCCAGCCGGCTCGCCTGCTCCAGCGCGTTGAGCCAGACGGCGGATTCCCCGATCAGATTGGTCGTGCGCTCCTGCATGCGAGCAATTTAGCTAAATTCATCGGCGTAATCTACCAACTGATTGGTGACATTCGCCACCCAAATATTAATACAGCGCCCTGAGAATCTTTTTTATTCCGTATAATCAAGAGCTTATGAAATTAATTCCGGACTGGCACGGCTTTTGAAATCTGTATGTCATCAGGGCGACGGGCGTCGCCACCCAAACCAGAACCAGGATGAGCAGAGAAATGAGCTACCAGGACGACAATTACAGCCCCCGCACCGATGCCGGCCGTTTCGGCCGCTGGCTCGCCACGCGCCGCGCGGAGACATGGATGTTCTTCGCCGTGGGCGTCTTCCTCGGCGGCCTCTTCTTCTGATCTTCCAGACACGAAAGGATATCACACCATGGGTCTCTTCTCCCGTCTCGGCGACATCATAAACTCCAACATCAACGCGATGCTGGACAGCGCCGAAAACCCCGAAAAAATCGCCCGCCTGATCATCCAGGAAATGGAAGACACGCTCGTTGAAGTGCGCACGGCCGCTGCCCGCGCCATGGCTGACAAGAAGGAAATGGAGCGCGAGATCGCCCATTACTCCGCCAGCCGCGATGACTGGAACGCCAAGGCAGAACTGGCCATCGAGAAGGGCCGCGAGGACCTTGCCCGCGGCGCGCTGATCGCCAAGCAGAAGGCGGAAACCGAAATCGAGCGCCGCAAGAATGCGATGAAGATCGCCGAAGAAGCCTTCGAGCGCCGTCAGGACGACCTGACCAAGCTGCAGGCAAAACTCGACGAGGCGAAAGCCAAGCACCGCGCGCTGGTCATGCGCCGCGAGGCGGCCGAGCAGCGTATCCGCATGCGGACCCAGATGTATGACGGCCGCGCCGACGAGGCCATCGCCCGCTACGCCAATCTGGAGCGCAAGGTCGACGAGATGGAGGCCTATGCCGATACGATCCGCGGCAGCGAACCGAGTCTCGCCCAGGAATTCGCCGAACTCGAACAGAATGAGGCGATCGAGAAAGAGCTGGCCGCACTGAAAGCCCGCAAGGGCCGGGCCGCCGCCAAGAAGTCGGAGGGCTGATCGATGTTGTTCTCACTGGCCTGCCTGTTCGGCTTCCTGGCTGTCATCTGCGCACCCGGCCTCATCGCCCAGATGCGGGAAGAGCGCGCAGAAGCTGACGAGATGGCGGACACCGCCACCGGCGAGGCGTGATCATGAACGAGATGATGATCCCGCTCGTTGCGATCCTCGCCCTCTTCGTGGTGCTGCCGGGCATGGTGTTTCACTACATCACGCTCTGGCGGCGCCAGAAGACGCTGCAGCCGGACGATGAACGAATGCTCGAGGACCTCTGGCGATCAGCCAAGGCGATGGAGCGCCGGATCGAGACACTCGAATCCCTGCTCGAAGCCCGCGAAGCGGAAAACGCCCGCCGGCCGCCGCGCCCCACCCGCCCAAGTTTCGACGAATAAGGAGACAGCAAATGTCCCACACCCAAGACCCCTATCGCTCCCCCAACCCGAAGCGCTTCTACCGGTCTCGCCAGGACAAGGTCATCGCCGGCGTCTGCGGCGGCATCGCCGAGCGCTTTGGCTGGGAACCGGTTCTCGTCCGTATCCTGACGGTACTTGCGACGATCTTCTTCATGGGGCCGATGGCGCTCATCATCTATATCGTCATCTGGATGATCACGCCGCGCGCGCCCATCGGCTACAGCGCAATGAGCCCCGATGAAGACGCTTTCTGGCGCGGCGTGTCGGATCGGCCTCGGGCCACTTTCGGCACCATCAAATACACCTTCATGGATCTCGACGAGCGCCTGAAAAATCTCGAGCGCGCGGTGACCTCCGACGAATGGCGCCTTCGCCAGCAATTCCGCGACCTCGAAAAAGGTAACTGACCGGGCACCCTGCCCACCCACCTCAAGCCGTCTAAAGGACCGGACCAATGAAAACGGGGCTATTTCTTCAGAACAACTGGCTGCTCGGCGCCATCGCGGTGCTCCTTCTCGGGACCGTCGCCATCTTCTCCACGCTCTCAGGCCAGGTCTCGGTCGAATTGGCCGGGGTCTCGATGAGCCTTGAGCAGCGTGAGAATGGCGGCGTCCGGGTGTTCTTCGTTCAGGCGCCCTGAGCCTCAGCGCGCCTTCCTCAGACGCCGGAGGATCTGCCGATCCGGGGATACAGCCCGGAGAGACGGCAGGTCTGGTTACGGCGGGCCTGCTCGGCGCCCCCGTGCC
>CAYQRX010000411.1:0-2552 GCA_964419865.1 uncultured Hyphomonas sp. | reverse complement strand
GCAATTCTGCTGTAACTGCGCAAAATCTGCGGGACCTCTCTGGGCTCTGCTGGAATAAGACGAAATCATTCCTCTTTTTCGCCTGCCCGCGCCGTGCTGGCCTTGGCTCACTCACACTGAGGAGTAGAGGGCATGAGCAAGCACAATCATGGTTTTCCGGCGCTCGATGAAATTCTGAAGGACAATCCCGGCTGGCTCGATGAAGCGATCGACACCCCGGCCGTCTCCAGACTCACAGGTGTTCCGATCTGTACCCTTACGACCTGGCGCTGCCGGGGCGGCGGGCCGCGCTTCCTGAAATTCGGCAAGACGGTGCGCTACCGTCGCCGCGCCGTCCTAAGCTGGATGGCTGAATGCGAAGCGCCGTACACGGACCGTGATGGGGTGATCCATGGCTGAACCGACACAGCCCCTTTCGATCCGTCTTGCCACAAGCGATATCGACCACCTCGCCGAACGTGCAAGGCGTATTTCCGGGACGCCGACCGGCGTCGCCCGCGAACTCATCCGCTCTGGTCTCTCGAACGGCGACCCGTTCACGCAGGCCGAGCGGCTGCTGAAAATCGAACGAAAGCTCGCGTCGCTCGTGCAGGACGTACAGGTCATCTCAAAAGCCAGCGATCAGACAACAGATAGTCTCGCCCGCCTGGAAACCATGTTCGACGCGCTGCTGCGCGCACTCGGCGGCGAGCCACCGGAGGGTCCGCCCCATGCCTAAACTGAAACACATCCTCGGCACCCTGACGTTTGCATTCGCTGGTCTGACCTGGCTCTATCATTGGCAGGCTTTCGAACGCTCCCCGCCTGTCTTTGAGGCCGACGGCCAGGGCTACTACGTTCAGCCAGAAGATCTTGCGACCTGCACAGAGGCCGGAGCCTATGCCCTGCTCCGCGCCCCAGGCGCCGGTCAGCGGCACCAGCGCTGCAAAGACTGGTTTCGCCAGCTTGGCGTCTGGGACGAAGTCACCCAGCGCTGGCAGGTGCTCGCGGCCGGAGGGGCGCTGACCCTGATCCTGGCTGCCGGATTTGCGCTGGCCATCAGGTTCGAACCGCCGCCGCCGAAGATCGTGCGCGGCCCGCAGCGTCTCATCGGCCGGAAGGCACGCAGCGCCATACGGAGGATCAGCCGAAGCGAAGTCCGCCAGACCGGGGAGGGAATCGCGTTCCCGCCGGGCATTCCGATGAGCCGCGACCGGGAATCCCGGCACATGCTGATCACCGGGGCGGTGGGGTCGGGCAAGACACAGACGATCCAGCACCTCATTGTTGAAGCGATGCAGTTCGGCGACAAGATGCTCGTGCTCGACACCAAGGGCGACATGACCGAACGCCTGCCCGGCGAGATCACCCTCATCGCCCCGCAGGATGCCCGGTCCGCGATCTGGGACATTGCTGCCGACTGCGCGACCAAGCAGGACGCGCGCGAGCTCGCCGCCCGGTTCATTCCGAAGAGCAGCGACCCGATGTGGGCAGAAGGCGCCCGCGAACTTCTGGTCGCCTGTATTGTCAGCCTGCAAATGGAGCGGCCGGGCAACTGGACCTGGAGCGACCTGCATGCCCGCGCCATTCTGGCGCCCGCCGAGCTTATCGTCCTGGCCAATACCTGCCATCCGGCAGCCGCCCAGATTCTCGGCGACGCGGCGAACCGCACGGCGATGTCGATCCTGACGACGTTCAAGGCGCATATCCACATGCTCGAAGCGATGGCCGATGCCTGGGCGGCAGGTTCTTCAAGCACGTTCAGCATCGCGTCCTGGCTTCGCGCCGCCCACGCCCCTGCCCCGGTCATCCTGCAGCGCGACGGCCGCTACCCCCAGCTCACCAATGCCTGGATCGGCGGCCTCGTCAGTCTCCTGTCGGCGCATGTCTGCAGCCCGGCCTTTCGCGAGAGCAGCACGCGGCGGATCTGGCTCTTCCTCGACGAGTTTCCCCAACTGGAAGCGATGGACGATCTAGCATCGCTGCTCGATCTTGGACGCTCGAAGGGCGTCTGCGTGGTGCTGGCCGCGCAGGACACCTCCCAGATCCGCGTCAACTATGGCCGCGACCGGACCAGCGCCTGGCTGTCGATGATCGGCACACACGTCATTGGACGGATGAACCCCGGCGAAGGCGCTGAAGACATGAGCCGGGCGATCGGCATGCAGGAAATCGAACGCATTTCCCGTACCGAAAACGTGTCAGGGGGAACGCGTTCCATTTCGCGAACGCCTCAGCGATCGGTAAGGCCGGTGGTCACGCCCAGCGAACTCTCCTCGCGCCTTGGCCGAAAGGGCAAGAAAGTGCGCATTCTGGTGATGGGCTTCGGCGAAGATGTCTTCGAGGTCGATCTTCCAATCGTGTCCCTGCCGAAACAACGCGAGGCGAACATCCCTGCCCCGTGGACACAGGCGAACCGGCCTGCCCCTATGCAACCAAAACTTCCCCCGCCAATCGACACCGAAAGTCCGGCCGAAACTCCAAGGCCGCGCCTCCTGACGCCGGACGACCTCGTCCGTATCCGAAAGCCGAAGCCCGGTGGCTCGGGGACCTGATGGTTGCCTCGATTTCGG
>CAYQRX010000410.1:0-2552 GCA_964419865.1 uncultured Hyphomonas sp. | reverse complement strand
CGCACATCCTCGGTCAGACGGTCGGGCGGACATTCCAGGCCAGCTGCGATGCCGCTCTGGGCGATCCGCGCTGCGGCGTCAATCTCGAAGCCCCAGCCTTCAAGGGCAGCGGTACCGTCATTGATGTGCTGCGCGACCGGGCTTTCACCGCCTCCGGCCTCGCCAGCTTCGCGGCGGGCTGGTTCTCCTTTGGTCTGGTGGAATGGTCGACCGGCGCGAATGCGGGGCGGCGGGTCGAGGTGTTGTCCCACGACATCGTCGACGGCGTTGCCATCCTGACCCTGCTCGAAGCCCCGGTGCGCCCGATCACGGCGACAGATGCCTTCATCGTCCGGGCGGGCTGCGACAAGCGGATCGCGACCTGCGGCACCAAGTTCGCCAATGTCGCGAACTTTCGCGGCTTTCCGCACATCCCGGGCCAGGACACGGTCCTGCGCTACGCGACGAAGGATGGCGGCCATGAAGGGGCAGTGCTGTGAAAGCCGCCGATCCTGCCCGCGTCATCTCCGCTGCCCGGTCCTGGCTGGGCACGCCCTATCACGACCAGGCCAGTTTGCGCGGGGTCGGCTGCGATTGCCTCGGCCTTGCGCGCGGCGTCTGGCGCGAGGTGGTGGGGCCAGAGCCGTTCCCGATCCCGCCCTACAGCCGCGACTGGGGTGAGACCGGGCCGAGCGAGGTGCTGGCAGATGGAGCGCGGGCGATGATGCCGGAAATCGCACCCGCCGATGCGCCGCCCGGCGCGCTGATCCTGTTCCGGATGATGCCCCGCGCCATCGCCAAGCATGTCGGGATTCTCACCGGCCCAGACACCTTTTTGCACGCTTACGAGCGGCTCGGCGTCATCGAGGAACTGCTGACGCCCGCATGGCGACGCCGCATCGCTTTCGCCTTCCTGTTCCCCGCACGCTGAGAGTTTCCCATGGCCACGCTTGTCCTCGGTGCCGTCGGTTCCGCCATCGGCGGGGCGTTCGGCGGCGCGATCCTCGGCTTTTCCGGTGCCGCCATTGGCGGTTTCATCGGCTCGACCATCGGTTCGGTGGTGGACAGCTGGATCGTGTCCTCGTTGGCCCCAGCGCAGAAGATCGAGGGCCAGCGCCTCGACAGCCTGCGCATCACGTCGGCCACCGAAGGCGCCATCATCCCGCGCCTTTACGGCCGGATGCGCATCGGCGGCAACATCATCTGGGCGACCGACTTCCGCGAGGAGACGAAGACCACGACGCAGGGCGGCGGCAAGGGCGGGGGCGGCGGAAGGGTCCAGACGACCGAGTATCTCTACTATGCGTCCTTCGCCGTGGCGCTTTGCGAGGGGCCGATCACCGGCATCGGCCGCATCTGGGCCGACGGCAAGCCGCTCGACATGACCGGGATCACGTGGCGCTGGTATCCCGGCAACGAGACCCAGACGCCTGACCCGTTCATCACGGCAAAGATGGGGGCGGCCAACTCCCCGGCCTATCGCGGCACCGCCTATGTCGTTTTCGAGGAACTGGCGCTTTCCACCTACGGCAACCGCTTGCCGCAACTGTCCTTCGAGGTCTTCCGGCCCTTGGCCGACCGGGATACGGCCGAGGGGCTGGTCAAGGCCGTCACCATGATCCCGGCCTCGGGCGAGTTCACCTATGCGACGGAGGCTGTCCGGAAGACGGTGGGCGCCACGACCACGGTGTTCGGGCAGACCACCGGTGGCACGACCTCGGCCGAGAACCTGAACGCGCTTCCGGATGAAGCCGACATCGTCGTGGCGCTTGACCGGCTGCAGGCGATGGCCCCGGCTGTCGAGAGCGTCAGCCTCGTCGTCGCCTGGTTCGGCAATGACCTGCGCGCGGGCAACTGCTTGATCAAGCCGGGCGTCGAAGTGGCGACCAAGGTGACCAGTCCGAAGGTGTGGGCGGTCAACGGGGTTGCCCGCGCTCCCGCCCACTTGGTCAGCCGTGACGCCGAGGACCGTCCGGTCTATGGCGGCACTCCTGCCGACTTCGCGGTGGTGCAGGCGATCCGCGAGATGAAGGCGCGCGGGCTGCGGGTGACCTTCTATCCCTTCCTGCTGATGGACGTGCCGCCCGGCAACACCCTGCCGAACCCCTACAGCGCGAATGCTGCGACGCCCGGCCAGCCGAGCTTCCCCTGGCGCGGGCGTATCACCTGCTCCCCGGCGGCAGGCTTCGCGGGGACCGCGGACAAGACCGCCGCCTCCGCGACGCAGGTCTCGGCCTTCTTCGGCGCGGCCACCCCAGCGCAGTTCTCGGTGTCGGGCGATACCGTCAGCTGGACCGGCCCCGCAGGCGACTGGGGCCTGCGCCGGATGATCCTGCACTATGCCCATCTCTGCGCGGTCGCTGGCGGCGTAGATGCCTTCCTGATCGGCACCGAGATGCGAGGCCTGACCACGATCCGGTCGAGCGCCAGCACCTATCCGGCCGTGACCGCCTTCAAGGCACTGGCTGCAGATGTGAAGGCTATCCTCGGCGCGGGCACAAAGGTCGGCTATGCCTCGGACTGGTCGGAGTATTTCGGGCACCAGCCCGGCGATGGCACGGGGGACGTGTTCT
>CAYQRX010000409.1:0-2559 GCA_964419865.1 uncultured Hyphomonas sp. | reverse complement strand
GCGTCGTCGGCATCCCCATCGGCTTTGACGACAACCGGGCGCTCGGCGAGGGCGAAGCCGGCGGCTCCGTTGCTGTGCCCATCTTCACCGAGTTCATGGAAAAGGCGCTGGAAAAGGAGCCTGCCACCCCGTTCCGGATTCCGCCCGGCGTCCGCCTTGTGAAGATCAATGCCCAGACCGGCGCGCTTGCCTCGGCGGGTGGTGGCGGCGTGATCATCGACGAGGCCTTCCGGCCCGGCACAGAACCCGGCCTGACTGCCTTCTCGGGCGCCGACGACTGCCTGTCGATTTCCGGCTCCTGTGGCCCCTCAGCCGATACGCCCGCCGATCCGGATGACGACACCGCCGACACCGGGCTCGACGGCGTCTTCTGACACCAGGCCTTCAGCTTTGACCCATGCCTGCGGCCCGGTTATAGCCCGGCAGGCAACCCTATTTCACCGCGAACTCCCAGAGGAATTCCCATGTCCGCAGAAATCCGCTCGCTGATCGAAAAGATCGAATATTCGGCCTCCCTGCTACGGAGGCGTCTTTGACTGGGATACAGCCACAAAACGCCTTGACGAACTGACCGCCCTTTCCGAACGCCCGGACTTCTGGGACGATCCGCAGGAAGCCCAGGCCATGATGCGCGAGCGCCAGAAGCTCGCTGACGGCATCGCGCTGGTCGAAGCGCTCGAGAAGGAAGTGGCCGACGCGCCGGAACTGATGGAACTGGCCGAGGACGATCCGGCGATGCTGGCGGACCTCGAGGCATCGCTGCGCCGGTCTGCCGCGCGCGCCGCCGAAGCCGAACTCGCCGCCCTCCTGTCCGGCGAGGCCGATGGCAATGACTGCTATGTGCAGATCAATGCCGGCGAAGGCGGCACCGAAAGCCAGGATTGGGCCTCGATCCTGCGCCGGATGTATGTCCGCTGGGCGGAGAAGCGCGGCTACCAGGTCGAGGAGCTCGACGAGCGCGAGGGCGAGGAAGCCGGCATCAAGTCCGCCACGCTGCAGATCAAGGGCGAAAACGCCTATGGCTGGCTGAAATCGGAAACCGGCGTGCACCGTCTCGTGCGCATTTCGCCCTTCGACTCATCGGCTCGGCGGCATACGTCTTTCTCCTCGGTGAGTGTCTCGCCGGTGATCGACGACAAGATCGAGATCGAGATCAATCCGTCCGACGTGCGCACCGACACCTACCGCGCTTCCGGCGCGGGTGGCCAGCACGTCAACCGGACCGATTCGGCCGTGCGCCTGACCCATATTCCGACCAATATCGTCGTCCAGTGCCAGAGCGGGCGCTCGCAGCACCAGAACCGCGACGAAGCCTGGCGGATGCTGCGGTCAAAGTTGTATGAACTCGAACTGCAGAAGCGCAAGGCGGTGGCCGATGCTCAGTATGCCGACAAGAGCGCCATCGGCTTCGGCCATCAGATCCGCTCCTATGTGCTTCAGCCCTATCAAATGGTCAAAGATCTGCGTACCGAAGTCGAAACCTCCGATACCGAAGGCGTCCTGAACGGCGACATCGACCGGTTCCTCACTGCATCGCTGGCCGCATCGGTGGCGAAGGAAGAAGACGCATGACAAAGAAGCCGAAGCCGCCCCCTGCCGGCGAGCGCTCGCCCCGGCAAGAGGGGCGGCTGACGGGCTGGAACGGCGCCCGCGGCTTTGGCTTCCTGCGCCCGCCCGAAGGAGGGCCTGACGCCTTCGCCCACGTCAGCGCCTTTGCAAGCGACGACCGGCATATCGAAGAAGGCCTTCTGTATACATACAACGTGACACAGGATGGCAACGGCCGGATTCGCGCCGCCGACATCCGCCCCGTTCGCCCCGGCGCGGAGGCCGTCCCCGTCTGGAAAAAACTGCTGGTGCGCGCGCCGCGCCTGCTGGTCATTCCGGCCTTTGCCTTCATCGCGCTCGCGGTTGCCTCGAACGTCAATGTTTCGCCGAACTGGTGGATCGTCTATGGCGTTGCGAGTCTCGCCTGCTTTGCCGGCTATGCTCTCGACAAGCGAGCTGCCGAAAATCGGAACTGGCGCATTTCCGAGACCATCCTCTTGCTGGTTGGCCTCGTGGGCGGCTGGCCCGGCGCGATCATTGCGCAGGAAATATTCCGTCACAAGACAAAGAAGATTGCCTTCCGTACACTGTTCTGGATGAGCGTCGCCATCAACATGGCTGCCTTTGTCCAGATCAACGTGTTCACACGCGCCTGACAGGCACACCCTGCGCCAGCGCCAGCGCTTTGGCAAAAACCGTCGGCAGGCCAGTCTCCGCATCTGCTTCCACCCATTCGCCGCCGCCAGCCGGGCTGCGTCGCCCCTCGGCCCGCCAGACACGCAGCTTCAGGGAAAAGTGCGTGAACACATGGCGCACTTCCCCGGCCGCCTGCCAATCAGCCTTCAGCGGCGGATCGGGCGGCGGCCACCCGGCCTCCTGCCACTCGCCCGAGGGCAGCGCCGCCATCCCGCCGAGCAGGCCCTGGGGCGGGCGCCGCACGAGCCACACTTTCCCCGCCTTCATCAGCACAAAGGCATGCCCATGGCGTACGGGCTTGGCCGTTTTCGGCGG
>CAYQRX010000408.1:0-2569 GCA_964419865.1 uncultured Hyphomonas sp. | reverse complement strand
GGCAGCCCGCGCTACACCAATGCGCCGCTGACCGATGACAACACCGCCGGCGCTGCCGCCGGAGCGCTGGGCAAGCTGATCTCGAAGATGGACCTTGGCAGCGACAACACGCTCGAGGGCATGGTCCGCGAATTGCTGAAACCGATGATCAAGGAATGGCTCGACGCCAACCTCGCCCGGATCGTCGAAGAGAAGGTAGAAGCCGAGGTACAGCGGATCGCCCGCATGGCGCGCTAGCCTCATTCCTTAAACTTGCTATAGGGAACGGCGCGCCTTCACCGGCGCGCTTTTCTTTTATGCCGATTGCCCGGATTGCCCCTGCCCGATGCTAGACCAGAGATTTGACCCCGCCGAAGCCGAACCGCGCCTCTACAAGGCCTGGGAGGATGCCGGATGTTTCCGCCCCTCGGGCGACACCAGCGCCGAGGCCTATTCGATTGTCATCCCGCCGCCGAATGTCACCGGCGTGCTGCATATGGGCCATGCGCTGAACAATACGCTTCAGGATGTGCTGATCCGGTTCGAGCGGATGCGCGGCAAGAATGTGCTGTGGCAGCCGGGCACGGACCATGCGGGCATTGCGACGCAGATGGTCGTCGAGCGCCAGCTGGCGCAGGAGGGCAATCTGGACCGCCGCTCCATGGGCCGGGAAGCCTTTGTCGAGCGTGTGTGGAAGTGGAAGGAACAGTCCGGCGGTTCGATCAAGGGGCAGCTGAAGCGCCTCGGCGCGTCATGCGACTGGGAGGCCGAGCGGTTCACGATGGACGAAGGCCTGTCGAAGGCCGTCACCAAAGTGTTCGTGGACCTTTACAAGAAGGGGCTGATCTACCGCGACAAGCGCCTCGTGAACTGGGACCCGCATTTCCAGACCGCAATCTCGGACCTTGAGGTCGAGCAAAAGGAAGTGGACGGCTATTACTGGCATTTGCGCTATCCGCTGGCGGATGGTGTCACTTACGAACATCCGCTCAAGGATGAAGACGGCAATCCGGCGGGCACCGAGACGCGGGACTATATCGTCGTCGCGACCTCGCGGCCCGAGACCATGCTGGGTGATACAGGCGTGGCGGTGCATCCGGAGGATGAGCGCTACAAGGGCCTTGTCGGCAAGTTCGTCGAGCTGCCGATCGTTGGCCGGCGCGTGCCGATTGTGGCGGATGAGTATGCAAATCCGGAGAAAGGCTCCGGCGCGGTGAAGATCACCCCGGCGCATGACTTCAATGACTTTGAAGTCGGCAAGCGCGCGGGCCATACGCCGATCAATATTCTCAATGCGGTGGCTGAGATCGTCAACGGTGCGGAAGCCGATGCTGCGGGCATTCCGGCGGAGCTGCGCGGGCTTGACCGATTCAAGGCACGCGAGAAAGTGGTCGAGCTGTTTGAGGCGCTGGAACTCCTTGAACGGATCGAAGACCTGAAGATCGAACAGCCTTTTGGCGATCGGTCGGGCGTCGTGATTGAGCCCTGGCTGACGGATCAGTGGTATGTCGATGCCGCGACGCTGGCGAAGCCGGCGCGCAAGGCGGTCGAGGATGGCCGGACGCGGTTCGTGCCGGAGAGCTGGGCGAAGACGTATTACAACTGGATAGACAATATCCAGCCCTGGTGCGTGAGCCGCCAGCTCTGGTGGGGGCATCGGATTCCGGCGTGGTATGATCAGGATGGAAATGTCTTTGTCGCCACCTCCGAAGAGGAAGCCCAGAAAGCAGCCGGTCCAGCGAAGGCATTGGTTCAGGACGAAGACGTTCTCGACACCTGGTTTTCGTCCGCCCTCTGGCCGTTCTCGACACAGGGCTGGCCGGAGGAAACCGAGCGCCTGAAGACCTTCTACCCGACCGCTACGCTGGTCACCGCGTTCGACATCATCTTCTTCTGGGTTGCCCGGATGATGATGATGGGGATTGAGTTTACCGGACAAGCTCCGTTCAGGGACGTTTACATCCACGCCCTCGTCCTCGACGAGAAGGGCCAGAAGATGTCGAAGTCCAAGGGCAATGCCATGGACCCGCTGGACCTTGTCAATGAGTATGGCGCCGATGCGCTGCGCTTTGCGATGAGCCGCCTGGCCGGGCAAGGCCGCAATATCCGCCTGTCGAAACAGGTCGTGGAAGGCAACCGGAACTTCTCGACGAAACTGTGGAATGCGGTCCGCTTTGCCGAGATGAATGAATGCGGGGCACCCGGCGCGCTTGATCCGGCTACGGTGGAGCTGCCGATCAACCGCTGGATACTCGGCGAGCTTGCCGCCTGTGTCGAGGACGTCACCCGCGGGCTTGAGGAATACCGCTTCAACGAAGCGGCCGGCGCCCTCTATCGTTTCATCTGGAACACGCTGTGCGACTGGTATCTGGAACTGATCAAACCGCTGCTGGCGGGCATGGATGACGGCGCCAAGGCAGAGACGCGGATGGTGTGCGGCCATGTGATCGACGAGTCGCTGAAACTGCTACACCCGTTCATGCCCTTCGTGACGGAAGAACTCTGGGAGCGCCGCGCCCCCGGCCGCGCCGAGACGCAGGGCTTCCTGATGCTGCAGGACTGGCCGCGCGCCACAGACTGGCGCGACGAG
>CAYQRX010000407.1:0-2571 GCA_964419865.1 uncultured Hyphomonas sp. | reverse complement strand
CAGCGATAGCGTCAAGGACACGGCCGAGGGCCGCATCGAGCTTCGCCATAAGGCCGTGCCGGGCCTCGCCCGCAGGCGGAAGCACGGTGCGGGGGTCGATTTTAACCGGTATGTTTTGCCCCGTCTGGATTGCCAGCGCGCCGCGCCGGGCCGCAACGAATGTCTTCACAATGAAACGTGTTGCAGCGGCAGCTTGCTGGCCTTTCAGAACGGTTGCCGCCATGACCACACCGTGCTCCGTGAACATGACCGGCGGTTTGCGGCGCCCTCCATGTCCGCTTGATGTCACATCCTGTGACTTCAAGTCGTCATACTCCTCCGGCGTCAGCGTGAAGGCGAAATCCTCGCCGAACTTCTCCGGGTTGCGGTTGACCTGTTGGTTCAGCTGCGACGTTCGCACACCAAAGAGGCGCGCGACTTCGGCGTCCAAAACCACGTCGACCCCGCGAAAGGAATAGATCTGAGGTGGCTGCGCCGTTTCAAAGTTGATCGCAGGCTCAGTCACCAGGGTCCCCGCCTCGATGTCACATTCTGTGACTTCAAGTACCGCGTACCGGTTTCGACAATTTTAGTCCTGGACATTGCGCCCCTCATGCCAAGCCAGCCAGCAATCTCCACACGTTTACCCTGCGTGTAAAGCCGGACACCCTCGCGTAGCAAACTGCATCAAGGACGATTTCCCCCCAGGAGAGGGCAAGAACGGAAGCGCTGACCCAGCCCCCTGATCCGGGCCGTTGATTTGGAGACTCTGATCGACTTGATTCCTGATTGGGTGGCGGCGGTCCAGGCCATCCCGGGGAGCTTGTTCGTCGCGGCCAATCTGATGATGATCCACTCCATGACACTGAGCGAGTTGCAATTCCCAGCCTGACGGGGCAGGGAGGTACCACGTCTTTGGGGGTCAGCCATGCGAAAGACGCCGCCGTCTGGGGCAGATGCGCTCGCCGAGTTTGCTGCATCATACAGGGTGCCGCTGATGAATTACTTCCGGCGGCGTGTGAACTCCCATGAAGACGCCGAAGAACTGACACAGGAAGTATTTGTACGCCTGCTCCGACGCAGCAGTTTCGCCGACATCCGACACCTTGAGGGCTTTGCTTTCACGACCGCGTCGAACCTGCTCAAGGATTATTACCGCTCGTCTGCCCGGGCCGGCC
Organism: uncultured Hyphomonas sp.; assembly: GCA_964419865.1. GTDB lineage: Bacteria > Pseudomonadota > Alphaproteobacteria > Caulobacterales > Hyphomonadaceae > Hyphomonas. The sequence continues at coordinate 1,414 of CAYQRX010000407.1, read as the reverse complement.
GGATCGTGGCCAGCGATGATCAACTCCGCCAATTGCCCAGCCTCGACGCCCAGCCTGAAAAAATAACTGAGGATCGCCAGGAACTTGGCGTCTTATTGAAAGCGCTGGAGGAATTGCCTCCCCGCTGCCGGACCATTTTCATTATGCATCGTTTCGAGGATATGCCTCATTCCGAGATTGCCCTGCGTCAGAACATCTCTGTCAGCGCCGTCGAGAAGCATATCGCGAACGCCGTGCTGGCCCTGCGAAAAAAACTGGAGACCGGCGAGAATGAGTAGGCCTGAACGCACCTGCGCATCCACGGATAGCGAAGCAGCCGAATGGTATGCGCGCCTGTCTTCGGACCGGTGCACGTCGGAGGACCGTGTCCGATTCGAGGCATGGCATGCGGATCCGGGCAACTCTGCGGCTTATGCTCGGACAGAGGCGGCTCTCGCCCGGCTGGATAATTTGCAGAGGGACACCGCCGCTGTGCTCGCGCTGAAAACACCAACGGCCGTTCGAGCGCCGCGCGGGCGCCTTCTGGCGGGGACGGCAGGGGCGATGGCGGCCGCATTAGCCATCGCCGTCGCAGTGATCCAGATGCCCGCAGCGGGTCCAGGCAGTGAGTTAACGCAGCTTGCGGACGTGCTTCGATACGAGGCTGGGCCGGGTGAAATCGAGCACATCATACTGCCGGATCAGTCCGAGCTGCATATCGGATCGGGCGGGGCCGTCAACGTTCGCTACACCCCGCAGCGGCGGGAAATCATCCTCGAGCAGGGCCAGGCGTATTTCGAGGTCGCGCCGGACCCGTTCCGCCCGTTCGAGGTGCGCGCTCGCAGTCGTTCGGTTGTCGCGATCGGCACGGCCTTCGATGTGCGTCTAGATGGCGACCGGGTTGTGGTCACCCTGGTTGAGGGCCGTGTCGCAGTCGGATCCGCCCAGGCCGCCCGCAAGGTCACGCTTCGTTCCGGAGAGCGCTACAGCTTCGATGGTGTCCGCGAGACAGTCACGCAAGTCGATGTGTTCGCCGACACGGCCTGGCGCAGCGGTGTGTTGCAGTTCAGCGATGTCTCGCTCGCGGAAGCCGTTGTGCAGTTCAATCGCCACTCGGCCCGGCACATTCTTCTGAAAGATGAGGCACTGCGGGCGATGCGGATCGGTGGCCGCTTCCGCACCAATGATGCGGATGCCTTTGTCGCCGCGCTCGAGGCATTATACCTGATCCTGCCTGAAAAGCGCGACGACGGCGATATAGAACTGACCCTGCGCGAAGACTGATCCTGACAACATCGGCTGCTGTCAGAAAAAATTCACACGATGATAGTGTGGGGTTCCTGAAAGCCGGGGCGTCTCTCCAACTGCAACCCGCAACGGCGACCGGAGACCAGGAACATGACACCCCAACCGAAACTCAGGATCAGGGCGAGCC
>CAYQRX010000406.1:0-2574 GCA_964419865.1 uncultured Hyphomonas sp. | reverse complement strand
CGGAGGACGCCGTGAGCCCGCGCGAAACTCTCCTGGACCGGATCGCGCAGCTCCGCGGCCAGGCCGAGGCCGATCGCCCGGACGGCGATGAGGTCAACCGGCTGCTGGCGGACGTGCGGGTCTACTTCGCGGCCGTTGGCGCCACTCATTGCCCGCCGGCGCGGCAGCAGGGCGTGAGCTCGGGGACGCTGGATGATGCAAGGAGGCTGTATGCGCGCTGATGTGCTGGCAGACCTTCGCCGGGACGAGGGGTGGCGGGAGCATGCCTACCAGGACACGCTCGGCTGGTGGACCATAGGGTACGGGTTCCTCGTCGACTCCCGCCGCGGCGCCGGCATGCCGAAGGTCATCGGCGAGGCGTGGCTGGGGCTGCTGGTCGATCGCCTCGAGCGCGAGCTGGATCTCCGGGCCGCCTGGTGGCGCAACCAGCCGGAGCAGGTCCAACGGGCGCTCCTGAACATGGCGTACCAGCTCGGCGCCTCCGGGCTCCTCAACTTCCGCAACATGATCGCCGCCCTGCGCGCCGGAGACCGCCGTGCTGCGGCCGCGCACGCCCTGGACTCCCGCTGGGCACGGCAGACCCCCAACCGCGCGGCCAGGGTGGCCGCAATGCTCAGAGGTGACACATGACCGAACTCCCCTCCTGGCACTATTTCCTGCTCGCCTTCCTCGGCCTGGTCTGCCACTACGCGAAGACCATGAAAGGCCTGCGCGACGGCGGCGATGTGCACGTCCACGTCTGGCACGTCATCAGGGACAAGCCGTACACCGCCACCCTCAGCTTCATCTTCGGCATGGTGGCCGTCATCCTGCTGGGCGAGGCCAACCAGCTCACGCTCGCCGCGGCGTTCCTCGCCGGCTATGCGGTGGAGTCGGCGAGTGAGGGCTTCGATGGCAACATCGCCAAGGTGTACAAATGATGGGCGAGCTGCAGACCATCGGCGCCGGCCTGATCGCGCTCCTGGCCGCGGCGGCCTTCGGGCTGTTCAAGGCCTGGCGGGGCCAGGTCGACAAGCGCAAGGCCGCCGAGTCGCAGATCCTCGCTGAGCGGCAGAACCGGCAGCGCTACCAGGAGGCCACCAAGGTCGCGGAGGCCGCCCGCCAGCACACCGAGGAAGCGGTCGAAACGATCCGCAAGGAAGTCCGGCAGGGCCGCAGGAATCACTTCGAGGACGACCGATGAAAGCGTATGCCTTGGCCATGATCGCGGCGCTGGCGCTCTCAGGCTGCGCCACCAGGACCGTCTACATCACACCCGAGCTGCCGCTGCCGGAATGGCCGGTGCTGCCGGTGGTGCTCCAGGCGGAGTTCATCGACCTGGCCGGCGACGAGACGGGCGATGAGCTCCGGGAAGCGCTGCCGAGGACAGCCATGGTCTGCATGACCGAATCCGGGTACGAGGCGCTCGCCGTCCGGGACCGGCTCAGGCGGGGCTACGCGGAGCAGCTCCGGGCGATCATTGAGGAGCACAACCGGAGGGAGTAGACGGGTTGCCGAGCGGTCATGGATCGGCCCGGAGTTCGTCCGCCTCTGATCGCGACAAGACGCCCGCCCGAACCAACCTGTCAGGCAATCTGGCAGCTGCGCCCTGGAGACGCTGGAGCGCGTCTATGTAGTCCCTGATCTCATCCAGGTCTGTCGGTGCCGGCCCGACCTCGAGGCTTGTGGACCACCCCCCTTCTTTCGCCTGTTTCATGAAATAGGCATGTCGCAAAAGCGCGGCTTCCGGCTCTTTGCCGTAGATCACCGCGACACCAATCACCCAGCCCCGATTCTCATTCGGTTCTCGCACGTCCCAGACGTTCCTCAGCGACTCGAGGAACGCGCCCTCGACCGCCGCCTTGGCGCGGTGCCAGTCCTGCGAGCGCTCCCGGTTTCCATGTCCCATCATCCCCTCCATTGACAGCGGACAGCTGGTGGCAAAAATGGCTGTTCGCCTGGCCGGGCGCAAGGGTGAGTATCTGTGCACTGTGGGGATTTTGTGGGGCCTGTCCGGCGCGGTTGTGCGTCGTCGTGCAACTTGTCAATGACTTGCGTCATTTCGGGTCGTGGAATCAATAGGTTACACTCGCGACCAGCACTCATAATGCTGCGGTTGGCCATCGGCCCGAGTGATTGGAGCGTCATCTGCGGCGGTTGTCACTCCCCGTCCGCGGAGGCGCAAATCATAGCGATAGCCCCGGCGAGGTGCCGGGCCACGTCTTCTGAAAGCACCACGGTGGTTCCTCTGTGCCTGTCGTAGATCTCGATGAGATGATGCTCGCGGGAGCCAACACGCAGCACGTGAAACGCAAGCTGGTCGCCTACGAAAATCTCAAATTCGTTCCCCGAAGGAACGACCTTTGTCTCGACCTGGTGATTTGTTTTCTGCATCGGCTCTCCTGCTGGTGTAATCATATCGCGGCGAGGCCGCGTGATTTTTGCGTAACCCCTCCTGTGCACTCATCAGCGCTGGTGTGCAGATGGCAACCGGACGCCCATCCAGCGGCTGTAATGATTTCAACAACTTGCGCCTGAGCCTCTGGCTACGAACCAGAAGGTCGGGAGTTCGAATCTCTCCGGGCGCGCCAAGCC
>CAYQRX010000405.1:0-2578 GCA_964419865.1 uncultured Hyphomonas sp. | reverse complement strand
CATCACTTCGCTGATCGTATGGTGAAGGCGGCCTTCGCACAGAATCTCGATTCTGCGGGGATGGCTTGCTGCGGCGCTGCGATAGCCGGCCAAGCCGGGATGGCCTGTGCCGCCGGGGCTCAGCTGAAGGACAAGCGTTTCCGGCGCAGCGTCCCCTGTCACCCTCGTCAGCATCCAGAGGTCGGGCGTGCGCAGTTCGACGACGACGATCAGGCTGCGGTCCTGCGGCGACGGGCCGGGCATCCGGTTCACCCAGGCATCCGCCCGGCGCACGGCGGGACAAGCGGCGGCTGCCTCTTCCGCCGCGGGCGTAAACAGACCGGAGAGATAGCTGCAGCCCGTCAGGCTCGCCGCCGCAAATGCCAGGATGAGCGCACGCATCAGAACCGCCCCGTGAGGCCGAACCAGACGATGCCGGCATCATCTGCATTTGCGACATGGTTGGGCTGGCGAATGACGGCGGCAGCGGCCTCGCCGTGCCAGCCTTCAATCAGGCGCCAACGAAACCGGGTTTCAAAGTTCAGCTGACGCCCACTGGGGGTCAGGGAAATCTCCCGCTCAGTGATGATCCAGCCTTCCGTGTCGGCCCCGGAAACAACATCGAAGCGCAGCGTGCCGCGCTCGGCCCGGCGCGGCTGGGCGAGGACGAAGCTCAGCGCGCCGCGGCCAAGATCGCGCTCGGCGCCGATGGACCAGCGGCTCGTTTCCACCCCCTCAGCCGCGATCCTGGCCAGATCGACACTGGCAAGTTCATAGCCGCCGGAGACAGACCAGCGCGCCGAGATTTCACGGCGGCCTTCCGCAGTCCAGGCAGTGATCCGCCCCTCATTCTCCAGGCCGATGCGGGACTGGACAGCGCCGCCGAGGGCGGAGCGCTCGTCCTGCACTGTCTCGAAGCCGGTCCGCCATGCCCATCCGTGTCCGGAGCGTCCGATGCCGGCGCCCTGGCGGCTGAAGCCGTCATCGCTGGCCGCAAAGGCGTGAATGTCCAACGGGCCGAGCGCCTGGGTGACGGAGGCCCAGCTGCCGGTCAGCGAGAGGGCGTCCGGCGTTCCCGGCTCGACGACGAGATGGGCGGAGGGCGCGATCCGGGGCAGGCTGCCGCCGCGGCCGGCCGAGACCTCGCCGCCATCAAAGCGGAAGGTTGCGGCAAATTGCGACTGCGCCTCTTCCTGATAGGGCGCGGCGCGGTCCTCGAACAGTTTCGGTGTGTGCCAGGAGAGGTCGATATTGCCGGCCCGCACGGCGCGCGCTTCTCCGGCAAGAGAGGCAACGCGCGCATTCAGGTTCGAGAGCGGCGCCGCCGGAGCGTGCGACATGGCCGCCGCGTTCAGCTCGAAGGTGCGGTGATAGCGGTCGATCAGGGAGAGGCCTTCAAACAGGCCGCCATGTTCGGCCCAGTCGCCGAATGCACCGCCCGCCGAACCCGTCAGCAGGCTGAGGGGTATGAGTTCGCCATTGATGAAGGCCTGCTGTGTTCCCTGCGGCGCGAAGGCGCGGCTGAGATTGAGGAGGCCGACGCCGGAGACCGGGTCGATGCCGACGCCTGCCGGAACGCCGAGAATGGGGTCGGGGTTCGGGTCGATATAGTCGTCCGCCGTGTCGAGCAGGATGCGGAGCGCGTCCTGCGGACGCGCCTGCAGGTTCGGGAAAGTCTGCAGCAGCAGGGCCAGCGAGCCGGAGACATATGGCGCCGCAAAGGAGGTGCCGCTGATACGGTAATAGTCGCCGATATCGTCCGGGTCGTTGTCGGGGTTGCCTGGGCGGGTGATGTCATCGTCGAGGCCGGTGGAGACGACACCCTGGCCGGGCGCGAGGATGTAGTTTGCCATCGCAGCATCACCGGCCCGGTTGGAGAAGGCGGACATGCGGCCCTGATTGGCCCCCTCATCGGCAATCACCGATCCGACAGCGACGACGCGGCCGAGCATTCCGGTATAGCCCGCCGCGCGCGCCGGGCTGTTGGGCGTTGTTCCCTTCGCCGCCTCGCCGCCCGCTGGCGGCTCGGCATCATTGCCAGCGGAAATAACCACCAGCACGCCGCGCTGCGCGGCGGCGAGAATCGCATTCTCGATCGTGTTGTTATTGATATTTTCGTCTGCAGGGCTTCCCAGCGAGAGGTTGATGACCTTCGCGCCATTGTCGACGGCGTAGTTGATGGCGGTGGCCACATCATTGACAGGATAGCGGCAGCCATCCTCTTCCGCGCAGCTGCCGGGCCGGTCGGCGCGAATGTCCATGACTTTCGCATCGAAGGCGACGCCCATGATGCCGGCATTGTCCCGTTTGGCGACGATGATGCCGGAGACAAGCGTGCCATGGCCGCCGGTGTCGATGTCATCAGCGCTGCGGGTGGCGGCGTTCACATCATGGGTCGGCCCGGTGAACTGGCCGGTGAGGTCCGGGTGTTCCTGAAGCGATCCGGTGTCGATCACGGCCACGACAATACCCGCGCCGGTTGCGCCCTGCGAATAGGCGGTGGAAGCGCCGATCAGCGCGAGGCCCCGCGTTGCATTGTATTCGCTGGTTTCAAAAGAGGCGGGCGGAGGTGGCGGTGGAGGCGGTGGCGGTGGAGGGG
>CAYQRX010000404.1:0-2585 GCA_964419865.1 uncultured Hyphomonas sp. | reverse complement strand
ATGCCTCGCTGCCGAATATCATGAAAGCGAAGAAGAAGCCGATCGATGAAAAGGCGCCGGACGCCTATGGCGTCGACATCTCGCCGCGCCTGACCGTGCTGAAAGTGACCGAGCCGCCGGTGCGCAGCGCCGGGATCAAGGTTGAAGACGTTGCGACCCTGGTTGCGAAACTCAAAGAAGCGGGAGCTGTGTAATGGCCGTCCTCGTTATTGCAGAACATCATCACGGCGCCCTGTCGGATGCCACCCACAAGGTCGTCACCGCCGCCTCGAAATTCGGCGGGGATGTCGATGTGCTCGTCGCCGGTGAGAATGCCGGCCCGGTTGCCCCGGAAGCGGCGAAGATCGCCGGCGTACGCAAGGTGCTGAAAGCCGAAGGCGAGAGCCTGCGCAAGCAGACCGCCGAAGCCATGGAAGCGCTCGTCGTGCCGCTGATGGCGGGTTATGACGCCGTCTTCATCCCGGCGACGACCACCGGCAAGAACATTGCCCCGCGCATTGCCGCGAAGCTGGACGTGATGCAGATTTCGGAAATCATCGAAGTCGTCGATGCCTCGACCTTCGTGCGCCCGATCTATGCCGGCAATGCGATCATGACGGTCAAATCCGCCGACGCGAAAAAGGTCATCACCGTGCGCGGCACGGCCTTCCCGGCGGCAGCGACCGGCGGCTCCGCTGCTGTCGAGGATGTGGCCGCGCCGGCCGCGCAGACGAAATCAGAATTCGTCTCCGAAGAGATGGTCAAATCCGACCGGCCGGAGCTCGCCGGCGCCAAGCGTGTCGTCTCGGGTGGCCGCGCGCTCGGCTCGTCCGAGAAGTTCCAGGAGTTGATCTTCCCGCTCGCCGACAAGCTCGGCGCCGCCGTTGGGGCCTCGCGCGCTGCGGTCGATGCGGGCTATGCGCCGAACGACTATCAGGTTGGCCAGACGGGCAAGATCGTCGCCCCGGAGCTTTATATCGCCATCGGCATTTCGGGCGCCATCCAGCACCTTGCCGGTATGAAGGATTCCAAGATCATCGTTGCCATCAATAAGGATGAGGAAGCCCCGATCTTCCAGGTCGCCGATTACGGCCTCGTGGCCGATCTCTTCAATGCGGTGCCTGAACTGACCCAGGCGGTCTGAGCGCGTCGCGATCGAGTTAATTCAAAGCCCGGCGCTGCAAGGCGCCGGGCTTTTCTGTGGTGGATGGCAAGAAGCGGGTGGGCAGGACGACGCCCGGTTTGCTCAATGAGGCTCCAGATCAGAGGAGCCCCCCCATGACCTTCACAATCCGCGGTCTATCCGCCGGCACTTTTTCAGATCTTTTTGCGCTTTCAGACGAAGCGCTGCGGGCACGCGGCGTCCTGCGCAAGACGGCCGATACCAAGCCCGGCTATCCTTGCCGGATTACGCTTGAAGATGCCGAGCCGGGGGAGCGCGTCCTCCTGCTCAATCACGAAAGCCACGCGGCGCCGACGCCCTATCGGTCGTGCTATGCCATTTATGTGCGCGAGGGCGCCCGTCGCGCGGCGAGCTTTCAAGGGGAGCTTGCGCCGGTCATGTTCAACCGCCCCATAGCGCTACGCATGTTCGATGCCCAAGGTATGCTGGTCGGCGCGGATCTGGGGGTGAATGAGGCCCTCAAAGACAAGATCCAAGCGGCGCTCGCCCGCCCGGATGTTGCGTATCTGCACGCCCACAACGCCATGCATGGGTGTTTTGTCGCCGAAATCCGCCGGACCGGCTGAGCAGCGCAGCCAGGCCCCGGGATGCCCAGCCCTGATTCCGGGACTTTGACGCACTGCACAATGGCGTATAACCATCCTCACACGAGTTTGAGGAAAGCGGTCGCATGACAGGGATAAAGACAGTTGGCGTGATCGGCGCAGGCCAGATGGGCAACGGAATTGCACATGTGACGGCCCTCGCCGGTTATGAGGTCGTGCTGACGGATGTATCCGAGGCAGCGCTGAAAGCCGGCATGGAGACGATCGAGCGCAACATGGCCCGCCAGGTAACGCGCGAGATGATCACGCTGGAGGCCATGCAGACAGCGCTGAAACGGATCCGGGCGTCCACATCGGTCAAGGCCCATGAAGCCGCCGATCTGGTCATCGAGGCGGCGACGGAGAAGCGCGATGTCAAGGAACAGATCTTCCGGACGCTGTGCGAGATCGTGCCGGCGCATGCGCTGCTGGCGACCAACACATCCTCAATCTCGATCACGCGCCTCGCCTCGGTGACCGACCGGCCGGAGCGGTTCATTGGTCTGCACTTCATGAATCCGGTGCCGCTGATGAAGCTTGTCGAGATCATCCGCGGCCTCAATACAAACCAGGAAACCTATGAGGCGGCGATTGCCTATACCAAGGCAATCGGCAAGACGACGACCAATGCCGAGGACTACCCGGCCTTTATCGTCAACCGCATCCTGATGCCGATGATCAATGAGGCGGTTTATACATTGTATGAGGGCGTCGGTTCGGTTCACTCCATTGATACGGCAATGAAGCTCGGCGCCAACCACCCGATGGGGCCATTGCAGCTTGCTGACTTCATTGGTCTCGATACCTGTCTGTCGATCATGCAGGTGCTGCATGATGGT
>CAYQRX010000403.1:0-2587 GCA_964419865.1 uncultured Hyphomonas sp. | reverse complement strand
ATTCGGATCCCCGCGCGTCAGCAGCTGGATATCCTCATTCCGCGGCCCCCCATTCCATTTGATCTTGATATCCATCGGACAAAGAATCTCCCACCCCGTAGAATTCGCCATCGTCAGCGGCAGGCAGCGATAGGGGTGGCGATCGATGAAGGCGTCCATCCAGTCCCGGTCGGACCGGCCGGGCACGATCTCCGGCGCGACATCGTAAATCTTATAACAATCAAGGTGCATGGAGGCAGTTTCCGCTGGCTGGCTGCTTGACGCCGCCGGAGAGTCCTGCCCCAAAGGGCGCCATGCCCGCAAGCCCCGAAGACCTGTTCGCCTATCTCGATGCGCTCGGCATCGCTCATTCGACGCACTGGCATGAGGCGATGTTCACGGTGGAGCAGTCTGCCGCGCTGAAAGCGGACATGCCCGGCGCGCATACCAAGAACCTGTTCCTGAAGGATTCGAACGGCGCGCTGGTGCTGATCGCGGCGGAGGCGCACAATTCGCTGAAGCTGAACCAGCTGCACAAGCTGATCGGCACGCGGCGGCTGTCCTTCGGACCGGCGGAGCTGATGACCGAGGTGCTGGGCGTCCAGCCGGGATCGGTGACGGCATTTGCACTGATGAACGACCGCGCCGGGCGCGTGCGCTTCCTGGTGGACAATGTGCTGGCGTCGGCCGGGACGGTGAACTTCCATCCGCTGGTGAATACCGGGACGACGGCGATTTCGCAGGAAGGGTTCCGCCACTTCGTAGAAGCGACGGGGCATGGGTTCGAGGTGGTGGATTTTTCAGATCTGTAGCGCCCGTCATCCCGGCTGACACGCTTTGCGCTGGCCGGGATGACAGCCTATTCGGATCAGGCCTTCGCCATCGCCGTTTCCGGTTTGATAATGCCGCGATTGAGGAGTTCCTCGGCGATCTGCACGGCATTGAGGGCAGCGCCCTTGCGCAGATTGTCCGAGACACACCAGAAGGCGAGGCCGTTCTCCGTCGTCGGATCATTGCGCACCCGGCTGATATAGGTGGCCCATTCGCCGACACATTCTTTCGGCGTGATATAAAGGTCTTCCTTCGGATCATCGACCACCATCAGGCCGGGGCTCTCGCGCAGCAGCGCGCGGCATTCATCCGCTGTCATATGGGCATGGGTCTCGATATGGACCGCTTCGGAATGGCCGACAAAGACCGGAACGCGCACGCAGGTCGCGACCAGCTCAATGCTGTCATCGATGATCTTCTTGGTCTCGACGCGCATCTTCCACTCTTCCTTGGTGTAGCCGTCATCCATGAACACATCGATCTGGGGGATGAGGTTGAAGGCGATCTCCTTCTGGAAGACTTCCGGTGTCGGCTCGTCATTGACGAAGACGCCGCGCGTCTGGTTCCAGAGCTCGTCCATGGCCTCCTTGCCGGCACCGGACACGGACTGATAGGTAGCGACGACGACACGTTTGATGCCGACAGCGTCATGGATCGGCTTCAGCGCCACAACCAGCTGGGCGGTCGAGCAGTTCGGGTTCGCGATGATCCGCTTTTTCTCATAGCCGAGCACGGCATCGGCGTTCACTTCCGGAACGACGAGCGGAACATCGGGATCCATCCGCCATTGCGACGAATTGTCGATGACAATGGCGCCCGCGGCCGCCATCTTCGGCGACCAGATCTTCGAGATCGAACCGCCAGCCGACATCAGGACAAGATCGACCTTCGAGAAGTCGAACTGCTCGAGGTCGTGGCATTTCAGCGTGCGCTCGCCATAGGAAACTTCCTTGCCGATCGACCGGCGCGAGGCGACGGCGAACACTTCGTCGGCGGGGAAGAGACGCTCGTCCAGAATGTTGAGGAGTTCCCGCCCGACATTGCCTGTGGCGCCGACAACCGCGATACGCGTGCCCATGATACTCTCCTCTGGTTACGTTGGGGGCTATATGGCGTATCTGGCGGTTCACTTAAAGCGGGTTGTGCAATTCGCCTGCCTCGGGCAGGACTGCCCCCGCATCAGATAAAGCGGAGCAAACCATGCCCGATGAAGTCATCCGCAGCTATATCGCTGCCTATAATGAGCGCGACATTGACGCCATGCTTGCCCATGTCACGGATGATGTGGTGTTCGAAAATATCTCGAATACCGGCCAGTCGATGCGCCTCGATGGCAAGGAAATGATGCGCCAGGTGGCGGAAGTCTCCGGAAATGCCTTCTCCTATCGCCGCCAGCGGCTGATCAACCTCGTCAGCGGCGCCCGGAAAGCGGCCGCAGAAATCGAGTTTGAGGGCCGTGCCGCCGTCGATCTTCCAACCGGGGTGAAGGCCGGCCAAACGGTCAAAGTGCGCGGCGCGAGCTTTTTCGAATTCCGCGGCCCCCTGCTCTGCCGGATCGCGGATTACAGCTAGGCCGGGAAACGTGCCGCATATTCTTTGCGCAGGCGCACCCAGTTGTCCCAATGAGGCTCTGGTTTCGTGCCCGCCAGACGCGCTTCGAGCAAATCGACATGCGCGTGCCATCCAGCGGAGACGCTGAGGAGAACATCGCGCGTGGGCGGGCGGCGGTGGGTGATGGTCAGGAGCGTATCGGCGCCTTTCTCCGCGAGTTCGAACA
>CAYQRX010000402.1:0-2629 GCA_964419865.1 uncultured Hyphomonas sp. | reverse complement strand
GTCCGGTGCGGGGGTTGGGCGGATTGCGGGTGGAGGTGGGGGTCAGGATGTGTCGGGGGCCGGATCGCCCGCGAGCAGCGCGCGCGCCGTCTGCAGGCGGATGATATGATATCTGGTCGGCGGGACGGCGCCGGGCGCGGGCTCGGCCATGAGGGCGGCGAGGCGCGGCGGGAGGTTGGCGGGCAGTGTCTCGCCCCGGCGGCTGGCGGCATCGAACAGCTGCGCGCAGACGCAGAGCCGGTCGGGGTCGGCGCGCAGGCCGAGGAAGTGAACCTCGCCGAAGGGGCCGATCTCGATATTGTAAGGCACGCCGCGGCCATATTGTGCACGTATGCGGAGCTTCAGCGCCATCAGGCGCGCGAAGATCAGCGGCCAGAGGAGCCATTGAAGCCAGGTGAGGCCCGGCGGGGGGTCGAAGCGCGAGTACATCCTGAGACGAACTATACACCTGCTCCGGCAGGGGGAGGATAAGTTTATTTTACACCCCTGTTTTTATTGGGAATGAGGGGTGAAAAGTGTTGGATAGGCGAGGCAGAGCAATAGGAGAAGAGAGCGCTGCGCAGCAATGAAACGCCGTCATCCCGAATGAATCCTGACGGATTGTCCGGGATGACGCGTGGCAGCGATTCAGTCTTCCTCGTCCAGCAGCCAGCCGTGATGGACGGGGCCGTGGCCCTGGCCGAAGCCTTTGGCGGCACGGATGGCGCCGGTGAGGTATTCCCTGCTCCGCTCGACCGCTTCGGGCAGGCTTGCCCCCTGCCCGATCAGCGCGGCGATGGCGGAGGCGAGGGTGCAGCCGGTGCCGTGGGTGGCCTTCGTGTCGATGCGGGGGCCGTCGAAAATCCATTCCCCGGTGGTGGTCTGCAGCACGTCATGGATGACACCGCCGGGAATGTGGCCGCCCTTGACGAGGGCGCCGTGGGCGCCGAGTTCGAGCAGGCGTTCGGCGGCGCGGCGCTGGCCGTCGAGGGTTTCGACCGCCTTGCCGGTGAGGATTTCGGCTTCCGGCGCGTTGGGTGTGACGAGGCGCGCGCGGGGGACAAGCTCGGCGCGGATGGCGCCAACGGCTTTCTCATCGACGAGGCGGTGGCCGGAGGTCGCAATCATCACGGGGTCGATGATGCGGGGGACGCCGGGGGCGGTCTCGCTCAGGGTTTCGGCGACGGCCTCGACGAGGGGGGCCGTGCCGAGCATGCCGGTCTTGATCGCGTCGGCGCCGAGGTCAGAGAGGACGGCGCGCATCTGGTCGGTGACGGCGCCGGTCGGGACCGGCCAGACGGCCTGGACGCCGAGCGTGTTCTGGACGGTGATGGCGGTGACGGCGGTCATCGCGAAGCCGCCGAGCATGGTGACGGCCTTGATGTCCGCCTGGATGCCGGCGCCGCCGCCGGAGTCCGAGCCGGCAATGATAAGGACGCGGCCTTGGGGGGTGGTCATGGGAATACCTTCAACATCCTGGCAAACCTCGAAGCCCCTCACCTCCCACGCCTTTGGCGCGGGCCCCTCCTCTCCCGCAAGGCGGGAGAGGGGTTGGCGCTTCGCCTCTTACCCCTCCCCGCATTGCGGGCGGTGCCCGAAGGGCGGAGGGGGATCAGACCTTGATGCCTGCCTTCTTTGCGTCCGCGAGGAAGGCTTCGAGGCCTTTGTCCGTCAGCGGATGGTTGACGAGGCTGCGGATGACGGCCGGCGGGGCGGTCATGACATCGGCGCCGGCAAGGGCGGAGAGCTTGACATGGTTGGGCGAGCGGATCGAGGCGGCAAGGATCTCGGTGGCAAAGCCGTAATTGTCGTAGATCACGCGGATCTCCTCGATCAGCTCCATGCCGTCGATATGGATGTCGTCCAGCCGGCCGATGAAGGGCGAGATGAAGGTTGCGCCCGCCTTGGCGGCGAGAAGGGCCTGGTTGGCCGAGAAGCAGAGCGTGACATTGACGGCGATGCCATCGGAGGTGAGCGCCTTGCAGGCTTTCAGGCCGTCGAGCGTCAGCGGCAGCTTGACGGCGACATTGTCTGCGATCTTCGCGAGCTTCCGGCCCTCTTTCATCATGCCGTCATAGTCGATGGCGACGACTTCGGCGCTGACCGGGCCGGGCGTGAGGGTGCAGATTTCGGCGATCACTTCGGCGAAGGGCTTGCCAGCCTTGGCGATGAGGGACGGGTTGGTGGTGACCCCGTCGATCAGGCCGGAGGCGGCGAGATCGGCGATGTCCTTGGTGTCGGCGGTATCAACGAAGAATTTCATGGGCGAAGCTCCTGAAAGCGGAATCTGCGGGGACTATACGCCAGGGCGGCCGATGGAGGTATAGGCGAAGCCGCGCCGGCGCATGTCTTCCGGGCTGTAGATGTTGCGCAGGTCGACCACGACATTGCTCTTCATCGCGGCCTTGATCCGGTCCATGTCGAGGGCGCGGAACTGGTCCCATTCGGTGATGATGACCATGGCGTCGGCGCCGTCGACCGCCTTGTAGGCGCTGTCAGCGAAGGTGATGTCCTTCAGCAGGTGGGCGGCTTCCTTCATCGCTTCGGGATCATAAGCGACGACCTTGGCACCGGCGGCCTGCAGGGCGGGCAGGATGTCGAGCGAGGGCGCATCGCGCATATCGTCCGTATTCTGCTTGAAGGCGAGGCC
>CAYQRX010000401.1:0-2633 GCA_964419865.1 uncultured Hyphomonas sp. | reverse complement strand
TTCATCGACATCGCCTGCATCAGGCTCTGGCTCCGCCATTTGTCAACATGACCTACGTCTGCATATTCCCGAAAACCATCGTCGTCGGATGGGACATAGGGTTCCTCCGGCGGCAAGCAGACTGCGTTCGGGCTACCGCTCTGTGCCAGGCCCGGCGAGGGCAACAGGGTCATCCCTGTCATGAGCAGCAGCGGTATCAATCTGTGCATGCTGTGGTTCTCCTTCGCTCGACTAAGCCGATCAATGATCCCGCCAGGTTGAATTGCCCGGCCATCTGCAATCGCGTGAACGCTCGCAAGGCCCCCCCTGGACTGTGGATGGGATGGGTTGGATGCTCCATGTTCGCTTCGATGATCAGGATGCAAAGTGTCATGCGCAAGTCACCGAACACGTCCATGGCTTCCAGGACCGCGCTTTCGTTGATGCCCAGCCAGCCTGCGAGCTCGAATGCAGCCGAACGCATCGCTCGTTCGGTGATCGCGCCGCCCGAGCAATGATGGTCCAGGCGTTCGAGGAAGCACGGGCCGGCGATCTGCCTGATGACCTGGGGGGTGATCCAGCTCACATCATCGGGGTTGCCATTCGGCCCGGCCCCGCCAACACTTTTTTCGTTGCAAGTGGATGGGCCGGGAGGCCCAGCCATAGAGGAACTGTCGTCGGCCCGCTTGCGGGCCGGCCGTTCATTGGCGGAGGAACCGCTACAGATTTCAGGATTCTTTAGAGTTGTATTTAGTATCGCCGGAATCTCGGATTCCGACACGCCGGAAGAATCTGCACGACATGACAGGATCTCGGTCAGCTGGTCATAGACGGATCGAATATCCGCCAGGTGCCCCTCAAGCTGGGCAACTGACCGAAAACCGGCGTAGCGCTTTGGCCAAGCCGCGAAGGCTTGCAGGAGCGATCCAAGGGCAAGATGCCGCGGCTCCAGTTCGGCCAGACGCTCGATGGCGCGGCGGACATCACGCTTCAGCGCCGAGCATTCCAGCCGCAGGGTCTGCATCCTCCGGCTCTCGGCCTGGCGGTCGCGGTCACAGGCGATCAGCTCACCCACACGCAGGATGAGCGGCCGGAAATTAATGCCCAAGCGCCGCCCATCGCTCAGTTCCGCCCCCGACCGGTGCCCATCGGCCGCGGTGTCGATCAGCACCAGGCCAAGCGCCTCCAGCTGCCGCTCATGGGCGCGCAAGGCGCGGTCCGTGATGCCGATCTCCGCTGCCATGTCCTGCTGCGCGCGATAGCAGACTGGATCGCGGTGTGGATCGGTCCAGTCACTGACCGATGTGGATCGCATCATGCGCAGGAGCGCATCTCGCCGGGCAAGGCCGATGCCGAAGGCACGGCCGGCGTGCCGCTCGATCAGCTCGACCAGGTGACTGAAGGTCATGCCGTCGGGCAGGCATGGATATGACGGTTGGGCGGCCAAAGCCGCGAATCTGCTCATAGTTTTCTGCTCCTCGAACTGTGAGGCGCAGGGTCCGCAGGCAATGCGCATCCGTTCGCACAAATGCGTTTTTGCTCTTGATTTTCGGGGGCAGGACAGTAACTATGCTCGTAACCGTGTGAGCAATGCAGGTCGCCAAACCTGTGTTACTATCCCAAGCCCCCCTCGTGCGGACCCCCGCGCGGGGGGTTTTACGTTTCGGGCGGTATGTCTCTGATTCTGCTCTTGCTCCTCTGTCGGGGCTTTTAATCGGGAACCCTACAACGAGTAGCGCGTCCCGGCAATTCTTAGTATGGATCGCGGCGGTTGACCGCTAGGTTCAGTAGCGGATCGCCTCGATGTGGTAGGTGCCGTCGGTGTCGCGGTATCGCATGAACACACCGCGGATGAAGCCGTTATGATCGTTGGTTGTGCTGATCACGGTGGGCACGCACGTCCGTCCGTAGACCGGACGTCTATCATCATCGCAGCCGATGCTCCGGGCAACGGTGTAACCACCGGCTGCCTCCGCAAGCCACGCAGGCCCGTGTTGATAGCTGGCCGCAGCCCATTGAAAATGGCCGTTTTGCAAGTATTTCCCGACCGTGGTGCGGTCGATGATGTATTCGCTATCGCCGCCACGTTTGTGCCGATACTGCTGGATGTGGTAGATCTCGATCCCATCGCGGATAGCCCGCGTCTCGGCGTTCAATCCATCTGACCCGAGGACCATGGAGACGCCAATCTTGGCAGCAATTGATGCGTCCAGCCTCATAGGGCAACGCCACAGCTGCAGCGGCGGCTCGACCGGGAGAGGTGTAATGCGGCGAATGACCTCTATCTTGGCATCAGCGCATTCAGTGCTTGCAGGAAAGCCGCCTGCCATGCAGAGCAGGATTGCGCAGTCGATCGGGTGAGACTTCACCGGAAGTGCAGGCATGATTGCCAGTGAAAAAGCGATTGGTATAAATGACTTGCTGATCTTCATCTCTACACCCTTGCAAGGCCCGTAACGATCTTACAAGATTGTATAGCGCCTTAACGCCTCTCTGGGCAAGAGAAAGCCCCGCTCTGCACGAGATACCGTCCCAAGACAGTCATTCGCGATGGGACCGAGGTCTCGGGATCAGATGGCTGGATCAGCCACACGACCCCCGTGCCGCCTGAAGCCGTCTCATACCGGAGACCGATCCCATCCCGTTCATGCACT
>CAYQRX010000400.1:0-2637 GCA_964419865.1 uncultured Hyphomonas sp. | reverse complement strand
GATACTGGTTTCCGATGGGATCGAGACCTGCAATCCTGATCCCTGCGCCGCCGCCCGCGCCTTGTAAGAAGCGGGCGTAGATTTTACCGCCCATGTCATTGGCTTCGATGTGCGGGGCGAAGCCGACGCCCTGTTGCAGATGCAATGCATCGCCGAGGAAACCGGCGGCCGCTTCCTGACTGCCGACAATGCCCAGGAACTCAACGAGGCCTTGCGCGAGGTCACTGCCGCGCCTGCCTCAGGGAGTTTCACCTTCACCGCAAATCTCGGAGGCGAGGAGATCGGCGACGAGACCGTCTGGGAGCGGCCAGCAGCGCCACTGGAGCTTCCGCTTCTGTCCGGCGAGGTGATCTGGGAGATATCGGATACTTCGTTCAACATGGTGCAGACCGGCACCGCGAACCCCTTCACCACGGACCTTCCGTTCGGCGACTATATCGTGACGGTCCATTCGACGGCGCAGGACGACTTCTCGCAGACCGAGGCCAGTTTGGCGTTGGACAGCGCGCGCAATGTCCACGCCATTTTCCCGCCCATCATGTCGCAACCGCCCGCCGCCCAGGTATTCGGCCCGGCACAAACCTTGGTTGGATCCGCGTTTACGGTGAGCTGGGAAGGTGAGGGACTGGCTCCGCGTGATTATGTGACAATTGTCCCCGCCGACGCCGAAGACGGAGCCTATGCGGACTATGACCGGCTGGAGAACCGTACCGAAGGCGAGCTTCGTGCACCTGCCGAGCCCGGCCTCTACGAAGTGCGTCTGCAATTGGACGCGGGGGACCGCGTGCTCGCCCGCACCCCGGTCGAGGTGGTCGATGCCGAGGTTGCTGTCTCTGCGCCGGCTCAGGTCGTTGTCGGGTCGGCTTTCCCGGTCACCTGGCAGGGTGAGGGCCTGCACCCGCGCGACTACGTGACGATCGTTCCCGCCGGCTCGGCGGACGGAACCTATGCCGATTACGATCGCATGCAAGGTCGGAGGGAGGGCGAGCTTCGCGCGCCTGCCGAGCCTGGTCTCTATGAGGTGCGCCTGCAATTGGACGCGGGGGATCGCGTACTCGCCCGCACCCCGGTCGAGGTGATGGATGGTAATGTTTCGCTTGACGGACCGGACAGGGCGCGGGCCGGCGCCGAGATTACGCTATCCTGGACCGGTGCCATACATCCGCGCGACTACATAGCCATCGTTCCCCGCGGCACACCGGACGGCGAGCAAAGTGGCTATCGCCGTATTCAGGACGAAGATCAGGCCACGTTCACTGCACCCGCGGAGCCTGGTGCCTATGAAATCCGCTACCATTTGGACCGCGGCGATCGGGTCATGGCCCGGCGACCGCTCGAGGTGCTGGCGGCGGATGCGCCGATAGACGAGGGTGCCGGGCTTATGGTTCCTGGTACAGCAAGGCCGGGCGATATCGTTACAGTTTCGTGGACAATCGAAGCTGGCGATGCCGACCGGCGCGTGGCGCTGGCACGAGCTGATGCGCCCGACTTTACCTGGATTACAGTCCATCACGTGGGCGACGAAACCGAAACGGTAATCAAGCTCCCGGACGAGCCGGGACAATACGAAGTGCGGTTTCTCGACCTTCAAAGTCAGAGCGTTCTCGGACGCGCGATGATCACGCTCGGTGAATGATCTGCGACAATTACAATGAATCGGGAGTACTCACGACCATGCTCAGATCAGCCATCGCTGCATTTGGCTTTCTCTCCCTTGCCGTACCCGTCATCGCTGCAGAACCGGGGGGAGCGGCGTCAGGGACGATCGCAGGCGAAGAGATAGAACTGTCGGTCTGGACAGAGCAGTCCGACTTCACGTCTTCAAGCTTTTCAATCTATTTTCAAGCACCGGCACTGAGGGAGCGCGGCCTGGGCAGCTTATCCCTCGGCGCAGAGTGGATCGGCGACCTCGATGGTGACTTCCTTTCCGCAGAAATCGATATCCCAATTCTCGATACCGATCCGTATCGCATTTACCGTGCGGACCTGGACGATGAACTCTCCCTGACAATTACGAGCGCCTCGCACCAAGGCGGTGTGCTGACGATCGCGGGCCAGGTGGAAGGTGTTCTAACCAGTGTGGACCGGATTGCCCTTCGAAATCCTGATCCCGACGATACTCTCAGCGTTAGCCTGACGTTTGAAGCCGTATTGGGTGAGCTGCAGTGAGGACCGCGGCGCTTTCCCTAATTGCGATCTGCCTGTCCGCGCCTGTGTTGGCCGATCAGCCGGGTGGGGATATGACTGGGTTCCTGGAAGAGACGCCTGTTTCATGGCGGATCGACGCCGAGCGGTCAGAATACCATTTCGAGAGCGAAGGCATTGGCTCTCTGCGGATTCTTGCCGAACCGCAGGAGGTGCCATCGGGCATCGGTTCCGTTCGGTTGATGGTGATGGTGGCCGATGGGACCACAAGTCTTCTCGAACTGCGGCTCGAGGACGAAGACGGAAATCCCGCTCTTGGACTGTCAAGCGAGGCCGGGGGCCAGGCAATGCTCGACATCGACCACGACAATGACGGTTCACTTCACTTCACCGGCGTGATCGAGGCAGGTCTGATGGCCTACCCGATGTCAGGCCGAACTGCCGGCGAACGACAAATGCTGGTTCTGGATGTGGATGGAGGCCGGATCACTG
>CAYQRX010000399.1:0-2685 GCA_964419865.1 uncultured Hyphomonas sp. | reverse complement strand
GGCGCAGCCCATCGCGGACAGGGGCACCAAGACCCCGCCGCCATCGCAAAAGGAAAGGATGCCGCTATGGCTGTTTATGAGATTTCCATGACGACCGAGGACGGACCCGTCACCTTCCGGCCGGATGATCTGGATGAATGGCTCGATGAGATGGGCCTTGAAATTCAAGGCTACAACGAAAATCCGCGCCAGCGCGAGGAGCTGCAAGGCCAGCCCAAGATCGCCGGTCTCTATGGCCCGTTCTGGGGCGCCTACACCCACGAAGGCGAGCCGGTCATTCGCTACGAAGATCCGCAACGCTACCGCGACTTGAGCCAGTGAGGGAGGGCAGAGCATGACCTTGCGCAATTATCCCGACCTGACCCGCGGCGAAGGCCGCTGGCTCAACCTCTGGGCCGCATTCGACCTGACCGCCGAATATCTCGGCACCTTCACCCTCGACCAACTCCACGAGATGGCGAGCAGAGAAGGCAAATGGATCAGCGCCGTCCAGTATCGCCGCGCCGGCCAGCGCATCGACGAAACCGCCCTTGCGACCCGTTTCAACGGGCTTTGCAAGGGAGACAGCCCTTTCGACTTCACGGGCTTCCGCATCTCGCCGGTCCGCAACGAGTCCAATGATCCCGAATGCACCTGTTTCGAGGTTTGCGAGCCGAGCGAACAAGCGTTCTGGTCCGTCTATGGTTTTCATGCCGAGGCGCGGGAATGGCTTCTGGTCCACGATTGCGATGCGGGAGAGGAAGGCGAAATTCTGGCCCGTCTGGTCGAGCTGACCGGGCATCTGGTCGAATATCGGGACGCCGGCAAAGCCTATGCCAACACTCGGCTGGCCGATCTGCCCGAGATGATCGGCCAGCGCATCCTTGACGAAGTGCCCGATCTGGACGAGCCGGCCGCTCGGGCGGACGATGCAGACGCCCACCCCCTGACCGATCTGCGTGAGCGCATTCTGGAAGCCATCCAGCGCCGTGCCTGATCGCCATGGTCGCGCCCGTGGGGCGCGGCCCCCTGCCCCGAGGATTTCCCATGTTCCACGACACCCCGACGAAGCCGGGCGCTTTGGTCGCGCCCATGAATATCGCCGCCATCTGCACCGCCCGCGATGCCGCCCTTGCCCGCGTCGAGGAAGGCGCCGCCGCCCTGCGGGCCGCATACGATCTGACACAGGACGCCGCCCAAACCGCCAAGGGCGCGCATGGTGGCTGGCACTCGCCCCGCACCGACCGGGATGAAGAGTCGGCACGGAATCGGCTTTTCCCCGACCGGTTCGATCCTGCCGATAGCATCGAGGCGTTCCGCCGCGACCTCGATGCCGCGATCTGGACACGCCTGCTTGAGGAAACCGGCCTGCGCAAGATCATGGATGCCAAGGAGCGTGACGACCTGGACAGGGCCATGCAGGGCGAGGTGCCGCCGGCGACGATGGACAACATCACCGCCACCATCGAGCGGCTGATGGGTGATGCCGGCATGATCTGGCGCCGCGGTGTCGCCCGGACCTTCACCCGACTGGACCGGCGTTTTCGCAGCCATGACGGCTTCAAGATCGGATCGCGGATCATCCTGACGCGGGTGTTCAACGAATGGGGCAGCTTTTCCTATGGCGAGATCCGGCAGGTCCTCTATGACATCGAGCGCGCCTTCGCGATCCTGGACGGCCACCCCGACCGCGCCGGCGAGCTGGAGCGTGCGATCAGCATCGCCCGCCGCAACTCCTTCGACCCGCGCCAAGACGAGATCGAGACCACCTATTTCAAGGTGCGCTGCTTCAAGAACGGTAATGCCCATCTCTGGATGGTCAATGACGAGCTGGTGCGGAAGGTCAACAAGACGCTGGCCGAATACTACGGCGAGGTTCTGGCCGATGCTGCCCCAAAGCAGGACCGGCCCGAGGACTACCGGCCTACGTCAACCGCCGTCGCCCGCGACCTGGCCTTCTATCCGACCCCGGCCGAGGCCGTCGCCGTCTTGCTGGACGGGCTCTCTCTGCGGGAAGGCCAGCGCGTGCTTGAGCCCGAGGCCGGAGTCGGCAACATCGTGCGCGAGCTGCTGAAGCGCCCCGTCAGCGTCGATGCCGTCGAAATCCATCCCGGCCGCGCCGATGTGCTGCGCGGCATCGCCTCGGACCGGCTCAAGGTCAACTGCGCCAATTTCCTTCAGATGAAGCCGCAGCCCGTCTATGACGCCGTGGTGATGAACCCGCCTTTCGCCGGCACCCACTGGATGAACCACGTCCGCCATGCCTTCGACTTCCTGACACCGGGCGGCGAGCTGCGCGCCATACTGCCCGCCTCGGCCGAGGTCAATGAAACGCCGGCGCACCTGAAATTCCGGGCATGGGCCGAAACCTTCAGCCCAGGATGGCGCGGCATGTGGCGGGATCTTCCGGCCGAGTCCTTTTCCGAGGTGGGCGTGCGGATCAACACGGTTGTCTTGACGCTGCGCAAGCCCAACCGATAGCGTGAGCTACCTAAACGCTTCTTCCTCTTTTGCGATGAGGAACACTTGCCCCCGCTTCGGCGGGGGCCTTTCTTTTCCCTGCCCTGCAACCGCGGCGACCTGGCCGGATGTAGAGCGGCGCGAGCAGGCGGCGAGCGAGACCCCAGGTATCGAGCGACCCGCCTGCGGGAAGCTGGGCAGAAGGTTCGTCGGAGATCCCGGCTGGCGCCGGCATCCGGTTGATCC
>CAYQRX010000398.1:0-2686 GCA_964419865.1 uncultured Hyphomonas sp. | reverse complement strand
CGTCTTCCTCGACCGCAGAGATGGCCTCGCGGACAACCTGGTCCTCATCGACCAGCTTGTCGGCCTCCTCCTCAAGAAGCGGCCTGGCGGCATCGCGCACGGTTGTCCGTACACGTTTGGTGCGTCCGCCCATCGCCTTGCCCAGCATGTCGCCGAGATTGATCATGCCCATTGATCCGCCCTGGCCGGGCAGGTCGAACATCTGCATCGGCCCGCCGGTTTCGGCGAAGTCGATGTCGATTTCCTTGTCATCCAGTTCCCCGGCGCGCAGCTTGCGGCGGAAGACTTCGCGGGTCGAGCTTTGTGCCTCGGCGCCGACGAGGGCATCCAGCAGGCGCTCCTCTGCCTTGTCGCGGGCGGCCTGCTCGACGCCGGCGCGTTTCTGCTCGCGGATCATCCCGATGGCCGCCTCGACCAGGTCGCGCACGATCTGTTCGACATCGCGCCCGACATAGCCGACCTCGGTGAACTTGGTGGCCTCGACCTTGAGGAAGGGCGCATTGGCAAGCCGCGCAAGGCGGCGGGAGACTTCGGTCTTGCCCACCCCGGTCGGCCCGATCATCAGGATGTTCTTCGGCGTGATCTCGCCGCGCAGGGGCTCTTCGGCCTGCTTGCGCCGCCAGCGATTGCGCAGGGCGATGGCGACGGCGCGCTTGGCTGCGGCCTGTCCGACAATATGCCGGTCAAGTTCGGCGACGATGTCTCTTGGTGTCAGGTTTTTCATATGCAGGTCCGAATCTGTCTGCCGGGAGGGGGCCGCGGTTGGAGGAAAAAGCTGCCGGGTTGGAGGAACCGTTGGAGTTTTTCCGCTGCGCTGCGGCCTAGATCTCCAGCACTTCGACGCTGAATTGGCTGTTGGTGTAGACGCAGATATCGGCGGCGATTGTCATGGCCTTGCGCCCGATCACCTCGGCGTCTTCCTCGTAATCATAAAGGCCGCGCGCTGCTGCCAGGGCAAAATTGCCGCCGGAGCCGATTGAAACGACGGGATATTCGGGCTCCAGAACGTCGCCCGCGCCGGTGATAACCAGTGTCGTTGTCCTGTCGGCGACCACCAGCAAGGCTTCAAGTTTCTGGAGGTACTTCTCGGTGCGCCAGTCCTTGGCCAGCTCCACCGCCGCGCGTTGCAGCTGCTCTGGGAACCGTTCAAGCTTGGCCTCCAGGCGTTCAAACAGGGTGAAGGCGTCCGCCGTCGCCCCGGCGAATCCCGCAAGAATCGCCCCGCCGGCAAGCTGGCGCACCTTGCGGGCATTGCCCTTCATTATGGTCTGGCCCATCGACACCTGGCCGTCGCTGAGCATCACGAGTTTACCGCTCTTGCGCACGGCGAGCACTGTCGTTCCGTGCCAGATGGCCTTTGAATCCGCAGGATTTGTCATGGCGAACACATGGCGGTTTTGACCCGCGGGCGCAATAGAGCAGCCCTGCGGCAGGAAATACGAAAGATTGTCACATAACTGTCGCTGCCGTCTTCTATTTGGGGCTTCTGAACACCCGGAAGGACGTACATGCTTCAGAGCCTCGGCCATCTGCCCATGGGCTGGCTGCTGATCGCGCTGATCGCGGTCTTTGTCTCCATTGCTTTCTTCCTGGGGCGTGTCGGGGCCGAGCGATTGGTGCTGGCCGGCGCGCCCCAGCTGCATTCACGGCCCAATTATCATGGCTATTTCGTTGCCATGTGGGCGGCCATTCCGGCGATCCTCGTGGCCCTCGCCTACGGGCTGGGCGCGGAGAGTTTCACGCGCAGCCAGCTGGTGCAGGAGCTGCCGCCTGCCTTTGAGCTGCTGTCGCCGGCTGAGCTGAACGTCTATCTCGACTCGGTGGCGCATGCCGCCGCCAGCCAGGGGCAGGTGACGACCGACCGGGTCTTCACCGCCGTGACCAATCGCTATCTCGAAATCCGCGGCAGCCTGAACGTCTGGGCGCTCGGGCTGGTCTGCCTTGGCGCCGCCGCGGGGATTTTCCTGTCGCGCCGCCGGCTGTCGCCGGCCTTCAGGGCGCGCGCCCTGGTCGAGAGCGGCATGGAGGTGATCCTTCTTCTCTGCGCGGCGGTCGCGATTGCCACAACCGTCGGCATCATTGCCTCGCTGCTGTATGAAAGCCTGCAGTTCTTCCGCGTGGTCCCGATCTGGGAATTCCTGTTCGGAACGCGGTGGAACGCGCAGACCGAAGCCGAGTTCGGTGCTTTGCCGCTGTTCTTCGGCACCTTCATGATCGCGCTGATCGCGATGTGTGTGGCCGCGCCCATCGGCCTGTTCTCGGCGATTTATCTGTCGGAATATGCCGGCCCGAAAACGCGCGCCTGGGTCAAGCCCATCCTCGAAATCCTCGCGGGCATCCCGACCGTGGTTTATGGCTTCTTCGCGCTGCTGGTCGTGGCCCCGGCGGTGCGCACGGCAGCCATCTGGATCAACGAAACGCTGATTCGGATGGGCCTTGCTTCGGAGCCGTTGCTGTCGGCCCAGCCGACCAGCGCGCTCGCGGCCGGTCTGGTCATGGGGATCATGGTGATCCCGTTTGTCTCCTCGCTCTCCGACGACGTCATCAACGCCGTGCCGCAGACGCTGCGCGACGGTGCCTATGCGCTGGGTGCGACAAAATCCGAAACGGTCCGGCAGGTGGTCGTGCCGGCGGCGCTGCCCGGCATCATTGCGGCGCTGCTGCTCGCCGTCTCGCGGGCCATCGG
>CAYQRX010000397.1:0-2694 GCA_964419865.1 uncultured Hyphomonas sp. | reverse complement strand
CGATGAACTCCTCGCCGCCGGCGCCGACGAGGTCCATCACGATTTCGCCTCCCTGGGCGCCGGCCTCGGGGCGTTCCCGAAGGGGTGACGCCGAAACCGTGCGGCCATCTATTCCATCACCGGCGAATTGCGGCTAAGGGCTGCGCCATGACCGGCGGACCCTCCCTCGACAGACCCAAGCGCTTCTACAAGGACGCAGTCGCCGAGCCGGCCGAGGGCGGCGGCTGGCAGATCGCGCTTGACGGGCGCAGTGTGAAGACCCCGGCGCGCGCCCTGCTGCGCCTGCCGACCGAGGCGCTGGCCGAGGAGCTGGCGGAAGAATGGGCGGAGCAGAAAACCCATATCGATCTTGCAGGCATGCACCTCACCCGGCTCGCCAATGTCGCCATCGACCGCACGCCGGAGATGCGCGAGGAGATGGCCGCCGAAGTCGCCCGCTATTGCGAGACCGACCTCCTTTGCCATATTGCCGAAGAGCCGTATGAACTCGTCCTGCTGGAAGAGGCGCGCTGGTCGCCGGTGCGCGACTGGGCGGCGGAAAATCTTGGCGTGATCCTGGTGACGACCGAAGGCATTACCGCTTCGCCCCAACCGGATGCCTCGCTGGAGGCGGCGCGCGCCTATGCCCTGTCGCTCGATGATTTCCGCCTGACCGCACTTGTCTATGCCTGCGGCCTTTTCGGCTCGGCGCTGCTGGCGATGGCAGCGGTAGAGGGTGCGATCACGGCGGAGATGGCTTTCAGCCTGTCGCGCTTGGATGAAGACTGGCAGGCCGAGCGCTGGGGCGAGGACCAGGAAGCCCGCGCCGCCGCCGAGGCCCGCCGCGAGGAAGCCGAAGCCCTCGGCCGCTGGCTGGATGCGCTGAAGGGCTGAAAGCTGAACCGCAGCGAAACCCGGGATGAATGGGGCTTTCAGGGCCGGTTTGGGCGGGCGGTGATTATCTGGCGCCATGAAGACGCCCATCAGAACCCTTGGAGCCGCTGTCGTTGCGCTTGCTGCGCCGGCGCTCTTCGCCCTCCCGTCCAACGCGCAGGCCGCGGTCACCCGGATCGAGACACCGATCGCCGGGGTCACCATCGAACTGGCCTCCTCGCGCTATCATGATGACTTCCGCAGCCCCCGCTATCATGGCCGCAATGAATGGGGCCAGACCGACCGCGAGGTGCGCGAGCTGCGCCGCGATGCGCTGCGGGCCTGCCGTTCGGTGGTGCGCAGCGAAGGGCGCCGGCTGGGCTTCGACAAGGTCGACATCGACGACGATCACTGGATCCGCCAGCTGGGCCCGCGCGCCTTCCATGTGACCTTCAAGCAGGTCGAGTTCGAGACGCGCCGGCGCGAGATCGAAACCCGGGTCGGCTGCGAGGTGCGCAATGGCCGCGTGACCCGTCTGGACGGCCTGCCGAGCCTGCACGGGCGGGGCCATGGCCCGCCGCATTACCGCCGCTGACCCAGCGTCATCCGCCTGCCTTCCCCGACGTTCCGGCCCCAGGCGGCCGGAACGCATGGCTTCCCTGACCTGCCATCAGCTTGCCAAGCCCTGCGGAGCGGCTATTCAGTGCCCCCGACGGAATTGTAACGCGTTGATGACCGTAAATTACGGATGGATGAAGGGAGCAGGGCGCCATGCAGGATCTTATCGAGGCTCTGGAGCAGAAACGGGCCAGCGCCCGCATCGGCGGCGGCGAGGCCCGGATCGAGGCCCAGCACGCCAAGGGCAAGCTGACGGCGCGCGAGCGGATCCATGTGCTGCTCGATGAGGGCAGCTTTGAGGAATACGACATGTTCGTGGAGCATCGCTGCGCCGATTTCGGCATGCAGGATCAGCGCATTCCCGGCGACGGCGTCGTCACCGGCCATGGCACGATCAATGGGCGCCTCGTCTATGTATTCTCCAAGGACTTCACCGTTTTCGGTGGCTCGCTCAGCCGCGCCCATGCCGAGAAGATCGTCAAGGTGCAGCAGATGGCCGCGCGCAACGGCGCCCCTGTCATCGGCCTGTTCGATGCCGGTGGCGCGCGCATCCAGGAGGGCGTCGACAGCCTTGCGGGGTATGCGGACATTTTCATGGAGAATGTGCTCTCCTCCGGTGTCATCCCGCAGATTTCCGTCATCATGGGCCCGTGCGCCGGCGGCGACGTTTACTCGCCCGCGATGACCGACTTCATCTTCATGGTGAAGGACACCTCCTACATGTATGTGACCGGCCCGGACGTCGTGAAGACGGTCACGAATGAGGAAGTGACCCATGAGACCCTGGGCGGGGCCTCCGTGCATGCGAAGAAATCCGGCGTCGTGGACGGGGCGTTCGAGAATGACATCGAGGCGCTGATCCAGATTCGCCGGCTGATCGATTACCTGCCGGCGTCCAATCGCGAGAAACCGCCGGTGCGCCCCGTGCATGACAGTTTCGACCGGCAGGAAGCGAGCCTCGACACGCTGGTGCCGCCCAATCCGAACACGCCCTATGACATGAAAGAGCTGATCACCAAGGTGGTCGATGAGGGCGACTTCTTCGAGATTTCGCCCCAGTTCGGCGGCAATATCATCTGCGGCTTCGGCCGGATCGAGGGCTCGACCGTCGGCGTGGTAGCCAACCAGCCGATGACGCTGGCCGGCGTTCTGGACATCGACGCCAGCCGCAAGGCGGCGCGCTTCGTGCGCTTCTGCGACTGTTTCAACATTCCGCTCGTCACC
>CAYQRX010000396.1:0-2713 GCA_964419865.1 uncultured Hyphomonas sp. | reverse complement strand
CAGCTGCGCGCTTGCGATCGGGCGCTCGCCCAGCCCGAAGGCAAAGGGCGAGTTGGTGTCGATATATTCATAGCCCCCACTGGCTGAAAGGTTCGCCGTCGGACGGCCCGCACCGCGCGCGGCGTCCAGATTCTGGCGCGCAATATCCGTCCGGTAGCGTTCGATATCCAGCTGGGGATTGGTCGCAAACGCCGCAGCGATGGCGTCCGGCAATGTCTCCGAGGCGGCCGGTCCGGCCATCGCCATCGTCAGGAAGGCTGTGCTGGCCAGAAGCCGCAGGTTGAGCGTGCGCATGAAATCTGTCCCGTCTGATCTGCAACCAGCAGGGAATATAGAGATTGGTTTCGGCCAAGTGAACGGCGTTCACCAACGCCGCGAAACTGCCGCAGCGGAAATTCAGAAGATGAAGCTGGGCCTGCGGTCGAACGCAGCGAATCGCGGCGGGCAGGCATCGAACGCCTCGCGGGAGGCCAGCGTATCCCCGGCCTTGGTGAAGACCCGGCCGCGGCCCAGCGCGCCGGAATCGGCGGTAACGGCCACCAGCCGGCCACCCTCCGCCAGCTGCGCGCCCCAGGCGTTCGGAACCGTCTCGATCATGCCGCAGACATAGATCACATCGAACGGGGCCTGGGAGGGCAGGCCCTCGGCAAGCTGCCCGGTCACCGGGGCGACCCGGTCGATCCCCAGCGCCGCAAAGCGCTGCGACATGGCGTCGGCGAGCGTCTCGGACTCTTCCAGCGCGATCACCGTATCGGCGAGATGGCTGATCAGCGCCGCCTCATATCCCGTGCCGGCCCCGATCACGAGAACGATGTCGGACGGTTTGATGTCGGCCAGCTTGATCAGCTTTGCCGTATCCCGCGGCGTCCAGAGCGAGCGGCCTTCGGAGGTGGCAATCTCCAGCTCCGAATAAGCGACCGAGCGGCGCGAATTCGGCACGAACTCCTCCCGCGGCGTGCGCAGGAAGGCGGCCACGATGGCCGGATCGGTGACATCATTCGGGCGGATCTGACTGTCCACCATGATTTCGCGCGCAAGGTCGAAGTCCATCTGAAACGCCGCTCTCTCGATAACAGGATGACAGCGCCCCTCTATCATGGCCGCGCCGGGGCGCAATGTGCATGATCGCCGCGAGATGCCAAAGCCTTTCAAATGGCAGTGAATGCCCGATTGTCTCCGCCGCGAAGCGCTGCTAGATGCCCTTTCTCTCCGAGGCCCTATGGCGGAGTGGTGACGCAGCGGATTGCAAATCCGTGCACCCCGGTTCGATTCCGGGTGGGGCCTCCAACTATTTTCCCTTGAAAATCAGGCCCCTCGCCGCGCAGCCTCAGGTCTGAACGCGCCGGATCACATTTCTTTCAAACTGTTTACCCGGCATTAACCATTCCGGGCGACCTTGCTCATGTCTTCTCTTGGAGACACCCACCATCACCCAACGCCTTCGGCGGGAGCTTGTCTCCCGCCTCTTTTCTTTCTGGCGCCGGTGTTTTCAGCCGATCCTCGCAATTCACAATTCTCAGCCGATTTTGTGCTCAAGCCGCTATTTGCCTCTTGAACGCCACGGCCGGTCTGGCTATTCCCCCGTCTCCGGCTGTTCCGCGATAGCTCAGTTGGTAGAGCAGGCGACTGTTAATCGCCCGGTCGCAGGTTCGAGTCCTGCTCGCGGAGCCACTCTCTCCCTGTCCGACCCGGACACATAGGTAACAGAACGTTCCGGAGAGATGGGTTACACTTTCGCCCCGAACGGGTTGTCGACAGTTTGTAATGTTCTTGCCTCGAGATCAATGTATCCGAGGTCGTATTGCATGAACGAGACGAGCCAGATTCCCTCATCGACTTGCCTGAGGCCGACGCGCTGGCCGGCGAGCACTGAGGAGATGTTGATCTTCTTCCGGTGCATGCAGAGCCGGCCGCATGCGGTAATCAGCGCATCGTGATCGTGGAACGGATAATCGATGTCTGGCAGGCCGCTGAAGGGACGCGGTGACGGGGTGTAGACCGTCGCCGGGCAGGCCATGGCGAGCCCTTCATGGGGCCGCTCGGTGTTGAACTCCTGAATGAAACGGTCGAAGCGGTCCTGCTGCTGGAGATGGTTTGCGGCGGCGGGCTTTGTGGTCTCATTCTTAAGGGTGAGATGCATGCGTTCATGGCGGGCGTTCTGCTGAGGATGTCCGGGCCGGATGCGCTCGATCGCAATGCCGAGCCTCAGCCACCAGACCGAGAGACGCGAGAGATTGTAGAGCCCGTTGGGGCTGGCAAAAGGCACGCCATTGTCACTGCGTATGGCCTCCGGCAGTCCCCGCTCCTGGAACAGCGTGTGGAAGGCTTCGATCACGCCGGCCTCCTTCGTGCTTTCCAGGGCCTCGCAGGCGAGGATGAACCGCGAGGCGTGATCGGAGACGGTCAATGGATAGCAGTAAGCCTGGTTGCCGAGCCGGAACTCGCCCTTGAAGTCGACGCACCACAGGGCATTGGGAACGCTGCCGGATGACAGGGCGGTTCCCAATGCCCTGCGGCGCGTCCTCTTCGCCTTCTTCACCAGGCCGTGCCGGTCGAGTACGGCGTGGACAGTGCTGATTGCAGGGATGCGTACATCGCCCGCCAGGCGCCGGACCAGCAGCTCCCGGATCTTGCGGGCGCCCCAGTTCGGCTTGTCTTTCTTGGCCTGGACAATCGCCTGCTCAATCTGATCCGGGAGCTGGTTGGCATACCG
>CAYQRX010000395.1:0-2724 GCA_964419865.1 uncultured Hyphomonas sp. | reverse complement strand
GACGTTCGCCGGGCGTAAAGCTGACGACCCTGTCGGCAAAGGAAAGCTCGCCCAGCGGCAGGCAGATTTCACGCCGGCCGCTGCCATAGACCAGCCCGGGACAGTCATCGGCAACACGGCCCTGGCCGGGTGCGTCCCGGTCCAGCTTTGGCGGCGGCGCCTCGATTGTTTTCGGCAGCAGGAGGCGAATATCTTCAGCTGTGATGCCGGTCTCGCCAGTGTCCTTGATGAGTGCGCGCAGTTCGGCGTTGGTGGCGGTGAACCGCCCGGCAGACTGCTCCTGCAGAAGCGCGGTCAGCTCCTCCTTGGTCATGGTGAACGAGCCGCCCATGCTTTCGACGAGGTGATGGAGCGTGGGGCCGGTGAGTTCCAGAACCGGGCCGAGGCGCGCCATTTCCAGCGCCCGCTGGGCACCCGGCGTTGCGTCGACCAGGCCGTCGCGCGCGGCCCGCAGCGCATCAGCCCCCCCGCCACCGGTCTCCTCCGCCGCGGCCTCTTCGGCCAGCGCCATCTGGTCTGCCAGAGGGCTGAGATCGAGTGTCGGATAGGCTTCCTGCAACTGGTCGAACCGGCCCGCCGTGGCGCCGACCTGGCCGTCATCGGCAAATGTATAGAGTGCGACGCGCCCGTCGGGGCGCGCCTCGACCCAATAGATCGAGCCATCGAGATCGGTCACTGGGATCGCGCTCTCCGGCAGGCCGGCGGGCCGGACAGGGGCCCCGCTCTCGCTTGCCGTCTCGGCAGAAACCTCCGTTGACGGTGCTTCGGAAGCGGGCGTATCAGGCGCCGCAGACGGCATCGTCTCGTTGCCGCAGGCGGCCAGGGCGACGAGGCTGGCGGATGCCATGATGATTCTGAAAGAAGCCACTAGTTCGTCCTCTGATAGCTGGCCTTGATGGTCTGGAAGAACATGCGGCCTTCCTTCTCGCGCCACATCGGGTTGTTGTTGAGATCGGACTCGCAGGTTCCGATTTCGTCCAGAAGCCCGCTGAGCTTGTCGTTGAACTCAGCCCATTTTTCATCATAGGCGCGCTTCGTGCCGCCAAAGCTCGCCTGTATTTCGGCCTTCTGCTGCGCCCAGCTGGCTTCGACGAGATAATGCGGCTTCGGTGTCGCATCGCCGATCGTGATGGCGGTGTCCACGAACTCGGCGGTGTTCATATAGATGATCCGCAGACGTTCATAATTCAGCAGCAGCTCATCCAGCTGGCGCAGCGGCTCCCGGTAGCAGGTCTGGCAATCGTCATAATTGCGCCAGGCCGATTCAAGGGCGGCGTCATCGCTGCGCTCGACTGCCGGCGGGCGGCAGGTCAGCGGCATCGGCGGCAGGTTGGATGGGTCAGGTTCATTGTTCCGGTCGGACTCCACCAGCATCCGCAGCCGCTCGATCTCCGCGCGGTTGGCCGAGGCCTGCCGGTTCAGCTCGCTGATACGCGCCTCCGCCTCGGCGAGCCTGCTCGCATAGCCGTCATCGGCCGGGGCGGGGTCATCCTTCGGTGCGGAAGAACCTGTTTCAAAATCCCCCGGCTTCGGTTCGACTGGGCGGCCCGTATTTGTCGTGCCTTCGCCGGCGAAGGGGTTGGGGTCGTCCGGCTTGGGGGCGACATCCTTGGCAGGCCCGGTCGTCCCTTCGCCCGCAAAGGGATTGTCCGGCGTGTCGTCCTTGGGCTTGTCATCGGGACGTCCGGCGGTCGCATCCTTGTCCTTGTCGGACGGAACCTCCGGCGGCGGCTTGTCGACATCGAAGGGATTCGGGATGTCGCCCGGCTCGGGTTTGGCCTCGTCGGGTTTGGGGCCGCTGGGGCCGGGCAGGGGCTCGCCCGTGAACGGGTTGCGCGGGCCTTCGCCCTGTGCCCAGGCCGGGCCGGCATCCGGCGCTGCGAGGGCAAGACCGCCGACCAGCAGCAGCGCCGCCGCCGAGCCGCCGCCCTTGCCGCGCCGCAGAACCAGAAGACCGAGGAAAATCATGATCACCGCCAGCAGGCCCGCGATGACATAAAGAATGACGGAACCGCCACCAAAGCCCGCGGTGCTGCGCGCGCCGCCAGGGGCGCCGGCAATATCCGGATTGGTATAGATGCGCGCCATCCCGGGCGGGGCCGGTGTGCCCTGCCAGAAGACAATCGTTGCGCGCGCCGGCTGTCCGTCCGCCGAGGTCAGCTGAACCCCGACATCGCCATGTGCGCGGCCCTCGAACACGAAGGCGCCGCCGGGCTGGGTGGAGCCGGTGTGCACCGCCTTGCCCCAGTTCTGCCGGTGCAGGCTCACCTCCAGCGGCCGGTCCGCGCTGGCGGCAATGACCTGTACCGAAAAGGGGGCGGAGACATCTGTACCCCGCACATAATATCGCGCCGGCGTGCCAGCGACGGTGACCTCGGCAGCGGTCATGCGGCCTTCCCCGGACGCGCGCTCGGCATAGTCGAGCTTCACAGCCTTGATCTCGTCGCCCGGCGGCGCGGCTGGTTCGGCCCACGCGGCGACAGACAACAACAACCAGCCGGCGATCGCCGCCGTTAGACGCACAAGCAACATATGCAGATCCCCTTGCTGCTCTGTTGGGCCTGATTTGCGGGGCAGACTGTCGCAGCCGGTCTGACGGATCAACCCAAAAGACAAGGGCTTTGGCTAATGCGGCAGTTACCATTCGGTCATTCATGATCGTGGATTCGACCCGAAATGCCGCTCGGCTGCGCCTTTACAGATGAGGGGGACGCGTCCCGGAGG
>CAYQRX010000394.1:0-2733 GCA_964419865.1 uncultured Hyphomonas sp. | reverse complement strand
TGTTCAACTGCAACACCATGCCGTCAGAGTTGCGAAACCGCCCACCACCGAGGTTCTCAAAGCTATGGCATGAGGTTCCGGGATTTGGCCCGCCCCTCACGGTCATGCACAGCCGATCGCCATCGCGCTCCCAACTACCCGTTCCGGAAAAGAATGGGGCGCGGATCGTGACTGTGCCGCTGACATCATAGCGCAAATGGACCCTGGCCCCCATGCGCCGCGCGACCAGATCCTTATCGACGATCTGCTCCGCAATCTCGGCGGCACTCATGACCTCGGCCTGCGCGGGGTGTGCCACAACCGTCAGGCTTAAAGCGGCGATGAGGATGAGGGCATTTGGTGTGACGTAACATTGTGAGGTCTCCGATTGATCCCCACCCTCGAACTTGGCTCTCGCCGGCATCGCGCATCTCCACATTCAAGAATCAAGCGATCAATTACTTCTATTCATTTATCATGCGAATCCTGGATGGCCAATGGTTACTTCACCAGATTTTCCCATTGACGAGTCATCTACAAACTCATAGGAAGTGAACACATACTTTCATCAAACACGCTTATCCGAGGGCATATCATGCGTGCAAAATATCTGCCCGCCGAGCAGCGCCGCGCCGAGGCGGTCGAGGCGGTCGTGGAACTGGCAGCGCACGCCAATCCGGAAACCATCACCACCACCGAGGTTGCCGCACATATGCGCATGACGCAGGGGGCGCTGTTCAAGCACTTCCCGAACAAGGAAGCGCTCTGGCTGGGGACGATGGAGTGGGTGGCCGACCGGCTGCTGGCGCGCATCGATCGGCTGGCGGGCGCGCAGGCCGAACCCATGGCCGCCCTCGAGGCAATGTTTCTGGGCCATATCGACTTCATCGCCGAACATCCCGGTGTGCCGCGGATGATCTTCGGTCAGCTTCAGCGCAACAGTGATACGGCGGCGAAACGGATGGCGCGCGTGCTGCTTGAAAACTACGCCACGCGGCTGCACCGCATCCTGTCGGCGGGCGTGGCAGAAGGCGCGCTGAGCCGGGAGCTGGATATCGAGGCCGCAGCCACGCTTTATTTGGGCATGATCCAGGGTCTTGTCGTGCAGCTTTTGTTGCATGGCGACGTGACCCGGATGCGCGCCGATGCGTTGCGAGTTTTCGTAATCTATCGCACGGGCGTCCTGGGTAGCGCCAACCCACCGACCGGTAACGCCGACGACTGCAACGAGGTCACACCATGACCCGCCGTGTTTCCATGATCATCCTTGCCATTGCGCTGGCCGGGCTGATGGGCTTTGGCGCCTGGACGGTGCTGTTGAAACCCTCCGACCTGCCACCGGATGGATTTTCGCGCGGCAACGGCCGCATCGAGGCCGATCTGATCGACATTTCGCCGCGACTGGCGGGGCGCATCGCGGAAATCCGCGTGCGCGAGGGAGACCGGGTCAGCAAAGGCGACGTGCTGGTGGTGATGGATACGGCAGAACTGCGCGCACAACTGGCCCGCGCCGAGGCAGCCGTGGAGAGCGCCCATGCCGCCGTCGGGGTAGCCTCAGCTCAAGTGGACGAGGCCAAGGCGCGGCTGGCGCTGGCAGAGAGCGAGGCGACCCGCACCGAGCGGTTGGCCAGCCGCGATATTACCTCGCAAGCCAATCTGGACATCAAGCGCACCGAGGTCAGTGTCGCCGAAGCCGGACTTGCGGCGGCCCATGCAACGCTTCGTTCACGGGAACGCAGTGTCGATGCCGAGGCCGCAGCCCGCGACGAGATCGCGGCCAGGATCGCAGATGCCACGCTGCATGCCGAGGGAGCGGGACGGGTGCTTTACCGGCTGGCCCAGCCGGGCGAGATCATCGGCGCCGGCGGCAATATCCTGACGCTGGCCAGTCTCGAAGATGTCTATATGGAATTTTTCCTGCCCGCCGCTGACGCACCAAGGGTGGTAATCGGTGACGAGGCGCGGATCGTGGCCGACATCATGCCTGATCGCGCGATGCCGGCGCAGGTGATGTTCGTCTCGCCGCAGGCCCAGTTCACCCCCAAACAGGTCGAGACCCTGACCGAGCGCGAAAACCTGATGTTTCGTATACGGGTGCGGGTGCCGCCTGAACTGGTGGAGGCGCGCACAGATCAGGTCAAGACCGGCGTGCGCGGCGTGGTCTGGGTGCGGCTGGCCGATCCGGATGGCCACCTGCCAAGCTGGCCCGTCGGCCTGACGCCACCGTTGATCGACCTGCCCGCGACAGCCGGCGCAGACACGCCATGACAACGCCCGAACCCGTCGCCCGGCTGGAGGGTGTCACGCATCGCTATGGCAAGGTGCTGGCGCTTGCGGATGTCTCGCTTGACCTGCCCGCCGGGCGGATGGTCGGGCTGATCGGCCCCGACGGGGTCGGCAAATCGACGCTGATGGGGCTCGTTGCTGGCGCCAAGCGCCTTCAGGAGGGCGGCATCACCTGCCTTGGTGGCGCCATGGGCAGCGCGCGCCACCGCAACGCGGTCGGCAACCGACTGGCCTTCATGCCGCAGGGCTTGGGCAAGAACCTCTACCACGATCTTTCGGTGCGCGAGAATCTGGAGTTCTTCGGCAAGCTGTTCGGCCTCGGCCGGGCCGATCGGTCGGCAAGGATCGCGCGCCTGACGCGGGCGACCGGGCTGTTTCCCTTTCTCGAGCGACCCGCCGGCAAACTCTCGGGGGGGATGAAGCAGAAGACAGGGCTTTGCGCGGCGCTGATCCATGACCCGGACTTCC
>CAYQRX010000393.1:0-2748 GCA_964419865.1 uncultured Hyphomonas sp. | reverse complement strand
GCAAACGCCGTGCTGCAGAATGTGGGCCGCGATTTGCGGGCCTGAGAAGGGCTGCGGTCGTCACCCCGGAATTTGCGCCGCAAATATCCTGGGCCCAGAACTGGTTTCCGGATAAGCGCTGCGCCCTTTCCGTGATGACGAACCGACTCGAATGGGGGAACCCTCACCCCACCTCCCGAGCCCAGTCCCGCACATCCGCCACATACACCTCCGGCACTTCCATCGCCGCGAAATGTCCGCCGCGCGGCATGTCCGTCCACCGAACAATATTATACGCCCGGTCGGCCCAGCTTCTCGGCGGCGCCACGATGTAACGTTCGCCGGGATAGCTCGCAAAGGCCGTCGGCGTCTCGCAGCGCTCGCCTTCGGGCAGGCCGTTACCGCCTTCCTGGAATAGGGCGTTGTAATACCACACGCTCGTCGCAATCGCGTCGTTGACGAGGTAGATCATCACATTCGTCAGTAGTTGATCGCGCGTGTAGACTTCAAACAGGCCGCGCTCGGAGAGATCGCTCCAGCCATGGAATTTCTCAAGGATCCACGCCGCTGTGCCCATCGGCGAATCCATCAGCGCCATCGCCAGCGTCTGCGGCTTGGTCGCCTGCTGCATGAGGTAGGCGCCCTCCATCTGCATCATCATCTGCGAATGCTGCAGCCATTGGGTTTCCTCCGGCGTCTGAGGAGCCGCCGGGGTCGGCCGAAAGCCCATCATGTTGAGGTGGATTGCCTTCGCGCCGCCCTTGCCATCATGCGCCCCATGGTTCTTGCCCAGCCAGGAGGTGACCATCGATCCCCAATCCCCGCCCTGCGCCAGATAGGTGGAGTATCCCAGCACCTCCCGCATCAGCTTGTCCCAGAGCGCCGCCGTCGCCTGCTGGCCGATGGGGGAAGCGGGCTTGCCGGAAAAGCCATAGCCGGGCAGGGACGGGACCACGAGATCGAATGCATCCTCCGCCTTCCCTCCGTGTTTGGACGGGTAGGCAAGCGGCCCGATTGCCTGCCAGAACTCATAGACGCTACCCGGCCAGCCATGCGTGATCAGCAGCGGGCGCTTGCCCTTCGCTTCGCCCACCACATGCACGAAATGAATGCTCTGCCCGTCCACCTCGGCGGTGAATTGCGGCCAGCGGTTCAGCTCCGCCTCCGCCGCCCGCCAGTCATACTGGTCCAGCCAGTAGCGCTGGATGTCCTGCATCACCGGCGTCGACATGCCGTAGGCAAAGCCCTGCTCATTCGCCGGGGCCGGGAACCATTTATAGCGCTCCACCCCGGCCCGTATCTCGGCCAGCTTGGCGTCGGGCACATGGATAGTGAAGGGTTTCGGTGCGCTCATGGTCTCTCCCCCAAACTCGTTGAAACGAGACTAGCGCAGTGCGCATCGCCGGCTAAGCCATCTCTCAAGGGAAGGCCGTGCTCGCCTGGCGCGCGGCGCCAGCCCTATCCCATTTGGGCAGGGGAATCGCATGTGACGATTTGCATTTGATCTTGAACGGGATTCTTTTGATTGGCGGCAGAGGAGAGCCGTCATGGAGAGACCTTCAGTATTGTTGACATCTTTAAAGGATCCCCGCGGTTCGAACACGGTGTGATCGAAAGTGCGAAAGATGCTGTACGTTATCATCTGCTGCGACATCGGCATGAATTTGAACAATGTCGCTGAGGCGCTAATTCTCCCTGAGCCGCTCTATGACCGATTTCAGCGGCACCATCAGCACGAGGCTGTCGGCGGGTGAGCGGCTGAATCCAAATTTCTCATAGAAAGCGGCGGCATCCTCATCCAGGGCGTGAATCAAAAGAGCACGCACACCTATGGTGTCAGCAGCTTGAATTGTTTTGAGCAGGGCATCTCGGAGCAGCGCCGTCCCAAATCCCTTGCCTTGAAGGCTTTTATCGACCGCGAGGCGCGCCAGGATCACAACCGGGATCGGGGAGGGCATATTGCGACGAACGGCGCCGGTGGCCTCAGCGGCGATCACGCTGCCTGCGGCGAGGGCATAATAGGCAAGCACGCAGCCGTCATCGTTTGTGACGACATAGGTTCGACTGGCGCCTTCTGCTTGGTTTTTGAAGGCGCGGCGCTTCAACCAGTCGTCGAGGCTGGGTTTACCTGAATCAAAACCGCCAACCTGATGGTCGGCGGTTAGAAGAGTGGGAGCGTTGAGTTGATGCACAAGAAAAGTTTATCACACTTTCCAAGGTGCGGGGCTGTTTAGCAGCGTGTCGAGTTTGTGGGCATCGACCGGTGCGTCGAGCGCCGCTTCGAAGGCCGCCCATTGGTCAGCATCCAGTACGAAGATCCTTTGGTCGAGCAATGTGTTCTCGGCCTCTCGAATGGATGTTTCCAGCATGAATTGCGACCTAGACAAACCCACTGCAGCGGCGGCACGATCAATCAGCGCTTGCACCGCTTGGGGAGCGCGAATCTGAATTTGACGGTCACGGCGAAGGGCAGTCATGGCTTGGTTTCCTTTGTCGTTCTTATGATGGGGCGCACAATCGAATTTGTCAATACAAATGACATACACGCCTTTGTCTCAATCGGATGTTGATCTACTAGCACGCAATTCGCACGCAAAGACGGAACAAAAGGCATTTTGCGTGCTTCTGTGATCACCGGAGATCTTTCAAACAATTGAAAAATAACGACTTATTGTCGGGACTGCCATCCGCATGCGGACTGCGCATCGCGGACACACCCGGCTTTGCTGAAAAGCATGACTTTCCGGGCGTCGCCGCCATCGCCGAGGT
>CAYQRX010000392.1:0-2758 GCA_964419865.1 uncultured Hyphomonas sp. | reverse complement strand
TGGAGGCCGGCTTCTACCGCAACGGACGCCTGGTTGACCTTGCCGAATTCAATGCCATGCGCGCCGATCCCGATACGCTGGTCATCGACGCCCGCAGCGCCGAAGCCTTCGCCCTGGGACATATCGACGGGGCCGTTAATCTGAACTTCGCCGACTTTACCGACGAAAAGCTCGCCGCCGTCATTGGCGATACGAGCCGGCGCATCCTGATCTACTGCAACAACAATTTCACCGACAATGTTGCTCCGGTGATGCTCAAACGGGCGCCGCTTGCACTCAATATCGCGACCTTCGTGAACCTCTATGGCTATGGATATACCAACATCTACGAGCTCGACGGCGCCTACAGTTTCACGGATCCGGAGATCGGTTGGATCAGCGCGGATAGTTGAGCAAAACTAAACCGTCCATCTGACGCATTGCATTTGCCGCGCGGCCGCGTCAATTGACGCCGGTAGAGCTTTCTGGAGATCCGGGGCATGAGCTTCGATGCGACGACAGGCCAGGCCGTGCCTGTCAAAGCCAACCCGAACGGGCCGACCGAAGAAACCGTTCTTTCGGTCGAGCATTACACCGACCGTCTGTTCCGGTTCCGGACGACCCGGCCGCAGAGCTTCCGCTTCCGCTCAGGCGAATTCGTGATGATCGGCCTGCCAAAGGAAGACGGCAAGCCGCTTCTGCGTGCCTATTCGGTTGCCTCCCCTGCCTGGGACGATGAGCTGGAATTCTATTCGATCAAAGTGCCGGACGGCCCGCTGACCTCGCGCCTCCAGAAAATCCAGCCGGGCGACAAGGTGCTTCTGGGCCGCAAGCCCACCGGCACGCTGGTGCTGGATGCCCTGACGCCCGGCAAGCGTCTCTATATGTTTTCCACCGGCACTGGCTTTGCGCCCTTCGCCAGCCTCGTACGCGACCCCGACACCTATGAGCGCTACGAACAGGTGATCGTCACTCATACCTGCCGCGATGTGGCGGAGCTGGTCTATTCCCGCACGCTGATCGACAGCCTGGCGAGTGATCCGCTGGTCGGTGAGATGGTCGAGGGAAAACTGACGCTCTACACCACGACGACGCGCGAGCATTATGAACGCATGGGCCGGATCACGACGCTGATCGAGAACGGCAAACTGTTCTCCGATCTAGGCGTGCCACCGCTCGACCCGGCCTGCGACCGCGCCATGATCTGCGGCTCAATGGAAATGATTCAGGACGTCAAGGCATTGATGATCAAGGCCGGACTCACCGAGGGCTCGAATGCCGCGCCGGCTGAGTTCGTGATCGAGAAGGCGTTTGCGGGCTGATCAGCCCGCATCGTCTCTCGCCCCTTTCAACGCCTGCACTTCGGCGCGCAGCTCTGCGATCAGCGCGAGCAGCTCCTTGTGGCGCACCACTTCCAGGGCCTCCTGTGCCTGCAGCTCGGCGCCGATTTTCTCTTCCTGCTCAATCATGGTTTCCATCGCTCCGTCCTGAAGGGCATCGACGATCACAGCGGTGAAGAGGTTGAGAATGGCCCAGACGGTGAACAGGATGAAGGGGACGAAGAAGGCCCAGGCCCAGGGATATTCATCCAGCAGGTCGCGCATGATGTCGTTCCAGCCCTCCATGGTCAGGACTTCGAACATGGCGAGCGCTGAGGCGCCGAGATCGGTGAAATAGTCA
Source organism: uncultured Hyphomonas sp. (assembly GCA_964419865.1). Lineage (GTDB taxonomy): Bacteria > Pseudomonadota > Alphaproteobacteria > Caulobacterales > Hyphomonadaceae > Hyphomonas. The sequence continues at coordinate 1,099 of CAYQRX010000392.1, read as the reverse complement.
GAGTTCTGCGACCCGCTGAACAGATAGGTCGCCATCACGGTGGAGACATAGAAGACGAGACCGAGAATGGCGAGGATCGCCCCCATGCCCGGCAAGGCCGAGAGCAGCGCTTCGGTGATCCGCCGCATGGTCGGGACAACGTGCAGGAGGCGCAGCACGCGCAGCACGCGCAGGGCGCGCAGGACAGAGAAAGCCGTCCCGCCGGGGATCAGCGATATGCTGACGACGATGAAGTCAAACCAGTTCCAGCCCAGCTTGAAGAATTGCAGCCGGTAGACGAGGAGTTTCAGGCCGATCTCGACCGCGAAGACAATCGTCACGGCGGTATCAAAGAATGTCAGTACGGTGACAAGGCCCGCGGGCAGGCTCGCAGCATAGGTCAGGACGCCGAGGACAACCGCATTGGCAATGATCAGAAATGTGATCGTGCTGCTGAACAGGCGGGTCTCGATCAGGCCTTCCAGCGCCGAATTATGCGTTGTCTCGTCCAGTGTCGCTCGCGGCATCGGTTTCCCTCTCCACCATGATGAGGGCGGCAACCTATCGGGAGATGACGCCGGATCAAGTCTCGGGTTCGAATGACCTGCCAAGAGCGCGCTATTTGCCCGTCACCGCCCTGTGCGGGTCTGAATGATCCCATTCTGCAAGCAGCATGCGCAGAGTGGAGATGAAGGCGATCGGCTGGTCGAGCATCACATGATGGCGCGCATGGGGTACCGAGACGAACGGCACCTGATGGCCGAGCAGCGCGCGCATATAGTCGCCGACATCGTCCGGCATCAGCGCACTTTCCTCGCCGCGAATGATGGCGACCCGGCATTGGGCGGCCTTCAGCATGTCGCCCGGCTCCGTTCCCGGTTCGAACCTGGTCCAGATCATCGGATCGAATTTCCAGGTCCAGCCGCCCTCTGCGCGTTTGAGGCTCCAGCGGGCAATGTAGTCCATCGCGTAATGATTGTCGCAAAGCTGCGGCGGGGCGAGACGGAAGCGGGCCAGCGCAGCGGCCAGATCGGGATAGATGCGGTGCGGCCGGCTGGCGCGAGACGGGCCCCCTTGCGGGCGCTCCGGCGGATTCACCGGGCTGTCGACAATCACCATG
>CAYQRX010000391.1:0-2759 GCA_964419865.1 uncultured Hyphomonas sp. | reverse complement strand
TATCCCCGGCCGCATGAGGGTTGCGCAGCAACCCGTAAGTGCGCATTTCGCTTTGCTCCATGACTATACCACCGCCGTGCCTTCCCTGCCAGCGTCGCAAGGTGCTAACATCACGCGGGCATAACCCGCAATCAATAAAGGAGCTGCAACGATGGCACGAAAGACCCTGGCAGAACGCAAGGCCGACAAGCTGGCCGAGCTGAACCGCATCAAGGCCGAGCTGGCCGAACTGGAAAACAAGGCCGCCGAACGAATCGGCAAGCTCGCCATCGCAGCCGGCCTCGGTGATCTGGACATTGACGAAGCAACTTTGCGCAAGGAGTTCGAGGCGCTTGCCTCCAAGTTTCGCGGCCCCAAAAACGCCCCGGCTCAGACCGTCCAAGCTGCTCCGGCTCCGTCAGCGAATAGCGCGAACTGAACGCGAGTTAGGACGGTTCATGATGAACGCCAGAAGGGAGGACACGCGGCGCAAGATTCAGCTTGGCGGCCTGGTCATCAAAGCCGGTATGGATGAGTATCCGGCAGCCGTGATCCTGGGCGCTCTGTCACTGGCTGCGAAGGCCCTAAAGGGGGAAAACTCCGCAGCGACTTTTGCGCGACTTCAGGCCGCTGGTGATGCTCTGTTTTCGAGCGATGAGAGCGGCGGCAACCGCTCTTAGGCGCGCTTTTTTCAACCTGACATAGAGGTGTGAAATGCTCGACATTGAGGACGTTTTTCAAAGGGTTTGGGCCGCCGTGGTGGCGGTGTTTTTCGGCGCGTTCGTGCTGTCCATGGCGAATACCGCGCACGCTGGGGTTTTCCCGGAATGCAATCCTGACATCGAGGCCGTGAAGGTCGGCAATGCGCCTGACGCGAACGCCTGGGTGAAGCGCATTTGCGACGCGCAGAATGCGACCTATCGGACGTGGGAAACGAACCTGCAAAAGCTCGACACCGGGCAGCAGGATTTGGCGATGGCGACGAATGCCGGCGACTGGCAAGCGTACCGGGTCAAGTGGGCCGAACTGCTGCCTGTCATGAAGCAGATGGAGGCGGCCGCCCTGGAAAACCGCACGGCGGCGGGCGCTGCCAACCTGTTGAGCCTGTACCGCTCCGATCTCGGCCTGTTCCTGCAAAACGCTGGCCTCGGCTCGGCTGCCAACCTGGACGATTTCAGCGCCCGGATTTCCGGCGGTCTGGACGGCCAGCGCCCGGCGGCTGCCGCTACCGCCGGCGTCAACGTGGCGCAGCAGTCCGTGACGCGGGGCGTTGAATTCGTGAAGGGATTGGCGGCTGCGGAAGGCGAGAAGGTTCTAGCGGAGTATCGCGGCCAGGTTGAGCAGAATGCCGCGACGCGCCGGGAGCAGCTTTCCGGCAACACGGCAAGCGGCTATTTCGGCGGATTCGCCCGGCGCATCACCGAGGTTTGGGGCATCTTCTTCTTCGTCCTGTTCGTGCTGATGCTCGGCGCGGTCGTGGTGGCCGTGAAGCGCAAGCAAAACCCGGTCACGCTGGCTGGCGCGGCCGCCCTCGCCTACCTGCTGCCGGGGTCGGCAATGGTGCTGGCGTTCGTGCTGGTTCCGTTCCTGCCGTCCTGGGCCATGATCGCGGCAACCCTGGTCGGCACCTATGCCATGTATGCGCAAGGCGGCCGCATCTGCGGCGCGCTGGCGTCCAAGCTCGGCGAAGGCTCCACCCTGGGCCATCGGCTGCGCGTCCTGGGGGCCTGGCTGGACAACCTGCGGGCCGGTTTGCAGGGCGAACCGGGCGGCGCTGCCAGCATCGGCGCGGCCGCTGTTCAGGCCGCTTCCGCGCCCGGCGCGCAGCCGGTCACGCATGGGTCGGCCAGGTGGGGCACGGTCGCGGAAATCCGCCAGGCCGGGCACCTGGTCGCGCCCGGCAAGCCCGCCGGTTTCGCCCTGGGCCGGGTGGCCGATGCGCCCGCCGGCCTCGATCAGCGTTTCCGCTTTACCGGCCACGTCGTGACGGTCGCCCCGACCGGCTCCGGCAAGGGCATTGGCGCGGTGATTCCGAACCTCCTGGACTACCCCGGCAGCGCGTTGGTGCTGGACGTGAAGGGCGAAAACGCGGCCGTGACGGCACGCGCCCGCCGCGAGCTGGGGCATAAGGTTTTCGTGGTCGATCCGTTCGGCGTGACCAAGGGCGAGGCGCACGCCTTCAACCTGCTGGATCGCCTCGATACGAGTGACCCGGAATGCGTCGGTGAATCGGCCGTGCTGGCTGACTGCCTGGTGATTCCAGACCCGAAGGGGCAGGCGCACTTCGACGAGTCGGCCCGGACGCTGCTGCAAGGGCTGATGCTGCACGTTGCCGGCCTGGATGAAGGCCGGCGCAATCTGCCCGAAGTGCGGCGCATCCTGACCGCCGGCGAGGAAGTGCTTTTTGAGACCCTGGCCGAAATGGCCGCCGACGAAAAGGCCGCTTTCGGCCTTCCGGCGCGGGCGGCAAACACCATCATGGGGATGCCCGACCGTGAACGCGGCTCGGTGATTTCCACGGCGCAGAAGAGCACGGCCTTTATGGATGATCCACGGATCGCGGCGGCCGTATCGCGCTCCGATTTCAACCTGGCGAACATGAAGGCCGAACTGATGACGGTCTACATGGTGCTGCCCGCCAACAAGATCGGCCCCAATGCCCGCTTTGTCCGGGCCTTCATCGGCTCCGTGATCGCGGCCATCACGTCGAGCACCACGCAACCCATGCACCGGGTCGCCTTCCTGCTCGATGAGTTCGGCCAGCTCGGCTACATGAAGCA
>CAYQRX010000390.1:0-2774 GCA_964419865.1 uncultured Hyphomonas sp. | reverse complement strand
CTGACTGCCGGCGGGGAGCTGGAAGCGTCCGCGCTGGGGGCGATGCAGGCAGACTTCCTGCGGCTGATCGCGACCGCTGGCGACGGCAGCGCCCATACGCTGACGGCCCCCGATGGCCGGGCTCTGGAGGTCCGTTTCGAGCGGACCGAGGCATTGGCGCCAGCGCAGGTCGAAGTCCGCGCGGTGGGCGGCTGGCCAGTGGCCGGGGGCGCCGTGACACGGGCCTATGACGCCCAGCCGGTGGTTAATGTCTCGGTCATGTGCCGCGATGTGGCCTATGTCATTCCGGGACAGGAGCGCGGCCGGTTCGCGGTCTGCCAAGGCGCCGAAGGCGGCTGGATGCTGGCACGGCCGTCGGCGACGGTGGGCGGTCCCGTCTGACCGCTGCTTGCCTGCGGGCCGAAAGCCTGCGAGAGCAGGAACATGACAACGACGGCCGTATACAAGCTGCTGACCGAGGAAGACTGGCGCGCCGCCGAGAAGGCTGGCTACACGGCGGCTGCTGTCGATCTGGCCGATGGCTACGTTCATCTATCCACCCGGGCGCAGCTGTCCGGCACACTTGAAAAGCATTTCACCGGCAAGGGCCGCCTCCGTCTGCTGCGCTTTGACAGCGCCGCGCTTTCGCCGCTGCGCTGGGAGGCGAGCCGGGGCGGCGCGCTGTTCCCGCATCTTTATGCGCCGCTCGAGATTTCCTGCGCCGAGGCCGCCTGGTGGCTGGAGCCCAGCGCCGATGGCGCGATCTTCCTGCCGGAGGATATGTGATGCTGGCCGCCGCCGGAGCCCGTCTTGCCCGAACGCTGCCGCCGGAAGCGGCGCATGCCCTGACGATCCGCATGCTGACCTATGGCGCGGGCGTTCCGCACCGGGCTCCGGAGCTTCCCGTCTCGACGCGGGTGGAGTTGCCGAAATCCGGCCTCAGGCTTTGCTCGCCGGTCGGGCTGGCGGCCGGGTTCGACAAGAATTGCGAAGTGCCCGAAGCGATGGCCAAGTTCGGCTTCGGCTTTGTGGAATGCGGCACGGTGACGCCGAAGCCTCAGCCGGGAAATCCCAAGCCGCGCCTCTTCCGCCTGACGCGCGACCGGGCGGTGATCAACCGCATGGGATTCAATAATTACGGCCTCGACTATTTTGTCCGCAGGCTGGAGAAATATTCCCATGATGTGCCGATCGGGGCGAATGTCGGTGCCAACAAGGACAGCGAGGACCGGATCGGAGACTATGTCACCGGCATTGAGGCGGTTGCGCCGTACGCTAACTATATCACGATCAATATCTCTTCGCCCAATACACCGGGCCTGCGCGGACTTCAGGACAAGGCGTCACTGTCGGCGCTCCTTTCACGCTGCGGATCAGCTGACAGGAAGGACCTGCCGGTCTTTCTCAAGGTGGCCCCTGATCTTGATGAGGAGGCGATCGGCGATATCTGCGGGGTTGTGAATGCTGAAGGCGCGTGGCTCGCTGGCCTCATCATCTCGAATACCACGCTGGCGCGTCCGCCCAGCCTTGTAAGTGAGGAACAGTCGGAATCCGGCGGCCTTTCCGGCGCGCCGCTGTTCCAGCCGTCGACGGACATTCTGCGCAAATTCGCTCGCCGCCTGGACGGCGCGTTCGATCTGATCGGCGCGGGCGGAATCGGCAGCGGGCGGGACGCTTATGCGAAGATCCGCGCCGGGGCGAGCGCGGTGCAGCTCTATTCCCTGATGGTGTATGATGGGCCCGGGCTTGCCGCAAAAGTGGCACGCGAGCTGTCACGCTGCCTCGCCGAGGACGGATTTTCGACGCTGGCCGAAGCGGTCGGGCGTGACATCTAGCCGATGGACTTGATCTGCACCGCGACGCAGCCATCCATCGCGGTTAGGGCGATGTAGGTATATTTGACATGCCGGGCACGGACGAACTCCTGCCAGGCCTTGTATTCATGGTGGCGCCAGCTGGGATAATTGAAATACTCGTCGAACAGGATGACCGAGCCGGCCTGTAGCCGGTCTCCGGCGGTGTCGAGAATGTATTTCGTGCCGCCATACAGATCGCAGTCAACATGCAGGAGGCTGATCGGGCCGGGATTGGCTTCCAGGAAGCCGGGCAGGGTGGCATCGAACCAGCCGACATGCAGTTTCACATTGGCGGGCACTTCGGGAAGTTGGCGCTTCTGGCTGAAGGCGCCGCGGCGCTCCAGATGCCCGGCCCAGTCCTCTGGGAGGCCCTCGAAACTGTCGAAGCCGTGCACAGTCCGGTCGGTGCGCGAGGCGATCTGGCGGATGGAGTTTCCGCCGGCAACGCCGAATTCGAGCATCAGCCCTTCGGCCGGCGCCTTCTCCACCAGATAGGCGATGTAGGCGGGGTAGTGCTCGAATATCATCGCCTCCGGCATGTGCGCCTGGACGTAATCGGCCGCTTCGTTCAATGCGCGCAGCTGCAGCTGGTAGAGAAGGTTGCGCCCGTAATTCTTGTAGACGATGCGCCGGATCAGCCGCTGGAGGGTCGACCGTTTCGGGTTTGCGGGCGAGGGTCGGGCCATGAGAGGGCGCTCCGTGCAGATGCGAAGCGCTCTCTCTAGCGGGCCGGGGAAAGGGGGGCAATCAGTTCAGCACAACCACCTGGCGCGCCACCGAGCCTTTGTTGTCCTTGAGGTTCTGCATGGCCGCCGTGATGCCATCGAGGCCGATCCGGTCGGAGATCAGGTCGTCAAGGTGCAGCTTGCCCTGTTTGTAGAGGTCGATCAGGCGGGGGAAGTCGATGCGGAAACGGTTCGAGCCCATGACCGCGCCCTG
>CAYQRX010000389.1:0-2785 GCA_964419865.1 uncultured Hyphomonas sp. | reverse complement strand
GCCCATCCGGCGGGCGAGCAGAACCTGACCGAGGCAGTTATTGATCTTGTGCGCGCCGGTGTGGTTCAGCTCGTCGCGCTTGAAATAGATTTTCGCCCCGCCGAAATGCTCGGTCAGGCGCTCGGCGAAATAAAGCGGCGACGGGCGGCCGACATAATGCGTCCACAGGTCGTCCATTTCGGCAGCAAAGGCCGGGTCCTGCTTAGCCTTGCGGTATTCCGCCTCAAGCTCGAGGATCAGCGGCATCAGCGTCTCGGCGACATAGCGCCCGCCGAACTCACCGAACCGGCCATTCACATCCGGCCACTGATCCCAGGTATTTCGAAGGTCCATTGGAGTTAAAGCCCTTTGGCCGCGCGGATGAAGGCGCGGACGAGTTCCCTGTCCTTTACCCCCCGCTCCCGCTCGACGCCAGAGGACACATCCACCGCAGGGGCACCTGTCTCGCGGATCGCATCGGCAACGTTGTCAGGGGTCAGGCCGCCGGCCAGCAGCCAGGGCTTCGGTGCCCGCCAGCCCTTGAGGATCGACCAGTCGAAAGCACGCCCATGCCCACCGGCCTCGCCTGCGCCGTCGGGGGGGCGGGCATCGACCAGCAGCCGGTCGGCCTCGGTATAGGCGGCGGCCAGCTCCAGATCGCGCGCCTCAGCCACGCCGATTGCCTTCCAGATCTCCGCCCCGGTCAGCGCCCGGATCTGAGCGACCCGCGCCGGCGTCTCAGCCCCGTGCAGCTGCAGGACCGGAAATCCGAGCGCGGCCACCGCGCTCACCTCGGCGTCGGACGGATCGACCAGCAGGGCCACCGCCTGGGCCGGAGCGGCCGGCAGGCGCAAGGCCTCCGCTGCCGCCAGCGTCACCCGGCGCGGGCTCGGTGCGAAGACGAAGCCGACCCAGTCCGCGCCTTCGCGGGCGGCGAACGCCACCATGTCCGGATCGGTCAGGCCGCAGATTTTGACTTTTGTCATGCCAGCGCCCTAGCCCATCCGCGCGGCCAGCGGAAGCCGGAAGGCGGCGCGGTTTCAGCCGGCCCTGCGCCGGACGCCGCGCCCCTTACCCCGCGCTTGGTGGTGTCAGAAAAACTCGAACTGGTCTCCGGAATTCGCGGGTGAGCAGGTGTCAGGTGACAAGAACTTCTCACCATTCTGGAATGGGCGGCGTCCCGGCGGGGCTTGAAGTTTGTCCGGGAGCAGAGATGCCGTTCGAGATAAAGTATTTGTATACGGAGGAATGGGTCGAGGCGAATTTCTGTGGACTTCGCATTCGCTGGAACCGCGACATCGCACATTTGTAGTGGATGCGAGCTCTACTCTTCAACGCCACTTCACCTCGTCAGCAGCCAGATTGCTGAACCCTGCAGTCTGCCATAGATAAAGTTATGATTTTTGCTTTTCTGTGTGTTCTGCTCACCCATTCGGCTCCTGAGCCGCCGCTGGTGGTTGCCTCTTACAGCTACCCCGCATTCGACCGCAGCGTCGCACTCGCGCCAATGGCGGATGTTGTCGGACATGCGGCAGGACGCCCTGTGAGGATTGTACTGTTTGATACCCCGGACGACCTCTCAGACGCGGTCTGCTCCGGACAGGTTGATGTAGCGATGACCAATCTCGGCGCCTGGGTAACGATGCGCGACTGCGACAGTGTTGAGGCAGTTGCCGTCCTTGATACGCCACCGGCCGTGCTTGATCGCTATCGCGGCGTGCTTCTGACGCGGGCCGATACGGGTATTTCGGATCTCACCGATCTGTCAGCGCGGATGGAAACCCTGCGCTACAGCGAAGTGTTACCCGGCTCGACATCAGGCGCGCTGGTTCAGGCCGCCCGGTTGCGTGAGCTCGGCGTCACGCCTGCTCGCTTCGCCGCAAGGTTTCATGCTGGAACGCATGTCAATTCACTTGAATATCTGCTTGCCGGCGAGGCTGATGTCGCTGCGTTGGCCGAGAACCCCTGGCGAAGCCTGCAGGAAACCGACCCCGCCCGCGCAGAGACGCTGCGCCTTCTATGGCGATCTGACTCCTTGCCCCCCGGCCCGGTAATCTGCCGTGAAAGGGAGGGTGTCCCCTGCGCCGTAATTCGCGACGCGCTGCTCGGCGCCGATGCAGCAAAAGCGGCTGAGACGCTGGCCCAGGGTTGGGCGGAGACGGAAGGCGCTGAGCGGTTTCGGGCTTATGACGAAGCGGCCTATGCACCGTTCACATCCCAATGAAAGCGGCACCCGGCTCAGCCACTTGGTCGCAAACAGCATCTGGAAAATGGCTGGCGGTGAGACAGGGATTCGAACCCTGGAGACGCTGTTAACGTCTACACACTTTCCAGGCGTGCGCCTTCGACCACTCGGCCATCTCACCTTGCCATCCGGCAACAGAACGGCCGAGATATAGGATGACCCGCCGCGCCGCAAGCAGGCGATTGCCAGAAATGGCATCAAACCCCATATCCAGCGCAGCCAGGGAGGTGCCCCGCCTATGTTCTTCACCAGGAAATCCGATCTTCCCACCACCGAAACCGCGCTGAAGGGCCGGCCCCAGCCGATCCCGACGGCAGCCTCGCATTTCGTCTTCAACCGCCCGCTACAGGCGGAGGCGCCGGAAGGCTTCGAGACCGCCGTCTTCGGGCTCGGCTGTTTCTGGGGCGCCGAGCGCGTCTTCTGGCAGACGCCCGGCGTCTGGCTGACGCGCGTTGGCTATGCCGGCGGCATCACGCCGAACCCGACCTATGAAGAAGTCTGCTCCGGGCGCACCGGACATACGGAGATTGTCGAGGTCCAATTCGACCCGCGCGAAGTGAG
>CAYQRX010000388.1:2073-2813 GCA_964419865.1 uncultured Hyphomonas sp. | reverse complement strand
GCCTTGGTCTGGCCGGGCGGCACGCTGGCCAGCATACGATAGATACGCGGGTCGTTGATCGCTTCTGTCAGCGGGCCTGCATCCGGCGGGGCAAGCCGGCGCAGGACAAGCCGCTGCGTCTCGATTTCATTCGCTTCCGTCATGGCCGCCTCCTATGTGCGGGGCCTGTCAGGGGAAGGCAAATTAAAAGGGGGAGACAGTGGCCTGCCTCCCCCCGGAAACTGGTCGTCTCATCTGCGACCCGGCCACTTCTCCTGCGGCCGGATGCAGACCGGCCGTTATTCCGCTGCGTCCGCCATCGGTACGACGTTGACGTAAATACGGCCGCCGGACTTGTGGGCGTACTCAACCTTGCCGCCTTTAAGCGCGAAAAGGGTGTGATCCTTGCCCATGCCGACGCCTTTGCCCGGCCACTTCTGAGTGCCGCGCTGGCGCACGATGATGTTGCCCGGCGCGACCACTTCGCCGCCGAACTTCTTCACGCCGAGATATTTGGGGTTCGAGTCGCGACCGTTACGCGATGAGCCGCCTGATTTCTTGTGAGCCATGGTTTGCTCCTGATCCTTTAGCGCCAGACCTTATTTAGGGGCCTTATGCGTCCTTTGCGAGTTCTTTGGCCTGCTCGACCCAGCCATCCTTGGCGAAGCGGCCAGCCAGGCTCAGCTCTTCCTCGAGCTTTGCGATGTCGGCCTCGGTGAGCGCGGCGATCTGGGCGAAGGTGGTGATGCCGGCGCCGTTCA
>CAYQRX010000388.1:0-2063 GCA_964419865.1 uncultured Hyphomonas sp. | reverse complement strand
GGGCCGATGCCGGTCAGCTTCTTGAGATTGTCGCCGGCCGGGGCATCCGCTGCAGGAGCGGCGGCTTCAGCCTTGGGAGCAGCTTCGGCTTTCGGAGCGGCTTCCTTCTTCGGCGCCGCTTTCTTGGCCGGGGCCTTGCCGTCGGCATTGATGGAGGTGATCGTCACTTCCATCAGATCCTGACGGTGGCCGATGGTGCGGCGATAGGTCTGGCGCTGGCGCTTCTTGCGGGTGATCAGCTTCGGCCCGCGCACTTCTGCGGCGACTTCAGCGGTGACCGTCGCGCCGGCAACCGTCGGGGCGCCGACCTTCACGCCGGCGCCTTCGCCGAGCATGAGGACCGTATCAAAAGTAACCGTATCGCCGGCGGCAGCGGCCAGTTTCTCGATCACGAGCGTGTCGCCTTCAGCGACCTTGTATTGTTTGCCACCTGTCTTGATGACCGCGAACATGGGGCCAATTCCTTCCGGCATGGAACGTGTGAAAATATGTGAGGGCGCCGCACCGATAAGGCGCCGCGCCCGAAGTTGGGGGGTAAACACCAAAGCGGCCCCCCTGTCAAATCCCAACTTCAGGGCAAAGGCGGGAAATCCGGGGCCGGGCGAAGCCGCTGATCCATAGGGAAGCAGCCGGGCGGCGTCCTGCCCCTCTGCAGCAGCCTGCCCACCCTTGAATCTGTCGCAGCGGCGGCGGATTGCGGCCGTTTGCGCGGGATCAGGCCTTGCGGGCGCTCGGCGCAACCTCCTCCGGCGTCCGGGCGAAGACACGCACGCGGTTCCGCCCGGCGCGCTTTGCGTCATAGAGCGCCTCGTCAGCCTTGTTCAGCAGGTCATAAAGGTCGGCGCCCGGTTCGTCCTGGCAGACGCCGATACTGACCGTCGGGATGAGGCCGTCCGGCAGGTCTGCGCCGCCATGCGCGCAGAGGCTGGCCCGTAGCGTCTCGGCGAACAGGCGGGCACTTCCTGCATCCAGACCCGGCATCAGGACCGCGAATTCCTCCCCGCCAAGGCGTCCGGCGACCATGCCCGGCCGGGCGAGCTTCGAGATCTGCGCCCCGAACAGTGAGATCACCTTGTCGCCGGCGGCGTGGCCCCAGGTGTCGTTCACCTGTTTGAAATGGTCGAGATCGGCAATCAGCAGCGACACCGGCAGCCGGCCGTCATGGCAATGCTGAAGCTCCCGGTTGGCAGCCGACTCAAAGCCGCGCCGGTTCAGGACGCCCGACAGCTTGTCGATGCTTGCTTCGCGTTTCACCTCGGCCACCAGGTCAATCGCGATCGCCACCATCAGGTTCAGCGCGAAGACAATCGAGATCATTGCCTGGCTGAACTGCATCGTCGTCCAGTAGATCGACTGTTGGGAAATCTCGTAGCTGCCAAAGCCGTTCATCAGCCAGGCGATGGCGGCGGGGCGGACAAGATAGTTCGCCGCCGACAGGATCGCCGTGCCGAGCATCAGCCGGTCAACGAGGTGCGGGCGGGGCAGCGACCAGAGCTGGGCGGCGAGCAGGGCCGCGATCGCGCCGAGCCCCAGATTGACGATGAAGATGCGCGCGTTGAGGTCGGGCTGGACCAGCAGGAACCAGGTCACGGCTCCCATCGCTGCGGCGATGAGCGTCGCATAGACGCGCACCGGCGCCCGCGCGCCGCGCCGCTCGATGATGGCCGTGGCAATGAGCGCAGCGGCCAGCAGGAAGCAGAGATTGGAGGCGAACCGTTCTGTCTGCAGGGGGAGGGACGGGCCGACATCCTGAACCAGCGAGGCGAGCGTCATCGCCGTAAAACCAGCCGCAGCCAGAAGGATATGGCGCTGGCCGCGCTGGTTCATCCAGAGAATCAGGAACGCTACCGCCAACAGCAGGCTGATGCCGGGATTGAGCAGGGCAACGAACAACTGCGCACTCACCGGCGCTACTCCTTGAGTCAAGCCGGTGGTCTAGCCTGTTTACAATAATCGGGGCTTGCGCAGATCGGTGAAATTTCACCAATCACTGCACAACGCAGCACAATCCGTAACCGGATTATAGCGCGGAGAGAAGGGCGCTCTGCCTATTCCGCCGCGAC
>CAYQRX010000387.1:0-2820 GCA_964419865.1 uncultured Hyphomonas sp. | reverse complement strand
CGCCGCAGGCGGCTGTCGCCGCAATGAGGGTTGCCGCCAGAATCGCCTTCAGGCCGCCGAAGCGCCCCCGCACCAGCATTGTCATGACCGTGTGTCCTCCGAGTCTCCGCCCAAGAATATCCTACACCTGAGAAGGGCGGCGCGAACAGGGCGCGATTGCGGCCAGCACAAGAAAAATCAGGGTGATACCGTGCCGGCGCCAGCCGCCAGAATCGCAGCCAGGCCCTCACGATATGTGGGATAGGCCGGCCGCCAGCCGAGCGCGGCCTTGGCCCGGCCGTTCGAGACGCGCTTGCACTCGGCATAGAAACTCGCCGCCATCGGGGACAGACCGGCCTCTTCAAAGGGAACCTCCGGCGGCGCCTCGATCCCCAGCAGCTGCGCAGCATGGAGGATGACATCCTGCGGCGGTGCCGGCAGGTCGTCGCACAGATGGAAGACGCCTGACGCCTTCGGCCGGTAAAGCAGCGCTTCCAGGCCAGATGCAATGTCATCGACATGTACGCGGGAGAAAACCTGCCCCGCCTTGATGATCCGGCGGGCCGTGCCGTCGCGCAGACGGTCGAAGGCGGACCTTCCAGGACCATAAATGCCCGGCAGGCGGACGATCCGCAGGCCGTCTCCGGCGATTTCGCGCCACTGCTCCTCGGCCCGGACGCGCGCTTCGGCGCGCTCAGACGCAGGCCGGGGCGGGCTCCATTCGGTTGCCCAACCGCCGTTCAGGTCACCATAGACGCCCGTCGTGGACAGATAGGTGACAGATCGGGACAATCCGGGACCAGCGCGGACACGTCGCGCCGCCGGGCAGCCATCCCGGCCCGGCGGCAGGGTCACCAGCCAGTCCGCCCCTTCCGGAATCTCCGGCCGACCCTCCCCCGCCCAGACCTGCGCCTCGAAGCCTTCCGCCCGCAGCGCCGCCGCCTTCACCTCGCTGCGCACCGTGCCAGCGACCCGCCCGCCAGCTGCCAAAAGCCGGCGGCCAAGCTGCTGGGCGGTGTAGCCAAGCCCGAAAACAAACAGCAGAGATGGCTGACTTGTCATTTGCCAAGGGTGCTCCGGTTGCGCCTAAGAACAATGAGATAGAGGCTTTGGAGTGTCCTGCCCATGTCGCTGATTGCCATGGTTGCCGCCGGCGCGGCGCTTTTTCTGCAGCAGAGTATGGGCGCAGAACTCGCCGCCGCCGAGGCGGACAGGCTGGAAGCCTGCGTTGCCAAGATCGAGACGGCGCCGGAAGACGCCTATGAAGACGGTCTCGCCTGGACCTTCGAGGGTAACCGCCCCGGCGCCCGCCAGTGTACCGCCCTGGCCCTGATCGCGCTCGGCAATGTCGAGGAGGGCGCCATCCGCCTGGAGCGTCTCGCAACGTCTGCCGATGCCGGGTCCATGGAGCAGCGCGCCGTCTACCTGTCGCAGGCCGGCAATGCCTGGATGCAGATTGGCGCGGCCGAAGCGGCCGCTGTGGCTTTCACCGATGCGTTGAAATTCGCGCCCGGAGAGACCGACCTGCTGCTCGACCGGGCGAGCGCCTACATCCTCATCGACCAATGGGATGAGGCGCTCAGCGACCTGAACCTTGCCCTGGCCAATGCGCCCGGCCAGCCCTCGGCCCTGCAGATGCGCGCCGAAGTTCACCTCAACAAGCAATCCTATGACCTCGCCATGAAGGATGTCGAAGCCGCGATGGCCGCCGATCCGAAGAATATCGACACCCTGCTTGTCCGCGGCCGCGTACGCGAGGCCATCCGGCTCGAGGCGGAAGGCCGTCAGCCGGCGGAGTAACGCTTCTCCAGCATCGCCCAGACCGCGCGCAGGCCGCAGGCCGCCGCACCATCGGGCCGGCCATACTTCGCCTTGCGCCAGGCCCAGATGTCGAAATGCGCCCAGCTTTTGGCCGAGACAAACTGTTTGAGGAAGATCGCCGCCGAGATCGAGCCGGCCATGCCGCCGCCGCCGGAATTGACGAGGTCGGCGACCGGGCTCTGCAGATAGGAAATGTAAGGGTCCCAGAGCGGCATGCGCCAGACCGGGTCGCCCGTCTCTGCCGAGGCCGCCAGAATGTCGGCGGCGAGCGCCTCATCATCGGTATATAGCGGCGCAAGGTCCGGGCCTAGCGCCACACGCGCCGCGCCGGTGAGGGTTGCGAAGTCGATCAGGAGGTCGGGTGAATCCTCCGAGGCCCGCGCCAGCGCATCGGCAAGCACAAGCCGCCCTTCCGCATCGGTATTGTCGATCTCGACGGTGAGGCCCTTGCGGCTCTGCAGGATGTCGCCGGGGCGAAAGGCATTGCCGGAAATGGCATTCTCCGCAGCCGAGACGAACAGGCTGAGCTGAACCGGCAGGCGCGCATCCATGACGAGTTCGGCGAGCGCGATCGCATGGGCAGCCCCGCCCATATCCTTCTTCATGATCCGCATGCCGTCGCCGCCCTTGATATTGAGGCCGCCGGTATCGAAGGTGATGCCCTTGCCGCAGAGGGCGACTTTCGGCGCGCCGGGCGTGCCCCATTCCAGCGCCAGGAAGCGTGGCGGATCGGCCGCTGCCCGCCCGACAGCATGCACCATCGGATAATTCTCATCGACCAGCCTGTCGCCGGCAATCGAGGCAAGGCGCGCGCCGTAGCGCTCAGCAAGCGCGGCCATGCGCGCCTCAATGCCGGCGGGGCCCATATCGGCGGCAGGCGTGTTCACCATGTCACGCAGCGCGGCGACGGCATTGGCTTCGCGCGACAACCGCTCGGCCGGTTCACTCTCCGGAATGACCAGGCGCGGCGGGCCGGCCTTTTCCTTCTTGTAGGCGTCAAACCGGTAGGCCCCGTCCGCC